>JAOZRE010000227.1 GCA_029940215.1 bacterium | reverse complement strand
ACCACATTGTTTTCACTCAAACATTGCAGTCCAAGCAGGTGGATCTTGACACCCTTCTGTCGATTTGCAGTCCTGTCTACCAGGCAAATTTCGCTTTCACCTGCCGGATCCTCCAGAGAGATCCCCACCTTTATACTCATATTTTGATGGATAATCCGGAGAATGTTCATGTGTTGAAGGATTTCATCAATCAGGCACAGGAAAGTCTGAAACTTATCCAGAAAAAAGATGAGGAAACGTTCAAAGAGCAATTTATTTCCAGTAGAGACTATCTAGGAAGTTCCGGTGAGATTTTCAGCAGCCAAAGTGATTTTCTGATTGAAAAGATAAAGGAGTTTATACCTTCCTGATTGATCGCCCAATTATTTACACCTCCCATCCCCCTGATACCTGAAATACAAGGGTTATCCAGCCGTTGCCAGATCGTTTTATATTTACCTTGCTATTCGCTGATTTCCTTGGTAAAAATCCTCTGATCTCATTTTTTCATATCTGGAAAAAATTTAAACATTTTCCAATGGGGAACTAATGAAAACACGACAGGCAGGTTTGAGTCTAATTGAGATTATGATCACCCTGATTATTGTTGCTGTCATTACGGGGTTGGCATATCCGCGATACCAGAAGATGGTATCCCGGTCGAAACAGACGGAGGCGAAAACAATATTGCAGGCAATTTATGTGGGGCAGGATTTATACAAGACAGCCAACCAGGTCTACAGTGCTAATCTGGAAATGCTGGATATACAGATTCCTCTAGATGCGAAGTATACCTATTCGACAAAAATCGCGGAGAATGGCAGTGCCTTTGTTGCAACAGCTGTTGCAAATATTGACGGTGATCCGGCTCTTGATGAATGGCAGATTGATCATCGCAATCAGCTGGTTAATTCGGTGAACGATGTGATTGAGTAGGTGGTGAACCGGGACTTGACTTCTTTTTTGGGGATATTCTCCGTGCTGTGGCAATCCCCTTTTTTGTTTTTTTCTGCTGCGTCTTCTTTCGGTTGAGAAGCATGCTGAATTTTTCTCTACCGCTTTCTATACTTGAATACAAAACGGGGACGGCGATCAATGTCAAGGCTGTGGCAACCCCGAGCCCATATATGACACCTAGCGCCATTGGTAACCACATCTGCCCTGATTCGGAACCAAAAACAACGATGTCGGCCCGGGAGAAATTAATATCCAAGCCAAGGGTAACCGGCATCAAGGCCAGGATGGTGGTCATAGCTGTCAGCATGACCGGCCTCATCCGTAGCATACCGCCCAGTACAATCGCATCATGCCGCGACATCCCCTCTTCTTGTAACTGCCTGATGTAATCTATAAGCACAATGGCGTTGTTTACAACAACTCCTGCCAGTGAAATGATTCCAATTCCCCCCATGATGATGCTTATTGGGCTATGATGAATGATCATTCCCAGGAACACACCCATAAAGGACATAAAGACAGAAGTGATAATGATGAATGGTATAGCCAGAGAGTTGAACTGGGTTACTAGAATCAGGTAAATCAGAAAAACAGCCACCATAAAAGCCCTGGGAAGATACTCTTGCATCTCCTTCTGAGACTCATTTTCACCGGAATAAATGAGGTTGTAGCCGGGAGGTGTCTTAAAATCCTGAAGTTGCTTCTGCACCCTTTGCAGTAGGACGGCTCCGGAAATTCCCTCCGCATCACCAGATACCGTGATGACCCTTTTGGCTTCAATATGGCGGATGGAACCCAGGGCGACTGCGTTTCTTATCGTAGCCAGTTCACTCAGTGAAACCGATTCCCCCATGGGGGTTTTGATATACAGGTTTCTAATATTGCCAATGGATCTCAGGTGTTTCTTGTCGAGTCTGACGATAATGTCATACTCATCCTTGCCGGATCGATAGGTCGAAACATCCCGTCCGTTCACGGCGGTTCGGATAAGACTTGCTACCTGTGCTGTCCGGAGTCCAAGGCGGGCGGTTTTTTCCCGGTCGACAATTATTTGAATTTCAGATCGATTTGCGGAAAAATCATCAACCATATTCACAAGCCCGGGAATGTTCTTGATCTTCTTCTGTACTTCCAGAGACAGGGTCTTGAGCGTATTTAGATCCTCTCCGGATATCTCGATATTGACCGGTTTTCCGGTGGGGGGACCGTGTTCGGCTTTGGTAATTCGGTAAACGGCACCTGTCAGCGGCTGAATAATTTCTCTGATCTGCGAAATGATCAAGGAGGGTAATATGGTACGCTCTTCCCAGTTGGGGAACGTAATGGCAACGTGACTGAGGTGGGTTGTTTTACCCGTAGATGAGAAATTTCCTCTCGCTTGACCGATATTTGCTACGATGGACTCAGATTTATCCTGATAAGGAACCAGAATTTTCTCGATCTTTTTGACCATGCCATCTGATTCGTCCAGTGCCGTTCCGAAAGGGGCATCGATATGAACGATGGCTGTTTCCGGTTCGGATGTGGGAAAGAACTCAACACCTGCCGTTGGAAATGTGAATTTAAAATATGAGACGACAATAATAAGCCAGAGTAGGAGAATCATGATAACGACCCAGAGTCGGTGTCGAAGCGACCAGCTGAGTAGCGAACGATAGATCCTTAAAATGCGACTGTTGCGTGCGATACTGATTTCATCAGCCGCCTTTTTCTGCTTTGGGGTACGCATTATTGTGGAGCAGAGAACCGGATTGATGATTAATCCAACAAATAGGGATGCCGTTAAGGTGATGATCAGCGTTTTAGGCATGTAGCTCATGAAATCACCCATGATACCAGGCATAAACAGTAAGGGCGTAAAGGCAGCCAGGGTCGTCAGAGTGGAAGTGATCACCGGGATGGCTACTTCACTCACACCTTTAAGTGCAGCTTTAACGGGAGGGACACCTGATTCCACGTGACGATATATATTCTCAACAACAACAATGGCATTGTCCACCAGCATCCCGAGCGCCATGATCAACCCGAAGAAAACTATCATATTCAACGTAATGCCCAAGGCCTGTAATACGATGAACGTGATTAGCATTGAAAAGGGAATGGCTGCAGCAACAAAAAAGGAGTTTCGGACCCCGAGAATCAGTAGCATAATGATCAATACCGAGGCCAGACCGGAATAAACATTATTTTCAAGGTCTCGAACGAGTTTTTTAACGAAATCGCTATAATCGGACAGGATAGTAAGTTTGACTAATCCCTGATAACGATTCTGATATTGATCTATCAGTTTCCTGATTTCATGGGTTATTACCAGCAGGTTCTCACCTGAGCGTTTGGAAATGGAGAGTGAGATGGACTCCACACCATAAAATCTGGAACGTGAGGTCACCTCCTTGAATCCAAACTTGATATCTGCGACATCTCTTGTAAAGATGGGAACCTGGTTGGGAGCGGTAATGACCATCTTCTTGATGTCTTCCGGTGTATTTATTTCACCAGGTATCCGGATCATGTACTTCAGCGGGCCTATTGTAATATCGCCGGCAGGCATGTTTGTGTTTTCATAGGCGATGGTATTTGATACTTGGTTCAGGTCAACATTGTAGTAGCGAAGCTTGTCCGGGTCGACATTAACCTGGACCTCTCTCTCCAGACCACCGGCTCTTTTAACCTCAAGAATTCCCGGGATTGCCTCAATATCCTCTTTAAGCTCCTCTGCCACCTCTTTAAGTCTCAATAGTCCGGCGTTGCCTGACAGGTTAAGCGTTAAAATGGGGAAATCAGCTGTATTGATCTCTGTGATGATGGGGTCCTCAGCCTCATCCGGTAATTCTGGTGTAATACGGTCCAGGACCTCCCTGACTTCTGTTTTTGCCTCATCAATATCTGTCCCGAGAAAGTACTCTATGGCCAACATTCCAGCTCCCTCGGTTGATGTGGATGACATCTCTTTCAAGCCTTCCACGTTTTGCATCTCCGTTTCCAGCTTGTCGATAATAAGTGATTCGACATCTTCAGGAGAAGAACCCGGGTAGGGTACCGTGACGATGAGGTATGGGATTTGAACCTCTGGAGCGGCTTCCCGTGGTAGAATGTTGTAGGCACTGAAGCCGACAAAAAATATCAGAATCATCAGGATAAATACGGAGGTAGGCCGTTCTATGGCCAGCTTACTCATCCAGAATGATTTGGAGGGTGCCGATGGTTCTTTCATGATTTAAGCTATAACGAGAGATGATACGCCAGGTTAATGCGATCTGATTATATTTGTTGACTGGTTTTTACTCATTCCTTGAGTTATCAAGACCGGAACGGTTGAAACATGGCTAAAATGCGTGAATTATGAAGTCTGTTTTTTGACTTCAGCTATTTTGACGGTTTCCTGATCTGTGATCATTTGCTGACCGGTTTCGACGATCAACTCGCCAAAGTTCAGGCCGGACAGGATTTGGACCTGGTCATTGACAGTGATTCCAATGGTTACCGGTTTCTTAATTGAGCGGTTGTTCTTCACGATATAGACGAAACTGCCATTTTCTTCTTCCTGTATCGTATGGCGGGGGATGACAACTTGACGGTTAATAGAAAGTGTCATCATCGTTAATCGAACCAGCATCCCCGGCAGCAAATCTCTCTTTGGGTTGGGGATTTCCACTTCGACAGTAAAGCTGCGGCTTCTAGGGTCTGCCTCCAGGCCTATTGTTTTGACGCGCCCGGTATAGTGCTTTCCCTGTAACGCATCCAGTGTGATTTTGAACAGTTTTTTGGGTTTCACAAACCGAATCTCTTTTTCGGGGATGTTTACTTCCGCGAGTACGGATGCAATGTCAATAATCTCGACGACCTTTTTTCCGAACCCGATATATTCTCCTTTTTCAACATACTTCCGTTTAATGACACCATTCAGCGGGGCCTTTATGTGGGATTTTTCCAGGTCCAGCTTGGCCATGTCCAGGCGGACCTTGTTGACATCCAGGCGGTTTTTCAGGGAGGCAACTTTTGCCATGGTTGAGAGATTTTTAATGTAGAGATTTTTCTCCCTCTTATAATCCATCAGAGCAAGGGTATAGTTTGACTCAGTCATCTTTCTATTCAACACCAGCTTGCGTGTATCAAATGTAATCAGTGTTTGTCCTTTCTTCACAGATTGACCGATTAAGAAAGACGCTTTTTTAATTATACCAGGAACTTCAGAACTAACCGTTACCCTGTTGACAGGTTTAAGGTGACCAATATAATTTGCGTAGTTAACCAATTTTCTCGGTGAAAGTTTAATGACTTCAACCGTGGTGACTTTTTTACGCTCAGCAGACTTGGTATCAGCGGTTTGAACCATCGCAAATACAAGTAATAAGCTGAAAAGGATGCTGCATCTGAATATTTGGTAGGGTAGCCTTATCATCGGGATCCGGGTGTTTATAGTCTAAAGTGGGTTATCTTTTTATGGTTGAAACGGTCTGTCCAGTCGCTATTGAACTCAATCCTTCAGCTGATATGCTGGAAATATGGTTTCCGTGATCACAAGCAAGGCAAGATACGCTTTTTCATACTGAATGCTTGCCAGTATCTCATTTTTTCTCGCATCGGTCAGGTCTTGCTGAACCTGGGAAATTCGGAAACTGGTATTGTTTCCCAGGTTAAATTTTTCGGTTTCCTTTCGTAGGAGCTCTTCCACCAGCGAGACGGTATTTTGTGCTAATTTGATACCTTGTATGGCTAACTTCAAATTTCGAAGAATGGCTTGAAGCTCAACTTTTAATTGGGATTTTTGATTTTCTATTTGCAAATTCAGACGTGAACGCTCCAACGTAGCCTGGCTGATTTTCTGTGGCGTGACTTTGTCAAAGAGCGGAATCTGCCAGTTCAAACCGACCTGATAGTTATGCAGTTTCGACTCTGACATGCTTCCGGAAGCCTTGGTGGTGTCCTTACCATAACCGTTCATCTGGTAGACCAAACTGATATCAAGATCAGGTTCTGCTTTGTTTTCAGCAACTTTTCTCGATAACTCATTCAAACGGACGGCTGAATTCAGTAACTGAATATCCTGATTTTTCTGATAGATAACATTCAACAGTGATTTAAAATCAGGGATGCTATGCCGAATCCGCATTTTTTCTGTGGCTTTGTATCCGTAAGGGAGGTCGCTTAAATTCAGAGCCGCTCTAATTTGATCCTCAATCTGGCTTTTCTTAAACACTTCAAGTAGTTTGCTTTGTTTAACCGCAGCAAGGCGGCTTTCGCTCTGTTTGACTTCGATAATATCCAGTACACCCATTCGATGCCGGGTTTGTGTGTCGGTTAAAAACTGTTGAGCCAGCTTAATGGATGATTCCAGGGTTTGAATATTCTGCTGAACCCCGACCAGATCCCAGTAAATATTGGCTATTAAGTTCAACAGCTCCAGTTTTGACTTCCTGGATTGCATTTCGTTCTGTGAAAGGGCAATCTCACTCTGGAATTCCGGAAACCGATTGATTTCTCCCCAATCTTGAAAAATAGGGATGTTAACAGCAGCAGATAGATTGTCTATATATAAAGGGTCATCAACTTTTGACCAGCTCTCGAACGTGTCATCTTCATTCTCGAAAGAGGCCTGGCTTGTTGTTTGAGAGATCTTTTGATAGCTCAGCTGATAAGTGATGCCAGTCGTTAACTTTTTGCTCCAGGTTGCTGAAAGTGCTGTACTGTCTGCTGCCAGAAAGCTGAGGAAAGGTGAGAGGGCAGGGGTCAGATAACCAGGCCCCATGATACCAAAACCACCAAGTACTTCTCCGGACAGGTTTGTTCCTGTTACAGAAACATTGCGAGATAATCCGATAGACGTTTTAAATACGGGATTGTATATCTCCCTGGCTGCGGCAAGGGCTTCTTCTGCAATCTGTTTGTTGATTTCGAGCATATCCGCAATGGTACTTCTTTCCAATGCAAGGGAGAGTAAGCCCGCCATGCTTACTTCGACAATGGTTTCTCCACCCTCCTGAACCAGTTTGACCTTTTTCAACAGTTCAGGGTCAACGTCATAGGCCATTGCCGGAATAGTCGAGCCGATCAGAAAAATTAGCAAAGTGTAGTATTGTGTAATGGAATGGCAAGCCTTTAATATCCGTGACTGTATCGATAGCATCTTCATAAAGCGAAATGGGTCGGCAGTTCCTTAATTATCTCTGTATTCAGGGAGTAATAAAGATCGGGACGATGACATTTTGACGCGGAATGCTGACCCGGGCAAAGGATCATGTTGGTTATCCAAACCTTCAACCTAAATTAATTTCTGTACTCAAGCAAGCAATGCGGTCAAACAATCGACCATATTTAACAATATGTTATTAAACAAAACCTATTGTCACTGATGCGTTAATAAATGTTAAGAAATGTTAAACTGCCGTCAAATCTGTATCCCTTGTCTTGGCCAAACAAGTCGAAAGCAATCGATCCGGGACCGCTTTCAATTGTCCCTGTTCGTAATAGTTAACCGGCCAGGTTGCTATTGGTTGGGAAAATAGTATCATCCACTCTACAGGCAATTTTGGAGGGTTTTCTCTTGTTGATCTCTTTAAAAAGCTATTGGAATACTCCACCAAGATGAAAAATCGCTTAGAGTCATTTTTAAAGTCCGCTGTTTAGCTGGACGTACAGGTTAAATTCAATTTTATTCGTGCCAACGTTTGAGCCAGCTCATATAATCTCTCT
>JAOZRE010000599.1 GCA_029940215.1 bacterium | reverse complement strand
ATACCTACAGCGAAGAGAACGCAAAAAAAGCACTTCAAAAAATTACAGATAGCTATCACACCGGAATAGAGCAGTTACATTCCTTTTTCAGGGAAAAGGTGGCTGACGTATGAAGTTTGGACTGCCCGAATCGACAGTTGCACTGCTCCATGAGTATTTCACCGGTATCATTGAAATTGAAAAGGTGGTGGTCTATGGGTCCAGAGCAAAAGGGAACTACGAAAAGGGATCGGACATTGATCTGGCGGTTTTCAGCCGCTCGAATGTGGATTTGACCGGCCGGTTGCTGACCGAACTGGACGAACTGCAGACCCCCTATTTTTTTAATGTAACGGATTATAAAAGCCTGAAACATAAGGGACTGATAGAACATATCGATCGCGTGGGTATTGTTCTCTATCAAAATTCCAATCCCAATAAGTAAAAAGTCGTAATCCTAATCATACTCTTAATCGTAACCTTATTTCGTCAACTCTCGTTTTCGTTTTAAACAGAAAAAACTCAGTGCCCTTCGCCCCTCCGTGGTGAAAAAGTAATGAACGTGAAACGCATCGACCTTAAAGAAATCATTTTGTTTATCAGGGAAAAAATTGCAGACCTGCAGGCTGTTTATGTTTATGGCAGTTATATAACCGGGCATTTCTCGCAGAAAAGTGACCTGGATCTGGCGTTCAGGACCCAAAGCGGGTTGGAAAACCTGTCCCGGTGGAGGTTGCAGCAGGATCTCGCGGCTTTTATTTCCAGGGACACCGATCTGCTTGACCTGGGGCAGGCTTCAATCGTGATGCAGTTTGAGGTCATTTCTACGGGGAAGCGTATCTATTGTGCGGACGAAGAAGCCATATCGCAATATGAGACGCTGGTTTACAGCCGGTATCTTGATTTCAACCTGATCAGAAAGCCGATCATCGAGGCGATACAGGACAGGGGGACGGTTTATGATGGTAGATAATGTCATTCTGAATAAAACCGCAACAATGGAACGCTGTATCAAAAGGATTCAGGAGGAGCATCAGGGGTTCGAGGCGGAGCTGGCAAGCAACTACACCCGGCAGGATTCCATCATATTAAACTTGGAGCGACTCTGCCAGGCGGCTATTGACCTTGCAGCTCATCTGGTCCGCCGTGGGAAACTTGGCATTCCCCAGGACAGCAGGGAGCTGTTTCAGATGCTGGAGCAGCAAGGTTTGATTTCAAAAACCCTGAGTTACAGCCTCCAGTCCATGGTCGGCTTTAGAAATGTGGCTGTGCACGATTATCAAAAGCTGAACCTGGATATTGTTCGGTCGATTATTGAAAACCATCTGGTTGACTTTCAAGCGTTTTCCAAAATCGTCGTGAAGTCCGGGAAATGAAATAAATGATACGTTATTTTGTCTTCAACGGTGATGCGGATGGTATCTGTGCAGCGCATCAAATGTACCTGAGCAACCCTCAGGAATATACGCCAGTAACCGGTGTTAAAAGAGACATCTCTCTGCTGAGAAATATCGAGCAGGCAATAGATTCGGAAATCAATGTTTTCGATATCGCTGTTGAAAAGAATCTGCTCTTTTTGAATCGATTGTTGGAACAGAATTGCCGAGTCCTCTGGTTTGATCATCACATCAGTCATGAAACACCTGAGCATAAAAACAGTAAATACCATATTCAGACAGACGCCGACATCAACACGTCACTTATCGTGTCCCGATACCTGGATGAGACTTTTTCCCGATGGGCTATTGTCGGATTGTTTGGCGACAACATGAGCCTGATGGCTGTGAAAGTGGCCAATTCCATTGGGCTGAATGGGTCCAGCGTTCTGACCTTGAAAAAGATGGGGGAACTGCTGAACTATAATGCTTATGGCTCATCGATTGAAGACCTGCATTTTCATCCGGCAGATGTGTTGAGCAAGAACGAAAGCGTTATAGCCGGATTCAAAGAGCAGTACCCTGACGTGGACACCTGTTTTTCGCTCAATGAGATCCTGAACGATGATAAGGTCGACGGTGTGGTGATTGCTGCTCCGGCGGAGTTGCACTATACCATCGCAAGTGAAGTGATTCTGGCGGGCACGCATG
>JAOZRE010000226.1 GCA_029940215.1 bacterium | reverse complement strand
TGCCAGGACGTCGGGGATAAGGTCGAGGTCAATGGTGGCCATGGCGCTCATCCTGTTCTGCTGGCAGGTACAGCTGCAGGGCTTTGATGCGTCCAGTTTGGGCTTGATTGATTTGAAACGTTTCAGTTATGAATGAGAGTATTATTTGGTATTCCGACCCTCCGGGGATATGATGCTAACGGGACATAACCGAACCTATCTATTTGAGAGCCTTATGAAAGTTGATGATGTAGACAATGCGATAATTAAGTATCTGGAACAAAACGGGCGGATTTCCAACAATGAAATCGCATCCGGGTTGTCAATCTCTGAGGGAACGGTTCGGAACCGAATCAAGAAGCTGACCGAGAATAATTTTCTGAAGGTCAAAGGATTGATAAACCCCAGCATGGTCAGGGATAAACGGGTTATTTTTCTTGGAGCAAAAGTGGCAGTCAGCAAGGATCTTGAAACAGCAGCAAAAGCTGTGGCTCTGCTGCCTAATGTGAAATCCACATCGATTGTGACCGGGCGCTATGATCTGATCATAGAGGTGTTTCTGGAGCCCTATGCAGTAATCAATTTCATCTGTAATGACTTGGGCAAACTGGATTCCATCGTCTCAACTGAGAGTTTTCTGACCCTGGAGAATTACGGCAAATGGATATAAGCCCCCCATGATTGGGGCTGGCCCAGGCACAAACGGTTCCGGGGACAAAGATTGGACCCGGTAGCAGAATCCGATGATGGCAGGTAGCCAACAGCGGACGTTCAAGTGTGATTTGTAATAGATAAGGAGAAGAGAAATGGGAAGACTTCCCTGGGATGAGTATTTTATTGAGTTGATGAATACCGTGGCAAATCGGGCAACATGCGACCGCGGACGGAGTGGATGCGTGATCGTGAGGGATAAGAGAATTATCAGCACTGGTTATGTGGGTAGTCCGCCGGGCTTGCCGCATTGTGATGAAGTCGGGCATCTGATGAAGGAGGTGATTGATGAGGATGGTACGGTGCGAAAACACTGTGTTCGGACGATTCATGCGGAGCAGAATGCTATCTGCCAGGCAGCCCGGTTGGGAATTGCACTTGAAGGGTCAACCCTTTACTGCAAAATGGAGCCCTGTCGTGTTTGTGCCATGTTGATCATCAGTTGCGGGATTACCAAGGTCGTCGCTCAGAAAAAATACCATGCTGCCCAGGAAAGTCGGGACATGTTTGCCCAGGCTGGAATTGAGCTGGTTGTGGTGGAAGATAGTACTGAAGATTATACCAACCAATAAATGACAAGGATGGGTTGATTTTTTTCTCGGGTTTCGAGATACTTGTAAGTCCAAGTCGGTCTGAAAAATGGAAAAAACGAATCAGACTGACCGGAAACTGTTTGAAGCAGAGTTCGAAACGTAATCGCTGGTAACTCAGGTTAACAGAGGAAAGTCCGGGCATCACAGAGCAGGATGCTGGCTAACGGCCAGAGGGGGCGACCCCATGGAAAGTGCCACAGAAAATATACCGCCGATGGTCCGGTTCGCCGGAAACAGGTAAGGGTGAAATGGTGGGAGAATTTCGGTTCTTTAATGTAAGAGCCCACCGCGGGGATGGTGACATGCCTGGCAGGGTAAACCCCATCTGATGCAAGTCCAAATAGGGTAGCGTTTATGGTTGCTCGCCTAGCTACCGGGTAGGATGCAAGAGGGTACGGGTAACCGTGCTCCCAGATAAATGATTATGACCCCGGTTTAACCGGGGGACAGAACCCGGCTTAATGACAACTCTTCTTCAAAACAGCGGTACCTGGAATCGTCTGGTATTCAGGTGCAAACAACTGTAACCAACCTTTCAATACCCTTCACTCAGCCATGAGCCGTTCCGGGGCCATTTTGCTTGCCGGCGGCCTGTCTTCCCGTATGGGACGGGATAAGGCCGGACTGTTTCTGGACGGGCAAACCCTGCTGGAACGCCTGATCCGAACTGTCTCCCCGCTGGTCTGCCAGACAATTGTGATGCTGTCACCGATGCAGGATATGCCGCAGCTGACCGATGACCTGTTTGATCGGATTGAAATCGGCCGTGATTCCAGTCCTGCCGAGGGGCCCCTGCAGGGAATTGCGGATGCAATGGTGTTGCTGACACCTGACGTCGACAACCTGTTTGTACTCAGCTGTGATCTCCCCTTTTTAACAACGAAAAGTCTGGAATGGATGCGGTGTTTTCTGACGCTGGATGTCGATGGGGTATGTGCGGAAGTGACCCGAAAGGTCAACCCCCTGCTGGCTATCTACCAGAGACGCCTGGTGGCTGAGTCTGTGGTGCCGGTCGCAGCTGGAAGAAGTTGCATGGTACTGGTGGACGGGCATCGAATTGTGCAGCTGGCTGCTCCGGCTGACAACCCGATGTTGTTCAGCGACATCAACACACCGGACGCTTATGAATTGGCAAAAAAACTTCTGAAAAAATCCACTTAAATGCCTTTTTCGGCCCATACCGGTCGGACAGCCACTTACCCTCCTGCTTTAATAAACGACTTAAGCTGCAATTTTTAGTGATCTTCTGAGGACAATTTTCACATTTTTGTGGATAGTCAAAACCTGATAAATAACTGGGATAATGGTAAAAACCGGTTCCAGCCTGCATTTACAGGAAAAAAAAGTTATTTTTTTATTTATTTTTGCTCCGTTATGCACTATAAAGAAA
Source organism: bacterium (assembly GCA_029940215.1). Taxonomy (GTDB): domain Bacteria; phylum SAR324; class SAR324; order XYD2-FULL-50-16; family XYD2-FULL-50-16; genus JAHJRI01. Next base: position 5,005 of record JAOZRE010000226.1, on the reverse strand, counting down.
TTGTTCTCAGTTGATTGGTATCAACTAGTTTCATTGAAAACAGCGCATTATCAATTAATGCTAGAATCGCAGTTGTTGTGAGATGTTCTAAATTCCGTTACTGATTTTTGGTGGTTTAAAAAAAAGGAGGTTTTTAGATGGGACAATCAGTTAATAGCGAGATGCTTAGGTTTCACCAGAAAAGAAGAGAAGAACTACGTGGTTTAACAGGTAGCTTCAGACCGAGCAATGAAGACCTGGAAAAAGAGAAACAGGAGTTTCTGGCAAAGGGTGGCGTTATCAGAAAGTTGATCATCTCCAGGGAATCTGTACCTAATGTCTGGGGTGATTTTGTCAAATCACGAATTCGCGCATGTTGAACTGCGCAATTGCCGGCAGATGAATTAATGGCAACTGCGAGCCCGCATCAAGAAAACAGCTAAAAAGCCAGCGTTTGTCGACTGTCTGTTCTGGGCGACTGCTCAGATAAGGGGAGAAAGTGCCTGGCTGTCGGCAGCATCCGCTAAAAAATTGAAACATACGGCATGAAGGGCTTACGACTCTCCAGACACCGGGTCTGCGTACTCAATATGAGTTCCTTTCCAGTTCTTCAATTTATACCCTGAACGGTCTTTGGAAACCAGTGTATTAGGGGCCAGTGTTACTTTGCCTCCAGGCGGGTCCACAATAAAATGGGGAATAGCATACCCGCTGGTCCGCAGCCGAAGCTCTTCGATAATCTTGATGCCTGTTTCCAGCTTTGTACGGAAGTGTCCTGCCCCCAGGACCGGGTCGCACTGAAAAAGAGCATAAGGCCTCACCCGCAGCTTGAGTAGCCCCTCCATCAGTTTTTGAATCACAGAGGTATTGTCGTTAATATCACGCAGCAGGACTGTCTGTGATCCGATCACAATCCCCACATCGGCCAGTAGCGTAATCGCTTCTACCGCTTCCCGTGTCAGTTCGTCCGGATGAATGACATGCAGACTGAGAATCAGCGGATGAAAGGATCGCAGCATGTTGACCAGCTCAGCCGTGATTCGCTGGGGTAAAACGATAGGGATTTTGGTTCCCAGCCGGATGATCTGGACATGCGGGATCTGCCGAATTTCCTGCAACAGGGATTTCAGAGTTTCATCTTCCAATAGTAAAGGATCCCCACCACTGATGATCACCTCTCTGATCTGTTTGTTTTGTGAAATATAGTCCAGACCCTCTTTCCAGTGTGTTGTGCGGCTGATGGCTGGAAGCGGTTGGCTAAAAATGCGGGCACGTGTACAATAACGGCAGTAGACAGCGCATTGCCTGGTTGCCAGAAAGAGCACCCGATCCGGGTACCGATGCACAATGGCGGGTACAGGTGAGTGCGCCTCTTCGGTGAGGGGGTCTCCGCTTTCATCTGCATGAAACCTGAATTCGTCCGCAACCGGGACCACAGACTTTCTCAATGCATTGTTCTGGTTATCGGCAGCCACAACTCCCAAATAATAGGGTGTGACAGCAAACGGAATACGCTGTTGGCTGCTGTCAAAGGCGGAAAGTTCAGTATCGGTCAGCTCGATGATGCGGGCTAGTTTGGTTGGTGTGTCGAGCCGGTTCTGCAGCTGCCATTTCCATGAATGCCACTGGTCATTGGTGGCGTCCGGGAAGAAGCGCTTCCTGAAACTTACAATATTATCAGACATCAGGTCATTTATTATACAGTTGGTTTTAATACGCCCTTCGAAGCTGCAGGCTTCGTGGATTCAGTACCAGAATGACACCTTTTAATGTGGCATAAATAGAGGTTGAAGCAAATGGGCAGGATCATCATCCGGGAATTGATGTTGACAGGGAAATTATCATCTGCCGGCCATGGGGAGGTTGATAAATCATGATTCAGATTATCGACTTTTACGTGGACGAACCGGCCTGTCTGGGTGTTCCGCCATACCTGTCCCCCTATTGCCGTTACATAGCAGGCGTTCTGGTAGATGCTGGGGTATCCACGGAAAAAATCGGTTATCTGACCGTCGATCAATGGCGGGACGCAGGGAGGGTGCTGCAGGAAGAACCTGAATTGGTGGTGATGGTTGCGGGGAGTACGGTCCCCGGTAAGTACCTGGGCGGAAAAATCGGAACGGTTTCGGATATTCTGGCCTTTCTGAATTATCGCAGGCGTTACCAGAGGGGAGCCGTGACGATGATCGGCGGTCCAATCCGACATGCGCCTCCTGAGATATTGAAAACGATTGCCGATGCAGGTGGTCTTGTGGTGATGGGAGACCTGGAGACTGCGGTTGACCAGGTAATTCGGGACCCCGGTGGCATCCGCAGGGCTGCAGAACGGTTTCTTGAGGAGCAGGGGCAATACAACCTCCGGATTGGGCGTAGAAACTATGGAGCGATTGACCGTTGGGCTGCAGCAGGAGCGTTTGTGACGGAGCGACATCCCAACTACCCCTTTCTGATGCTGGAACTGGAAACCTATCGCGGATGCACCCGTAAAAACCATTGCTCATTCTGTTCGGAAGTCTTCTACGGCAGGCCTGTTTTTCGGAGTGTGAACGGAATTCTCGATGAAGTCCGGGAGCTTTACGGGATTGGAAATCGGTATTTCAGGCTGGGTCGGCAGGCAGACCTTCTGACGTTTGGCGCTGACCTGGGTGATTACCGGAATGGGTTTCCCCGGCCGCGCCCCTTGGAACTTTTCCGTCTCTACGCAGGAATCCGTAAGGTAGCGCCGGAACTAAAAGTGTTGCATCTTGACAATATCAATCCGGGAACGATTGTCGCGTTTGAAAAAGAGGCGGGCGATATCATTGATATCATCAGCGAGCATAATACAGCGGGGGATACTGCTGCTATGGGGTTGGAAAGTGCGGACCCGCTCGTCTGCCGGATCAATGACCTGAAATGTACGCCGGAAGAGGCTTTGAGAGCCATCAAGGTCATCAACCGGTTCGGCGGCAAACGGGAGAATGGCGTTCCAAAACTGCTGCCCGGGTTGAACTTCATCCATGGTTTACCGGGTGAGTCTGACAAAACCTTTGAACTGAATCACGGGTTTTTGAAATCGGTACTCGATCAAGCGTTGCTGCTCAGACGGATCAACATTCGCCAAATTACCATTCATCCAAAAACAAAGGCGGAAAAGCTCCAGAGCAATCCGGAACTACTAAAAGGGAGTGGGGTATCCAAGAAGCACCGCAGACCAGCGCTGCTGAAGAAAAAATTCAGCTACTACCGGGATAGAATCAGGCAGGAAATTGATCGTCCCATGCTGAAGGCTGTTTTTCCACCGGGGACGGTGTTGCATGAGGTGATTCCTGAAGCGAGCAACCCGGGGTTTATACTTGGCAGGCAGTTGGGCTCGTACCCTGTAACGGTCAAAATTCCGGTGTCGGATCCGGTAGCCGCAGCCGCTTACAAAACCGGACAGCCATTGGACGTGATTGTTACCGGGTATCGGGAAAGAAGTCTGGTGGGGATTTCCTGGCCTATTCCCATCAACCGACTGGGGCAGATCGCGCTCTCTCAAATACCGGGAATCGGCGCCAAACGGGCAACCCGCATTCTGCTGGCCAGGCCGCTGGAGGGTATGGAGGCTCTGCTGGCCATTACGGAAAGTCTGCCGGTAGGGGATGAGACCTGCTTCAACTTTGACGGCGATGTCTGAGATTGGGCGATAAATGTCTGTGGCAGGCGCCGCCATTATTATCTTGACGTATCCCGGCCCGGGCCCTTAATTTATTGATATTGTGATGGGAGCGATGCCTGCGGTATTTCTCCTTGTCTTCAACTCCGTGTTTTCAGAGATTCAGTTGTGAAAAGTGACGAAAGATCAATTGAGAATTAAATGACCAGTTATCTGCTTCGAAGACTGCTGCTTGTTATACCGACGTTTCTCGGGATCACCCTGCTGGTGTTCACTATCACGCGATTTGTACCGGGTGGTCCGGTGGATAAAATCATCTCTGAATCGCAGCGGATGAGCTTCGGTAAGGGAGGTGAAACTGGACAGTCAACCAGTCAGACAGACCAGGATGCATCCCCGCTGTCTCCAGAGCAGATAGAGGAATTGAAGGTATTCTACGGTTTTGATAAGCCGGTTCTGATCAGCTATGTCACCTGGCTGGTCAAAGTGTTGAAGTTTGACCTGGGAACATCTACTCGTTATTACGATCCTGTTTGGGACATCATCAAGGACAAGCTGCCGGTCTCTATCTATTATGGACTGGTGACAACTATTCTGACCTACCTGATCTGCATACCCCTGGGAGTTCTGAAAGCGATTAAGCACAGAACATTCATCGATAACACCTCTTCGGTGCTGGTGCTGGTCGGATATGCGCTGCCCGGCTTCATCATGGCGATAATCCTGTTTGTTTGGCCGGCTGCGCGCTGGGACTGGTTTCCACTGGGCGGATTTGTCAGTGACGAGTTTGAGGACCTGGCATTTCTGGAGCAGGCGTGGGATATTTTTCATCATTCGGTGCTGCCGATGATCGCTTACATGGTCGGTGGTCTGGCGACCATGACCTTCCTGATGAAAAATACGTTGATGGATAATCTGGCTGCAGACTATATCCGCACCGCCATTGCAAAGGGACTCTCTTTTAACCGAGCTGTCTTCAGGCACGCCTTCCGCAACAGCATTATTCCGTTGGCTACCCATTTCGGGAATAATATCGGGTTGTTTCTGGCAGGTTCCTTCCTGATTGAAAAGGTGTTCAACATTGATGGGCTGGGGCTGCTGGGATTTGAATCACTTGTGGAGAGGGATTATCCCGTTGTGCTGGGTGTTCTCGTTATTTCGTCCCTTCTGGGGTTGTTGGGAAATATTCTTTCCGATCTGTGCGTGGCACTGGTCGATCCCCGGGTTAAATTTGACTAGACGGACATATGCAAATTAATCCACTGACATTGAAAAAACTCAGGCGCTTCAAGTCCATCAAGCGGGGATATTATTCTTTTTTGCTGTTTGTGTTTCTACTGTTGATTGCGGTTTTTGCCGAGCTGTTAATCAATAACCGCGCACTGGTGT
>JAOZRE010000020.1:22975-25086 GCA_029940215.1 bacterium | reverse complement strand
TCACGGAAAAAAGTTCCATTAATTCCTGTTTGATGCCGCCAGTTATGGCCTGGACGATTGTGAACAACGGGATGTGAACCAGTTCATGCCTAAACCGTTAATACATGGAGTGATCATGAAATTCAGAAATATTATGATTGCGATTGCTGTCAGCCTTTTTATTTTTTCATGCAGTGCCGCGGATAACCTGATGAAAGAAGTGGCGGAGCTGTCAGTTGATGTCACGCCGGAACAGAAAAGAACGATCACTAAAAAAGCTAAAAAGGTGCAGTTCAAGAAGGTGAAATCTATTTCCAGGTCCGGTATGGACCGCGCCGCGCTTAAGAAAGGGCAGTGGGTAACGACGTTGACCGAAATGAAGGGAGGAAGCAGTGACCTGATACTCACCACCACAAAGGTGGTTGGCATGTCTGGTAAGACGGTAGTACTGGAGACGGAAGTCTATTCCGCATCTGACAGTGACGGGGCAACCTATACCCAGGTGACTTATCAGAACGTGCCCTCCCGGGCTAAGTTGAGTTACTCGAAGGCAGAGAGTGATCGGATAAATAAAAAACTGGTCGTCAAGCAGATGTTGATTAAGCAGGGAGAGGGGCCTGTGCAGAAAATGCCAAAAAAATTCCTGGAGTTTCAGCGGTCAGCCGGTGGCATTGTCGCAAGTGCTGTGAGAATCGGCAAAACGTCAACGAGCAAGTGCCGGACCTCTTATATTAAATCTGATCGCTGTATTACCTATAAAATAAAATCGAGTGCCCTGGGTAAAAAGGTTGTCAGCACTGTCTATGCACATAGTAAGGTCCCCATTTCAGGCATGGTCAAAATGACCAGTGATGAAATGGATGTCACAACGATTGCATACGGCTACTCCGGGGCCAGGCAACAGATCCACTACCGAAAATAGCGGTTGTTGCCGTTGGCGCTCTTTGCTGTTTTCAGCTCCAATTGTCTGTTACGCATCCCCTTTCAGCCGGTCATAACAACCTGCAGCCAGATTTGCTTTTTCTGTTAACAGTACATGTTTCTGGATTTTTCCTGATCCGGTCAGCGAAAATTCTTTCCGGTACTCAATGTACCGGGGAATTTTAAAGGAAGCGAGTCTTTCCCGACAGAAGGTGATGATCTCTTCAGGAGGCAGGTTATCCGGTGTTGTCTCCTCTTTCAACACAATATATACCTTAACCTCTTCACCCCGGTCGATGTCCGGTACTGGCACGGCGGCGGCACTCATAATCCCGGGATGGCTGGTCAGCACATCTTCGAGTTCGCTGGCCGAAATATTGTCCCCCGACCGACGAATCATATCCTTTTTACGACCGACGATATAATAGTAGCCATTTTCATCCTGCCGAAACAGATCGCCGGTTTTAAACCACTCCCCGTCAAAGGCTGCAGCGTTTGCTTCCGGTTTATTGTAATACCCCTTGAACATGCCCGGCCCACTGATCCAGAGTTCTCCAATTTCCCCCCGGGCCACATCTCTATTATTGTCATCCATGATTCGTACCTGCCGTGATTCGAAGGGCAAACCCACAGATCCGGAGCCTGTCATGTTCGTATCTTCGGGTGGGACACAAAGTCCGGGACCAATTTCGGTCATGCCAAACGCCTCGCGGGCGATAACATTAAACCGTTCTTCGAATGGGCGGTGCAGGTCCGGGGGAAAGCCACCAACCATAAGAAAACGCAGTTTGTGCTGACGGTCCAGCTCGGAAGGTTCCTGTTTGAGGATCCAGGGTGCCATGGTGGCCCATGAAACCGTCGCTTGATGTTTACGGACCAGATCCATATAACCCGCAGGGCTGTATGAGCGAGTCAGTACCATGGTACCTCCGACAATCAGGCATGATACCAGTTCCCACTGTGGGTCCATATAGTAAAAAGGGGTTACCGACAGAAAAATATCGTCACTGTTCATGTATTCGGATACGGTTTTGCCAATGGTCAGCCAGTATTCGTGGGTTAGAATACACCCCTTCGGAAAGCCTGTAGTACCGGATGTATACTGAATGTTGATGAGGTCGTCCAGTGACAGATCCACAGTATTGAACACCGGGGAAGACTGGTCCGCAAGGTTGTTCAGGTCCAGACTGCTGTCAAGTTTGCCGCCCCCG
>JAOZRE010000020.1:0-22965 GCA_029940215.1 bacterium | reverse complement strand
GAGAATGACAAGAGCAGATGCATCCGAATCGTCCAGGACGTATTCCAGATCGCTTACTTGGTATCGGGCATTCAGAGGAACCATCACTGCCCCCAGTTTTGCCAGAGCCAGCCAGACCACAGGAAACTCAGGGCAGTTTGGCAGCATCACGGCAACATGGTCCTTTTGGCTGATCCCGTTGGATTGAAACATGTTGGCAACTTGATTTACACGCTCGTTCAGCTCTGAATAACTCAAAGACAGGTTTTCATGATCGAAATGAATTGCGGTTTTATCTCTGTTCTGAGCGGTTGCTTTCTCCAGCAGAACACCAATATTCTTCTCCAGTTCCGGTATGGGCATTGTAATTTTCCACTTAAATTTAAAAAATACTCACTACAAAAACACAGAGCTCACAGAGCTTAAAAACTGAACAGGTTCATGTCAGGTCCGAGACACTAAAGGTTGAACAGCTCAGCCGCGTTCTGGTATAGCCACTTCTCCTTAACGGATTCTTTGAGCGGTAGCTCTTTCATCTCCTGGACAATCTGCCCGATGGGCAGTCCCAGATCACCAACACCTGAGGCAAAGACGATCCGATCCTGCAACAGGGTGTTGCCAAACTGCATCAACATCTCGAATCCGGACCCGGGGACCCCCAGGTATTTGGGGCGATGTGATGAGGTGTCAATATAAACATGGCGATGCCGTCGCGCAACACCGATCAATTCGGGAACCCAGGGCCACCCGCCGCAGCTTGCAATAATCTTGAGCTCGGGAAAGGATCGAGCCACCTTGTCCAGGTAAAGCGGGCGTCCGACGTCCATGGCGTAGTCTGTTCGATAGTTCATGGCGGTATAGATAAACACCGGCGTATTCAACTCCACCGCTTTGGCATAAATCGGAAAGAACAACGGATCATCCGCCTTGATACCGAAACGATAGGGTGAGGCGTAGATGGCCACAAAACCCAGATCCCGGACAGCCCTTTCCACATCTGTTACTCCCTTTGTTCCGACAAACGGATCAAAAAGGGTCATCCCTTTCAATTTGCCCGGTAGTTTTGAGACGAGGTCAGCGGTTCTGTCATTATCATCGGTTTCGACCAGCCCCCATACAATGCCGGCACTCTGTAAATCCTGTGCAAGTTGCTCAGGTGTTGTGGTCAGTTTGCCGGCGATATCCTTCAGCCAGGCTTCCAGTTCATCCCCTGAGAGTGCCTTGGCCTGTATTTCAAGTTCCTCAAAACTGGCTCCCAGGGATGCTTCCCACTGGGGCCCAAAAATATTGATATAGTTGGCAATGCCACTTTTGTTTTCACTTAGAATAAAGTACTTGACCATTTCTGCCATCTCATCCACCGAAACCGGCACATCAAGTCTGAGGTCAATTACATCTGTCATTGATTGTTCTCCGCTTTGTCTTCAACCAGGTCAAGCAACCGCATGGTTGCCGTTTCAGGATTGTACGTCAGCCAGCTGATTCCCACCATCAACACCAGACTGATCAAGATACTGACGAAAATCGGTTCGATGGCGTCTGAAAGCATGTTGGAAAACTTCAATCCGTACAACACTACCACCGCTATGGATGCGATTATGGAAGATATCAAAGCTGCAGGTTTTGTGGCTTTTTTCCAGTATATGGCTGCCATTGTCGGAACAAAAACTCCCGATACAAATATAGCAAATGCCAGAAGAAGGATATCAAATATCCCTTTCATGTTCAGTGCGAAGATAATTCCCAGTATACCGATGACCAAAATAAATCCGCGCGCCAACCGCAACAGGGACTTGTCTGTCATTTCGGGTTTGAAGTTCTTGACAATATCGTGGCTGAATGTCGTGCCAGCAATCAGTAAAGCTGTATCGGCAGTGGACATCATGATAGCCATCATGGCTGCGAGGCAGAGCCCCTTTAAAACAGGCGGCATGTACATGGCAATAAGCCTGGGAATTGCCGAATCCGTTCCTCCGGCTGCGGCACCCAGGTTGGGAATCAGGTTCATGGCCATAACGCCAAGAAACACTGCCAGAAACGTCCAGTAAATGTATACGCCGACAGTGGCATACATGCCCTTCTTGATGGTATTGACATCTTTTGCAGCTGACGCTCGTTGCCATAGTGAGGGGTCAACCAGGCAGAAGGGAATGTCGATTAGAAAGATGCTGATGATATATACGGCACTCAGGCCACCCCAGAATTTGCCGGGAGCAGGGGTCATATATTCTACCGCAACACCAACTCCGCCGATATCAACCAGTATCAGCACCGGCAGGATAATCCCGACTGCAATGATCATGATAACGGTTTGAACCACATCCGTATACGCCACAGCCAGGAGTCCGCCCATAACGGTATAGAGGATCATGATAGCAGCGGCACCTATAATGGCTTCCTGGTAGGTCACGCCAAAATCCCCGAGGACCGCAACCACCACCAGGCCGACTGCGATCAGTTGACCACCGAAAAGAGCAATGACAGCCAGTACCATCACAACTGCGGTGATGATGGTGAGTCCCCTGCCGTACCTTAAATTCAGTGCGTCTGGGATGGTCCAGATATTCATTTTACGTATGGTCGGTGCGATGTAGGCAAAAATCAGCAACCCGATACCGTAAGCCATGGTGATAAAAAACATGGCGATACCGATGTCATACGCTTTTCCCGCTTTGCCGACAGTCGCCCCTGCCCCGATTGCCGTACCGATCAAGGTCCCCAGCAGAACTGGAAATCCCATTCGTCGGCCTGCAATCGTATAATCCTCTGTTCCTTCTATCTTGCGGCTGGCATAGTACCCAACGCCCAGAATGACTAACATATATAAGGCGATTATAACCAGATCCCATGTTATTCCTGACATGGTTTCTCCTTTTTTTTAGGATGCAGTTTTCAGGGCGCCAGCCCTGTCACAGGCGATTAGATACAAAATTAATAAACAAATCCTAGCCTAATTTCGATAATAACCCAAGGGCTAATTGAAAATCAGTACGGCAAATTCGGTTATGGGGATATCCGAAATTATGCCTTGTTCCTTTCCCTGTTTCGGCATAATATGAGAGGTGACAGGCTGATGTAACAGCCTGCCCTTCGGAGTTGAAGTTCTTGAACCAATATTCAGATAAACGGATTATGGAAAATCTGACAGCCAGCCTGAAGCGGGCACTTGAGTTCGGGGCCCTGGAAAACCTGGGAGTGGATGAGTTAATAAACGTTCAAGGTCAGCTTGAAAGTCTCAGGAAACGGGTGAAGGACCGTATCCTTGAGCTCTCGCTGACCGAAAGTGACGATCCAGATTTTATCGATATCGTTATAGATGGTAAACTGGACTGCATCAAAAAGGACATTGAAGTGCTTAACATCTCCTGCAACAATTTTGATAAACTTCCGGACGCCATCTACCAGCTGAAAAACCTTAAAAAGCTCTATCTTTACAACAACCGTTTCTCGGCAGAAGAGAAAAAAACCATCCGCCAGCAGTTTCACGGTAACGTTCATATCTACTTCTAGGACCAGTCCAACTCAGGTGATCAATTCTGCCGGCAGGAAATCCGTTCGGTTCTGATAGACCAGCATGCGCCGCTGATGAATAAAATCGATGCGGCTGATGGAGGTGTTGTTCAGAACGAACAGGTATCCCTGCTCAGTCGCAGACAGGTCGAACAACTGATATAAAAAACAGTTGATCAGATCGCTGTGAGTGATCAGTGCAATCCGGTGATCGGTTTTTCCGTGTTCCTGAATCAGGGTTTCCAGAATATCGCCAGCCCTTTGATAACAAGCTTCCCCTTCCTCATAGGGACGATTCCACCACCCGTTCGAATTCATCGACTTCGGAACGTTGTAGTTGTGATAGTTGGTGCGAATATAGTCGGGGGTTACCCCCGGAAAACCAACGCGTTGTCCAGTTGTCCCGTCGATGTCCCAGACCCCTCCCTGCTCATGTAAATCTTCCCATACGGTGGGCTGAATATCTGTCTGCCCAATAAACGGCTTGATGGTGTCCAGGGTTCGAATCATGGGGCTGACAAAAATGTGAGTGAAGTCAAAATCGTTAAATCTGAAACGATCCTGATGGTTATCTTCAGATGATGACTGGTATGACCTTGCTAGAAAAGCCCCCAGCTCATCGGCTTGCCTGCTGCCGATCTTTGACAGCCGGGCATCCGCCAGACGGAGGTTTTCGTATACCTTAATACCCTTGGTGTCCTTGTGGTTCTCGATATGATCATCCATGATGACATTGTTTTCAGACTGAGCGTGCCGAATGAGATAGAGTTTCATGGTTGCGGTTGGTGTTGATAGAGGGTTTTAGACAGTGGGTCTTGTCAAAAGAAGCCCGGGTTTTCCCCCAGCCTCTCACATACTAAAGGGAATCTCCCGTTTCATCAAGGGAGAGGTGAATCTTGTGTTGGCAAATGCCCCTGTATCGTTACGGTTGACATGGTTTTGAATGGCATGATATTTTTAAAGATAAACATCGAAAAGAGCTGAGTTACAGGGGAAAACCGGAACATCAGATTTCTGGCAGGTCGCTGATGCTCCAACATGACCGATAATCATTCTGCCTGAAAGGAAATTCAATGGCCCAAAAGCACAATCCGTTCTCACGGGAGCAACTGGACAATATCATCAACAACTACCCCACACCTTTCCACATCTATGACGAGCAGGCTATAGTGGATAATGCCCGTCGCTTTAAGAAAGCTTTTGCCTGGAATGAGGGGTTCAAGGAGTATTTTGCGGTCAAGGCGACACCAAATCCCTTTATCATGAAAATTCTACAAGAAGAAGGATTCGGTGCGGACTGCAGCTCGCTGCCGGAACTGTTGCTGGCAGAGACGTGTGGGATCGTTGGTGAAGAGATCATGTTCTCATCGAACGATACCCCGGCCAAAGAGTTTGTCAAGGCCAGAGAACTGGGTGTTATCATCAATCTGGATGATATCAGCCACATTGAATTCCTCGAAAAACATGCAGGTATCCCGGAAGTGATTTCCTTTCGCTATAACCCTGGTAAGCTGCGGGAGGGGAACTTCATCATCGGAGATCCGGAAGAGTCCAAGTACGGTTTTACGAGGGAACAGATCTTTGAAGGGTTTAAAATCGCGAGAGACAAAGGGGTTAAACGGTTTGGTGTACACACCTTTGTTGCCTCCAACGAACTGGATCCGCAGTTTTTCGTCGATACGGCCGATATGCTCTTTGAACTGGCGATCGCACTCAAAAATGAGATCGGGATCCAATTGGAGTTTATCAACCTCAGTGGGGGCATCGGAATTCCCTATCGCCCGGAAGATAAAGCGGTGGACCTTGAATTTGTCGGTGAGGGTGTGAAAAAGGTCTATGAAGAAAAAGTCGTTCCCAATCAGTTGCATCCGCTCAAAATATTTACCGAGTACGGCCGCATGGTGTCTGGCCCGTATGGATACCTGGTGTCTCGGGTCCTGCATCTGAAGAATATCTATCGTCAATACGTGGGTCTGGACGCCAGCATGGCCAACCTGATGCGACCCGGGGTATATGGATCTTACCACCATATCTCGATTGTCGGTAAGGAGGACGTACCAGCGGATCATCTCTATGATGTGACCGGTTCACTCTGTGAAAATAATGACAAGTTTGCGGTCAACCGACAGCTGCCGAAGGTGGATATAGGCGACCTGGTGGTTATCCATGATGCCGGGGCCCATGGACACGCCATGGGGTTCAATTACAACGGGAAACTGCGTTCCGCCGAGCTGCTCTTGCGACCGAACAGTGACATACTCGAAATACGTCGGGCTGAAACGCTGGATGATTACTTCGCCACTCTCGATTTTAAGGCCTTCGAAGGCTTTCAGGCATAACGATGCTACCGTGAACCCCTACAGCCTCCGGAACCGCCCCACTCGATTTAACGAGAGAGACCTGTTCTGGATGTACACGCTTGCCACTTCATACTGATCAACTATCAAAACAGGTTCTACCCCGATGTTCAAAATCGATATGCATATTCACTCGGTGCTGGGGCACGACTCCATCATCGAACCGGATGATCTGGTGCCAATTGCACGGCGGGAAGGTTTGGATGCTGTCTGTGTGACTGAACATCATGATTATAGCCTCAGCAGTCCTTTCGACGAAATCTCACGTCAAACAGGGTTTCCTATTCTGAGAGCAATGGAATACAAGGCCCGTGAAGGGCATCTCCTGATCTATGGTGTAAATGTAGGTCGTGGGGATATGCCATCACAAATGCCTATGCAGCACGTGATTGATTGGGTTCATCAACGCGACGGGGTTGCTGTGCCTGCCCATCCTTACCAGGGTGATATGTTTGGCAGCTGCCTTGGAGATCGACTCTCCGATCTCACAAACCTCTGGGCGGTTGAGACCCTCAATGGCAGCGCCAGCCAGACGGAAAATGAACAGGCCAGGCAGGTTGCTGACCAGCTTCAGGCAGGTGGCATTGGCGGATCTGATGCTCATGGGCCGACGGGTATCGGAAAAGCCTATACTATTTTTTCGAAGCCGCTGATCACCATGACGGCTTTGATCGAAGCCTTGAAACAGAAAAACTATCAAACGGGTAGCCGAACCGGATTAAGTAACTGATAAATTTTTTATGTGTATTTTGGAAACATCTGTGGTATCTGACGGACCAGCTGGATGATAGAACTGAGGGATGATGCTTAGAGATGAAAGAGCAGGGATGCATTCGGGGGAGACGTAAATCCGGACACATCCCTTTGGGGGTACTACGGAGACTGCTGATCACTATCTATCTTACTTTCGAGAGTGATTGTTTCTTTTTCTTCCTTTGCCGGCACGCGGCAACCGTTTGGCGCCATTCAGGTCGAGACTCCCATTTTCGGCAGTATCCACTTCTGAAGTGTGAACCACGCAGCTACGATTAAAAGAACCTTTAAATATTCCATTGTGTTAGCGTAAATTAACCCATTTGGTACAATGTTACTTGAGATCAGAATACACAGTTAAGCTGCGCTGCTCACCATTTGGCGTATCTTTGTGGGATCGGCGCCAACGGTCATTTCTTTTTGTTGCCCATTTTCAAAAAGAATTAGCGTCGGTATACTGCGTACTCCGAAACGAGATGCTGCCTGCACATTCTGATCAACATTGAGCTTGCCAATCTTTACCTTGCCCTGGAACTCATCAGCCAGTTCGGTCAGAAAAGGAGCTATCATTTTACAAGGTCCGCACCAGTCTGCATAAAAATCCACCAGAACGGGTTGGTCACTGTTGATTACTTTTTCTTCAAAATCTGCATCGGATAACATTACGAGATTTTCGCCTGACATAACGACTCCTGTTTGACTGATGTTGGTTAGTTCCACCTGCTGTAAACTTATTAGCAGCAGTTGGATGTTGCATTTTTAACAACGAACCCTTTTCCCATATAGGAATCTTCAAAATCGATAATGCTATCGTTGATGTAGGGTTCATCCTGCTTACTGTAAATAAAACTGATGCCACCTGTCGTGATGGTTGAATCATTTTCTGTTGGCTCATCCAGAGCCATTCCCAATCTGGGGCCGCCTCAGCCGGCGCCCTGGATGTAAAGTCGAATCGACTTGTCGGCATTCTCTGTCATGACGCCTGTCAATTCCGTTTTTGCTTTTTCTGTTACTTCGATATGAACCATTTTTTTTCCTCTCTTGAAAGAATTGTTTTGTAATTGCTGTTTAGGTAATCTGCATTCAGCATGCCACAGCGAAAAAAAATAATAAAACGTAAATAATATCAATCATAAATATCTATAGGCAACCTGAGGTTCCATTCGGCTATGGGCTTGAATCCCCGATGATTTACCTGCTATAGCGTAAACAAATTATTCGTTTCTCGCCATTGAAAAGAGTAGACCGTTGGTGCTGGCATGAGGTGTCAATAGGGGCCTACCCCTTGGTAATCGAGGATCAGACAGGTCAGTTAACTCCCATTGGGAGAATCAAAAATCACGTTTCGACGGGTGATTGGCAGGGTGAGCTAAACCATTGGAAAAGAACGTTACCAGACCGTATAAAAACGTTACAGTAACGTTACCGTGATACGTTTCTTTCCCTCCAGTGATTCTGGATTGAGACAGGTATTGGAGAGGGATTACCTATATATGGATTGTTCCGGATTTCTTCGTTTCCATTAATATCTTCTGTTGGTATAATAATTGAAGATATTATTAAGCAGTAAACAATGTTGAAAGGAAACTGTACCATTATTTATACTATTAAGAGGAGTATCGAATGCCAATGTGTGAGTTTGAATGTGAAAGCTGTCACCACCGGTTTGAAGAACTAAAGAGAGCATCGGACACGACGACACCTGTATGTCCGGAATGCAAACAGGCCCAAGTGAAGAAGCTTGTTTCAGCCGGCGCTTTCCGCGCCAACGGGGCATCTGTTGGATCAGGAAATTATACGGCCCCTTCCTGCGCACCAAGTGGTGGCTGAAGTTTCTAACAGACCTCCCCGGTTCGGGGAGTCATTTAATTATATGGCTGGGTGACAGTGACGCTGATCAGTGTGTAGCCGGCTTTCAGTAATAAAGCAATATATAAGGAGAGGAACATGGCAGAAGCCAAAGAAAAAGATAAAGCGGCGTTTATTTGTGTGAAGGATACCATTGATGGCGCATATCCGTCTCTGGTTATGGGAATCAATGCAGCCCGGCTTGGTATGGAAACAAAAATTTTCTATTCTTTCATGGGGCTAAATATGGTGTTGAAGGATGGTGCTGCAAAAGCAAAATTCTTCCCACCGGGATTCATGGGAGCGATCCCCGGTATGGCATCTATTGCGTCCGGCATGATGAAGAAAAAGGTGGAAAAGGCCAATATTCCGGCTTTGGAAGACCTGATGGAGATGGCTCAGCTGGAGGGCGTTGAGTTAATTGCCTGCCATATGACGGTGGAGATGATGGAAGTCGATGACGACGCATTCATTGAAGATGTAGTCGTGTGGACAGCCGAGAAATTCATGAAGTATGCGCAGGAGTGCAAAGTTTGTCTCTTCACCTAATCATTGTATTTACTGCCTGAGATCAACGCTCAGGTCCTGCCTTTATTTATCTTACCAGAGTAGGTGAAAATACCGGAGGCTTCAGTACCGGCATCCAAGCGATCAGGTATCACGAACGGATCTGTGATCCTGATCTTACAGGACCGCCCTGGGGTCTGTTTAGAGAGTGAATTGCTGGCGGTTGCTGCTTAACCGACAGGCTTGAAGACTTTCTGGCGAAAGCGTTGCATTCCGTTGATCCATCGATCGTAGTCTGTCGCTTTGCGCTGATAGTAGGTTTTGACTTCAGGGTGAGGCAGAATGAGAAAGGTCTCTTCTCTTAGCCCCTGAACAACGTGTTCTGCAAGTTCTGCGGGCTCCATGGTACCATCAATACTGGCGGCACCGTCTTCGTTGCCCGCTACCATCCGTGTGTTGACTGCCTGAGGGCACAAAAGAGAAACTCCGATGTTATCTTCGCCATGGGTTATGGCCAGCGACTCGGCAAAGCCCAATGCCGCATGCTTGGTTACCGAGTATGGAGCACTTCCGATCTGGCTTAGGAGTCCGGCTGCAGAAGCGGTGTTCAGAAAATACCCCTGCTTCCGAGCAATCATAGCTGGCAGAGCTGCCCGTGCAGCGTACACGTGGGCCATGACATGTATTTCCCATGATCGCTGCCAGTCGTTATTGGAACCTGATGCGGCTGTCCACCCCGGTCCGTCATCGGATATAATGCCAGCGTTTGAGCAGAACAGGTCAATTCGGCCGAATTGAGATTCGGTCTCCTTGACCACCTTGATGATATCCTCTTCCCTGGAAACATCTGCTTGCAGGGCGAGTCCGCCAATATCACTGGCGACGGCTTTGGCCTTGTCGATTTCGAGGTCCACTACCACGATGCCGGCGGGCTTTTCCTCTGCAAAGCGTCGACAAAGCGCCTCTCCAATTCCCATTGCCCCACCGGTAACAACAACAACACTATCCCTGATTTCCATATTAATCCCTATGTTCGTATGTGATGGCCGGGTTTAACGCCCCTGTGGCCTTTGCAAAGCCAATCTGTGATTCATTCGTTGGTTTAACCCTAGCAATCTTTATCAGAGCGATCAATAGCGAATACAGCCGGGCCGTGCAGGGTTTCTGATTGAAGCAGCCAGTCGGGTACCTGGAACTCGGCATTGAATGAGACGGATCCTGCGGAAAAGGGTTAGTATCCTGAAAAATAGATTGACACATATACCTTACCGGGGTATTGTATATTTATCATGCAACATAAAACGGGAGGAAGACATGCATCCGAATCACGAGAGTCAGTTAAATCGCTTGAATCGTATAGAGGGGCAGGTTAAAGGGATCAAGAAAATGATTACTGATCAGCGCTACTGCGTTGATATCCTAACTCAGCTGAAGGCTGTTAAAGCTGCTATTCACAAAGTGGAACAGGGTATATTGAAAACACACATCCAGGGTTGCCTAAAAAACGCCGTTTCTGCGGGAGACAGTCTGTCGGTTCAGGAAAAGATCGATGAGGTGATGGCACTGCTGGAAAAGCGCATTTAAGACAGGGGGAATTCATGAAAAATGAGGTTCAAACCTTGAACGTCCGCGGGATGACCTGTGCGGCATGTGTCAGGTCTGTGGAGCGGGCAGTTGACAAGCATCCCGGCATTACGGAGGCTTCGGTTAATTTGACAACAGAAAAGCTGCGGGTATCCTTTGATCCGGACCAGGTAACACTTGAGCATATCATCCAGTCGGTTTCAAAGGCGGGGTTTACCGCTGAGGCGCCTTCAGGCAGAGCCGATGCCGAAGATACCGAAACCAGGCGCCAGGTTGAGGAGCTCAGGGACCAGCGGATTCGGCTCTATGTCTCATTGGTATTTGCGGTTCCGTTGTTTCTGATTGCCATGTCGGAGATGGTCGGGTTTTCTCTCCCCTCCATCATCAGTTCCGGGAGTAACCCCGGGCGTTTTGCGTTGCTGCAGCTGTTGCTGGTCATCCCGATTTTGATGGCCGGTTCACATTTTTATACCCGTGGGTTCTCGGCCTTTCGTCACCTCAATCCCAACATGGATTCCCTGGTGGCTGTGGGGTCGATGGCAGCCTTTGTCTATAGTGTATGGAACACCTTTCTGATTGTGGGGGGTGCTCCCGGGTTGGTGATGCATCTTTATTATGAAACAGCGGGTGTGATCGTTGCGTTGATCCAGGTGGGGAAATATCTAGAAGCGGTCAGTAAGGGTAAAACATCCGGCGCCATTCGCGAGCTGATGCAGCTTCAGCCTGGAACTGCAACCGTTATCAGGGAGGGGGTCGAGATCCAGACAGAAATTGACCAGGTGATGGTCGGTGATATCATGCGGGTGCGTCCGGGGGAGAAGATCCCTGTTGATGGCGTCGTGACCAGTGGTCGAACAGTTGTGGACGAATCACTGCTGACCGGCGAGAGTATTCCGGTGGAAAAGGGGGTTGGTGACAGTGTGACCGGTGCCAGTATCAATCAGAGTGGTACGATTCTGTATCGAGCTCTACGGGTGGGAAAGGACACAGCACTTGCCAGAATCATTCAACTGGTGGAAGAGGCTCAGGGCAACAAGGCCCCTATTGCCCGTCTGGCTGATGTGATCTCAGGATTTTTTGTGCCGGTCGTGATCGGAATTGCGCTCCTGTCCGGGTTGCTCTGGTTCATATCCGGTGCAGGCATCGGTTTTGCGCTGAAGATATTTATCTCTGTACTGGTGGTTGCCTGTCCCTGTGCCCTGGGTCTGGCAACCCCCACCGCAATTATGGTGGGGACCGGCAGGGGGGCTGCACTGGGAATCCTGATCAAGGGCGGAGAACCACTTGAGATTGCAGGCAGGATCAAAACAGTGGTTTTCGATAAAACAGGTACCCTGACTGAAGGGAAACCGCGCGTGACGGACCTGATTCCGCTAAACGGCGTATCGGAAATGGAGTTGCTGCGTCTGGCGGCATCCGCCGAAAAGGGATCGGAACATGCACTGGGGGCGGCTATCGTTGAGGCTGGAAGTCAGCGGGGGATTGACTGGATTGAAGGAGAGGGCTTTCTGGCCCTACATGGACAGGGAATTCAGGTCATACTGGAAGGACAACAGATCCTGCTGGGAAACCTGAAACTGATGAAGGGGGCAGGTATTTTTACCGAAGAGATGTCTGAAGCGGAAAGACTATCCCGGAAAGGCCGAACCCCTGTTTACCTGGCAGTGGACGGACAACTGGCTGGCATCATTGCCGTTGCTGATACGATCAAACCGGACAGCCGGGCTGCTGTGCAGAAACTTCAACAACTGGGGATTCGCACGGTGATGTTGACCGGAGATAACCGGAACACGGCTGATGCTGTTGCAGAAGCGGTTAGTATTGATGAGGTGGTGGCCGAGGTGTTGCCTGCGGATAAAGCGAAGGCAATTGAGAAGTTGCAGCAGGCAGGTGATCGCGTGGCGATGGTAGGTGATGGGATTAATGATGCGCCTGCTCTGACCCGCTCTGATCTAGGCATTGCGATAGGATCAGGAACGGATGTTGCGCTGGAATCGGCCCAGGTCGTGCTGATGAAAAACAGTCTGGCGGGTGTTGTGACTGCCATTGAGCTCAGCCAGGCTACCTTGCGGAATATCCGTCAGAATCTTTTCTGGGCGTTTGCGTACAACAGCGCTGGGATACCCCTGGCCGCCGGACTGTTTCTTCTGTTTGGCGGTCCCTCGCTCAATCCCATGTTCGCAGCAGCGGCTATGGCGTTGAGCTCTGTATCGGTCGTGACCAATGCGTTACGATTAAAACGGTTTAAACCGATGGAATTGTCACCCGTGGAGAGCCCGGAGGCAAATCCATCCCTGGAACACAAGAACAAGGAGCAATATATGAAGACGTTGATTTCGATTGATGGGATGAGTTGTCAACATTGTGTTAAAAGTGTCACGCAAGCCCTTGAAAAACTGGACGGCATTCAACAGATTCATGTAAATCTGGAAGAAAAAAATGCGCTGGTGGAGTCAAATGCGGTCCCTGATGAAGCCCTGATTATGCAATCCATTACAGACGCCGGATTTACGGTGACCGGTTTCCAGTCAGCTGACTGAGAACGCTTGCAGGGCGGAGGCAATGAAGAGAGTTGATTGATTGCAGCGGGAGGGTGTAGGATGATGAACAGCCTCAGATTTCTTTGTCAACAGAATCCTTCATAGGAGATTGTATATGGTAACCGAAATGGATGACCCCATCTGGCGGATGTTATATCAGCAGGTTCAGGCTGCGGCGACAGAAGAGCCGATCCTGGCCAGCTACCTGCACGCAATCGTTCTCAATCATCAATCTCTGGATGATGCTCTCTCCTTTCACTTGGCCAGTAAACTCTCCAGCCCCAGCCTGCAGGCCATGCAGATTCGGGATGTGATTGACAATGCCTTTCGCAGCGAGCCCCGAATTGGGGTGGAATTTCGAGCGGACCTGCAGGCGATCTGTGATAGAGACCCAGCAGCTGCCAGTGTGGCAGAGCCCTTTCTGCATTATAAGGGATTCCATGCATTGGAGTCGTATCGGGTGGGGCACTGGCTCTGGCAGAACGGCCGCAAGAGCCTGGCACAGCATCTTCAGAATCGGATTTCCGAGCTCTTTGGTGTGGATATTCACCCGGCAGCTAATATTGGCAAGGGGATTCTGATTGACCACGCCACCAGCGTGGTCATTGGTGAGACCGCTATTGTAGAGGACAATGTCTCGCTACTGCATGAGGTCACTCTGGGCGGAACGGGGAATGTGATTGGTGACCGGCATCCGAAGATCCGCAAAGGGGTACTGATCGGTGCCGGGGCAAAAATTCTTGGGAATGTCGAGGTGGGAGAGTACAGTAAAATTGCGGCCAGTAGCGTGGTATTAACCGATATTCCACCGCACTGCACGGCTGCAGGGGTGCCTGCCCGGGTGATCGGAACCCCGGAATTTGACATTCCCGCTTTTGAGATGAACCAGATGCTCTCCGGTAAAAAGGTCTGACGGTTTTCAGTCACACTTCGTGGAATCGCTGGAAATGACGTAGGCGTAGGCGCTGTGGTTGTGGATGGATTCAAAATTCTCGACGCTTAGTTCATACCAGGTGACGTTCTCTATTTTTTCCAGCGCCAGCGCGATATCCCGCACAATGTCCTCAACAAATTTCGGATTTTCGTACCCCTGCTCGGTCACCTCTTTCTCATCTACTCGTTTCAGGATAGAGTACAGCTCGCTGGATGCTGACTTCTCTACCAGGCTGATCATCTCCTCCAGCCAAATCAATCCGTCAAACCGCACACGCAACTGGACCTGTCCACGCTGGTTGTGGGCGCCATATTCACTGATTTCCTTGGA
Organism: bacterium; assembly: GCA_029940215.1. Classification (GTDB taxonomy): domain Bacteria; phylum SAR324; class SAR324; order XYD2-FULL-50-16; family XYD2-FULL-50-16; genus JAHJRI01. The sequence goes on along the minus strand of JAOZRE010000020.1, from coordinate 8,623 downwards.
ACAGGGACAGACGGACGTAATGGGGACCGAGACTTCCATCACAATATCCACCGCTCCATCCTTGCCACCGGTGGCAATAAACCCACACTGATAATCCATTAACCCTTTTGCCTGACTGATAGGGGCCTGCTTCTCCACAAAATAGGGGAAACGAACCTCGATTCTGGCGGATTCGGCGTTCAGTTTCTCTTTCATGCGATCCATAATGTAAGAGAAGGACTTGATGGAGACCTCTTCGCGAAACACGTGCAGGAGTTCGACAAAACGGCTCATGTGGGTACCCTTAACCGTGTGAGGCAGGTCCACATACATGTTGATCGTGGCAATGGTATGCTGAAACTGGTTGGCCCGGTCCAGGACGGTGATGGGATAACGGATGCCCTTGATGCCGACCCTGTCAATGTTGACCTGACGATTGTCTATCTGGTTCTGGATATCTTTCATGGGTTTATTGACTCAATACATAAAGGACCCCATGACAGTCATGGGGTCGGTGCCTGGTTGGATCAGGGGAAACAGATCTTCAAGATCTGCTTGAATGAACTGACAAAATGGGCTGTGATCCCTGCCCTGATGTGATCGTCCAGATCCTCGAAATCCTTCTGGTTATCTGCCGGAAACAGCAGGGTGGTAACCTTGGCTCGCTTGGCGCCGATCACCTTTTCCTTTAGGCCGCCGATGGGCATCACGATACCGCTCAGGGTCAACTCTCCCGTCATGGCCATATTTTTGATGATGGGGCGATTGGTTGCCAGGGAGTAGAGCGAGCAGGCCATCGTAATCCCTGCTGAAGGGCCGTCCTTCGGTGTTGCCCCGGCAGGCACATGCAGGTGGATGAAGTTCTCATTGAAAAACTCGCTGTGCTTCGGCTGCTTGTCAAGCAGGGCTTTAACATAAGTGTAAGCAATCTCGGATGACTCGATCATCACTTTCCCGAGCTGTCCGGTCTGTTTGAACCCGGAGCCCTTGGAACGGACATTGGTGGACTCTATAAAAAGTGTGGCGCCTCCCATGGTGGTGTATGCAAGCCCCATGATCACACCAGCCCTGGGCTTTTTGTATACTTTCTCTTCGCTGAACATCCGTCGGCCCAGCATGTCCGGCAAGTCACTGCGGCGGACCTTGATCTTGGCCGATGGGTCTTCAACTATTGTTTTGGTCGTTTTTCGCAGGATTTTTTTAATATTGTTCTCAAGATTCCTGACACCGGCTTCCCGGGCGTAGCCGTCAATGATTTCCTTCAGGACCGGTGACGGGATTTTGGCCTGCTCTTTGGTTAAACCATGCAGTTTCAGCTGCTTGGGGATCAGAAATTTCTTGGCGATCTCCATTTTCTCTTCCAGAACGTATCCTGAGAGGCGGATAGTCTCCATCCGATCCAGGAGGGGACTGGGTATAGTATCCAGCTGATTGGCCGTACAGATGAACAGGACCTTGGACAGATCAAACCGGACATCCAGGTAGTGATCCAGAAAGTCCTTGTTTTGCTCGGAATCCAATACCTCAAGCAGTGCAGAGGCTGGGTCACCCTGGAAGCTGGCACCAATCTTGTCGATTTCGTCAAGCATGATCACCGGGTTAGAGGTGTTGCATGACTTGATGGCGTTGATGAATTTACCTGGTAGGGCGCCTATATAGGTTCGGCGATGACCTTTAATCTCTGCTTCGTCTCTCATGCCACCCAGGGAAAATCGATAAAATTTACGATTCAGTGCCCGGGCAATGGACTGGCCAATTGATGTCTTACCAACGCCGGGAGGGCCTACCAGAAGGATAATCGATCCCGTCAATTCGCCTCTCAGAACACCGACAGAAATGGTTTCCAGAATCCGATTCTTGACATCCTGCAAGCCGTAATGATCCTTGTCCAGAATTCTGGCCGCCTTCTTGATGTCCTTGTTGTCCTTTGTGTAAACACCCCATGGCAGTATGGTCAGCCAATCAAGGTAAGCTCGGGTTACGTTGAATTCTGGGGATGACCGGTCCAGTACCTTCAATTTTTCCATCTCCTCATCGATGCGAATTTTGATCTCTTCGGTTGGCAGTTTAAGCTTTTTTAGCCGCTCCTGGAATTTCTCCAGTTCGGTTTCATGCTCTGCCTTGGTCAGGCCCAGTTCCTTTTTGATCTCCTGCAACTGCTGCTTTAGGAAGAACTCCCGCTGCTGTGTGGAGAGGCGCTCCTCGATCTGTTTGTTGATCTTGGCCTGGAGCTTGGAGACCTCAATCTCTTTCTTCATCAGTACCAGAACTTTCTCAACACGGGCAGGGATCTCAAGCAGCGCAAGAATCTGCTGCAACTCCTGTCCGGAAGACGTTGTCAACGAGGCAGATAGATCTGCCAGCATGCCGGGCTGGTTGACGTCGACCTGCCCCATCAGCATGCCAAGTTGTTCCTTGAAGAGTGGGTTGAGATTGACCAGTTCCTTGATGACGTTGATGATGGAGACTGCGTAAGCCTTCAGTTCGTCGGTTACCTCTGCTTTTTCGTCCTTTTTATACTCGACCTTTGCCCGGACAAAGGGTTTGAGGGAAAGCAGTTCTTTTATTTCAAATCGCTCCAGGACCTGGACCATCATATGAACAAATTTGCCTTCTTTACCCGATATTTGCAGGATCTTTGCAATGACGCCGATCCGGTGAAATTCCTCCATGCTTTCGGGTGGTTTGCGCTGTATCATGGCAGGATGGATCTCTCCCTCTTCCTGTTCCTTGACCAGCACCAGTCCGACGTACTGTGAGTTCTCTTCGACAGCTTTTATTAATGCCTTTGACTCTTTGTTATTTCCCAAAACGATGGGTGCCATCATTTTGGGAAACAGCGGTCGATCGAAAAGAGGAACAACCGGCAGGTTTGGAGGTAAAACCGAGTCGGCGACTACCATCGTTTTCTCACCTTCTGCTTCTTTTTCACCGTCGATCGTTTCCATTTCAATTTCCTCAATATCATTTGATTTTTCTGACATTTGCGTATCTCCTAGAAATCATGGTTTCTTACCAAACTTGGCTGAAAGTGTGGTGTCCGATTGATTCATCCTGTTGACAACCGACTTTTTTGCAAGGTTATAGTTGCCTGGCCGGTTTTCAGCTCACTGGTTTCAGCTGACATGTTCTGCCGTGAACGTTCCTAAGACAATCGTGTCTTTATCACTATCAAGAAACTTTCTCATTTATACTATATCGGATGTAGTCGGACAACCACTGGCCGCTTATTGACGAAGCAGCCGGCAATAGTATTTCTTGTACAGTATTGAAAAATAGAAGATACGAATAATTTATCATTAGAGTGAATACAGAAACCCCGTTTTATGGATACTGAACTCTGAACGATCTGGTAAGGTATTTGCAGTCTTAGATCTCAGGGGATTAGCAATAGTTGATTCCCTGAGCTGAATCCAGTTTTGATGGTGTTTAAGCTGTCAACCAAAAAAAAAGAACTGGAAAATATGCAACAAAAGTCGGAAAACCGCAGTTTTTGTTGCTGTAATATTGATGATTGGGTTTGCCAGTTATCACGACTTTAAGGGAGAAAAAGATGGAAAAAAACGTAGGTGGAATCGACCGGGTATTGAGAATGATCGCCGGGCTGGTAATTATTGGATTGGGTGTGGCCTTTCAAAGCTGGTGGGGGGTAATTGGTGTTGTACCTCTTTTTACAGGATTGACCTCCAGGTGTGGGCCATATGCGCTTTTGGGTATCAGTACCTGTAAAATAGCAGAGAAAGAATCCTGATAATCACCTTTTTGCATAGGAATTTTCAATGAGTAATCCTCGTATAAAAACGACTGTTGTGGGATCGTATCCGGTTCCCGATTGGCTGGTAAACTCCCCGTCTGAACAGGCTGTGACGGATGCGACACGGGTGGTTCTAAACACACAGGAGTCGGCAGGGATAGATGTGGTTTGTGACGGCGAGCTGTACCGTTTCGATGTGAATCATCCGGAAACAAACGGTATGATTGAATATTTTGTCGTCCCCATGGGTGGTATTCGAACGGAATTGACCTTCGATGAGAAACAGGGGTTTCGAGAAGCAAATGGCATGAATTTCAGGAGGCAGCCACCTGGTGTTGTGGAGAGTGCCATCACTGCTGGCTCACTGGACCTCCCACAGGCCTGTAACCATGCACAATCGTTGGCAACGAAACCATTGAAATTCACGCTGACCGGGCCACACATGCTCGCTAAAACGTTGATTGATCTTCACTACAGGGATCCGGCGGCCTTGTCTCTGGCCATTGCAAAGGTTCTGGCGGAACAGGTTGCTTTATTAGATGCTCCTGTCGTCCAGCTTGACGAGGCCAACCTGCCCGGTAATTCTGATGAATGGTCCTGGGCTTCAAAGGCCATCAACCTTGTGCTGGACAGGGTCAAGGGAAAAGCTGCAGTCCATCTCTGTTTTGGGAACTATGGTGGTCAGCGAGTTCAGGATGGGAGTTGGAACAAACTCATGGACTATCTGAACAGCCTTCATGTGGACCATGTGGTGATGGAAACGCGCAATAGACCGCCGGAGGAGCTGGAAGTGTTCAAGGATTTGGACCCGAAGATTGGCCTTGGGCTGGGGGTCATTGACATCAAGTCCAATATAGTCGAAACTGCAGATGAGATTGCCCGCCAGATCGAACACGCGGAAAAAATGCTGGGTGCTGGAAGGGTACGCTACATTCATCCCGATTGTGGTTTTTGGATGCTGAAACGCCCTATCGCTGATGCTAAGATCAGGGCTCTGGTGGAGGGGCGAAACCTGTTTGAAGGGATCTGAACTGCTTGATCTGTTTTAACAATTAGCCTGCAGCGCCGAACCTGTCAATCTGAATAGGAATGGACAAGATTATTAATATCCCCTGGAGCACGGTTATTCTGCTCTGCCTGACCATCGGCCTGGCACCGTTTGTGCCACCCCATATCTTCGAAAAACTGCAGATGCTCTTCAGTGGTGAGTTAAAACGTGCCATCGACTGGTTTGATCTGCTGCTGCATGGTAGTCCCTGGATTCTGCTGCTGGTAAAGGCGGTATTGACTGTTAAGCGATAGCGTCGGCGGGACGAAAAACCATTTGAATTATTGACCACTCTATCCGCCCCATCTAATATAAAAGAATAACGTCCAACGCATTATACGGCTGTCGAAGCACCAGCCTTAACAAAAACAAGAGGTCGAGTGATGAACGAACTATACTGGGCAGTGCTGCTGCTCCTGAATTTTGGCGCAATCCTGCTGGCTTACCGGATTTTCGGGAAAACCGGGCTTTACATTTGGACACCCATCGCTGTAATCGTGGCGAATATCCAGGTGTTGAAAACAATAGAACTCTTTGGTGTGGTGGCAACCCTGGGAAATATTGTATATGCCACCAGTTTTCTGACCACAGATATTCTTAGTGAGAACCACGGAAAGGAAGATGCACGTAAGGCGGTTGCCATTGGCTTTTTTTCGCTGATTGTAATGACCGTGTTCATGAATGTGGCGCTGTTATTTATTCCCCACAGCAGCGATTTCGCCCATGAAAGCCTCTCAACCCTGTTCACCGTCATGCCGAGAATTGCGGTGGCCAGCCTGGTCGCCTACCTGATTTCCCAACTGCATGATATCAGAGCTTACCATTTCTGGAAGACCCGGTTCCCGGCTACAAAATATATCTGGCTGAGAAACAATGCCAGCACCATGATCAGCCAATTGCTGGATTCTGTTATTTTCTCCTTCATTGCCTTTTACGGCCTGTTTCCCACCGATGTGTTCCTTGAAATTATGGTTACTACTTATCTGCTGAAGTGGCTGGTAGCGGCACTAGATACTCCCCTGCTCTATCTCGCTAAAAGTCTTCACAGCAAAGGACAAATTCCGGTGTAATCGTCGGATTCTTTGTTTCAAGGGGTTTTTGGGTTCCGTTTGTTTTAAGTTTTATCATCGGAAAACCCTTGAACACCTTACCCATTCCTCTTTTCCCTCTTTACATTTAGGGCAAGGCCTCCTAAACTTGTGCTCGAAAAGACTATCATACGGCTACCCCCATACGATATTCCCCGGAATGACGGGCGCTACTCTGCTGCTTGCAGCAGGGTAGCTTATTGGCTCATTTAACCAGCAAAGGAGGTTGGACATGGAAGACATTTTGATTAGAAATATGACAGATATCGAAGAAATTGAGAAGACGCCACTTGATGATCGGTTGAGGGCGCAGAACACGTACGACCTTATCAAGTTGGGGGCTGCCATTAATCCCGATGCCATTGCCATGAGTTTTATGCTGAATGGAGAGCAGTATGTGTCGCCCATGCAGATCAACTACAGAGAGCTGATCACCAAGGTGACACAGACAGCCAACCTTCTTCATGATCTGGGTGTTGGACCCAATGATGTGGTCTCTTACCTATTACCGAATCTTCCCCATACTCATTATATCTTGTGGGGCGGTGAGGCCGCCGGAATTGTGAACCCCATCAACCCAATGCTTGAAGCCGCCACGATTCGCGATATCTGTCTGGCTGCGGGGACAAAGGTGTTTGTAGCGCTGGGTGAATTCCCCGGGTCGGATATCTGGCAGAAGGTCATGGAGATCAAGGACGACCTGCCGAACCTGAAAGCGATTATTCGGATTTTTGGTCCATCTGACGAAAGCCAGGGAATCCTGGGATTTGACGAGGTGATTGAAAAATACAATGGGGACAGCCTGGATTCCGGTAGAGTGATTGCCCCGACAGATATGTGCTCCATGTATCACACCGGCGGCACGACCGGGACACCGAAACTGGCACCTCACACCCACCATAACGAAGTAGTCATGGCAGAGTTGATGAACATCGCAAAACTCCTTGAGCCAGGTGAATGCGGTCTATGTGGGTTGCCCCTGTTTCATGTGAATGGAACCATGGTAACCGGGGGATATCCCTTTTCCATTGGAGCCCATATGGTGCTGCTGTCACCCCAGGGGTACCGGGATCCAACTATTATGCAGAATTTCTATAAGATTGTTGAACACTATAAGGCCTCCTTCTTCTCCTGTGTTCCCACTGTTTTATCGGTTTTACTTGATATTCCAAAGGAGGATGCTGATATCTCCTCCCTGAAGTTTGCGCTTTGCGGAGCGGCTCCCCTGTCAGTTGAGTTGATGAACCGGTTCGAAGCTCACTCAGGAATGAAAATTCTGGAGGGGTACGGCTTGACTGAGGGAACAACTGCGTCCTCTGTTAATCCGGCGTTTGGAGAACGACGTGTCGGATCTATCGGTCTCAGGTTGCCCTATTCGGATATGAAGGTGATGATTCAGGATGCCCAGGGGGTCAGGGAAGCGGAAACAGACGAGATCGGTGCCATCTGTATTCAGGGACCGACGGTTTTCAAAGGCTACCTGGAGGAGGCCAAGAATAAGGATATCTGGATGAAGGAAGGGTGGTTCAACACCGGCGACCTGGGACGGCAGGACGCGGATGGCTACTTCTGGCTCACCGGGCGTGAAAAGGATCTGATCATCAGGGGCGGGCATAACATTGACCCGGCCATGATCGAAGAACCGCTGTATCGCCTTCCAGGGGTTCAGGTTGCGGCTGCCGTTGGCAGGCCGGATCCTCATGCGGGGGAGGTGCCGGTAGCCTTTGTTCAGGTACAGCAGAACTCAGGTCTGACTCCGGAAGCCATTGTTGAATACCTGCAGAAGGAGATTGGTGAGCGGGCCGCTGTTCCCAAAGAGGTATACATTATGGACGAAATCCCCCTCACACCTGTGGGTAAGATATTCAAGCCGTCACTTCGATGGGATGCGGTCAGGCATGTATACCAGAAAGATATCGAGGACCTTGGGGATATAGTGGAGAGTGTTGACGTTGCTGTCAGCGAAAATAAAATCCATGGATCCCTGGCAAAGATCACTGTGAAGTCAAAATCCGGGATTGCTGTCGCCGATATAGAGGAGAAAATCAGGGCGGCATTGGCGCGTTACACCATCAAGTTTGAACTCAGCTTTAAGGATTAGTGTTACGCCATCACCGGGGTGTGCAATCATGTCCTGAATGACAAAGCGACTGTCGGTGTCCTTCATATGGATCAGATTTTTTCCCTCCGGTTCAGGTTTGTCGGGAAACAATTGCTCAACCCCATTGAAATTGGCTCCGAAAAAGTAACCACGGCCCTTATTGAAGCGGATCGGCCGCAGGGCGTCCTTGATCATTTTCTTGATTTCAGGTTCTGTTTTTCGACATCGGCTTTCTTCGACTGGGTGATGATCACCTCTTGCCATAGTCCCTCCAACAACAATGCCCGAAAGGTTGACAATGGGCACACTTTTTTTTCAAAGTTCTTGGCAAATGCTCATAAGTGATGTAGGATGACGATGTTCAATGAGCGGTTTATTCTCTTATTTATTGATAACGGGTTACTGCTGCTTTGAACGATTTTCTGGCAGAGCCTTGCCCTGTCGGATCACCGGTATCCAAGTCGAAACACTTGTTTAGGGGGATATATGAGTGCTTTAATCATTATGGTTTTATCGTTTGTCGGATTTATTGTCATGTACAACCTCTACGGGAAGTATATAGGCAATAAGGTGTTTAATATTTCGGCATCCGCAAACGTTCCTGCCGTCGAGATGGAGGACGGCATAGATTATGTTCCAACGAAAAAAGAGGT
>JAOZRE010000225.1 GCA_029940215.1 bacterium | reverse complement strand
TGTTTTATTTATTCTGGTTATATTTGTAGACCCGGTGAAAACCGGTCACCATGACTTCATAGTGCTGCTTAACGGTGTCTCCGGTGGTTGCCAGATAGAGATGACCTAACAGGAAGGCAAGCACGCCAAAGGCGCTGATCAGGTGCAGGTAGAAAACATATTTCATATTTTCCTGTCCCCCGATCCAGTTGACCAGAAATGACATAAGGTCCGGCCTCATCAGTGTCAGGCCGGTGATCAGGATCATTGGCACCAGCCCGAACATGATACTGAAGTAGGCCGGCTTCTGGAGGGGATTGAGGCGGTGTTCCCTGACCATGTGGTAAGGGTGCTCCTCTCCCTTGAAGATGCCAATGGCATAAAATTTTCCCTGCTTGATCAGGCCTTCTGTAAACTCCCAGGCTGCCGGGATAAACTGCTTGATATCCCGGGTAGCAATACTGTAGGCAAGGAAAAACAGGTATTCAATTATGAGTGCATAGCCAAGAAAATGGTGAATTTTACCATCGATGTACTCCGCTCCAGAATAGTGCATCTGGAACCCGGTAATCAGCAGGCCAATAATGGTGATAGCGTTCATCCAGTGCCAGATCCGGGTGAAGCGAGTGTAAATATATTCGCTGCCAACCTCTTCCAGCTGTTTTTTTAGCTTGCGATTGGCCACATATCGCCCCAGGCCGTGCATCAAACCGAAACCAACGGTTCCAAGAGCTGCCAGGATACCAAAGATCTCGATCAGCGGGTTGGTCGTGGTTCCGATAATGTAGTTATAAGGACGCTCCAGGGCGTTAATATCCTTGACCGCGTAAACATCTCCCCTACTTCCCTTGACCTCGGTATAGGATGATGTAGCCTTTGTATCTGTGGAAGCATTTACTGCCCAGAATGCTCCGGTCACAAGGGTTATGAACAGTAGGTAGATGAGTACAGGGATCTGGCGTTTTCGGGCATTCTTCCATTTCATCTAGCAACCCTCCTCTTCTTCTTCGTCTTCATCCTCGTCCTCATCGTCCTCTTCATCTTCCCCAAGTTCAACCTCTTCGTCCTCTTCCTCCATCATGTTATCAGCTTTGGCCATCATCCATTGCTGTCCTTTTTTCTTGACCAGTGGATCATTACCGGTGAGATAGCGGATCGAAGAGTCGTTTTCAGCCACTTCCTGGTCTGGATTCAGGAACTGGTTTGAAAAGCCGTTGAATCCCTCTTCCAGGTAGCGAACATCGTATCCCATATGCTTAAGTTGCGTAGCAGCGCTCAAGCTGTCTTCAGTATGGTTGCCAAAAACAATCAGGGGCATTTTGATATTTTTAAACGTCTTTCTGACCCAGAAGCGGTCTTTGATTTTTTGGCTGTCGTAACACTTGAATTTGGTCAACATCTTCTTTTGGTCTTTACATTCGTCAACCGTCCGAAATCCTGCCACTCGAAAATCCCGCTTTCCTTCGACTATCCAGCCTGCAAGTTGCTCTGAGCTGACGGGATTGGTTTTTAATTGCTGTTGAATTGAGGCCCAGTCAGGTTGAATCAGCGGATTGCTGCCACTGGCGATGCTGAATGCCGCCAGCAGTAGACCAATTGCAGCACTGACAATTATGAATAAACGGGGCATCTTATTGTTGTTTTCAGTTTGCATGATACTCTCTTTTTTATGGGTTCTGAAGTTTGTCAATCAACTGGCGGAATCCGTTGCTTGTTTGGAATAAAGACGACCTTCAAATTTTCCCAGAAGGTAAAACGTCGCAAAGGCGACAATGACAACCAGCAGCACTACTACACCATATGGCAGTCCCAGTAGGCTGCTCAGGGTCATTTTTCCGCCGCTGGCAGAAAGCATGGGTTCAAATATCAGGGAGAATGTCTGCGCGTAAATCAGAACACCGACAAAAAATCCCACGATAAAAATCCAGGCATCAATTTTTTTTGCTGCAACCGCAACAATAGAAGTGCCAGGTCAGTAACCGCCGATGACCATACCTGCTCCAAGCAGGAGGCCACCGATCACCTGGCCGCTGAGATTCAATCCGGCAAGTTGCACCAGGCTGATATCAAGCAGGCCGAGATAGTAGAATAGATAGGTCAGCAACATGGCTGTTACCACAGCGGAAAACATGATTCGCATGACTGCCCAATCTTCGCCGTAGAACATGGCTGAAATCTTTCTTGAATTTCCCATGCCGACGGCTTGCAGGATATAGCCGAAAACAAATCCGACCAGGATACCGATCAGGATCATTCCCGGATAACCGATGAAGCCTAGTTTAAATAGTGGTGCTACCATTATGTCTCCGATTAATTGATTTAGGGATTAAGTTTTTACAGCCATTCTCTGCGAATCAGATACGCCACAATCAATCCAGAGGCAAAAACGGACATGAAGAACACCCAGCCGGCAACGGCCTGAACTGAAGCGCCTGTCAGAGCCAGTCCGCTGGTGCATCCACCGGCCAGGCGGGCACCCCATGCGACCAGAATCCCTCCGGAGAATGCAGTGATGACTCTACGGGTGTTGGTGGTGTTATCGCCCTTCAGCATAATCGTTTTCATTCGTTTACCGCGAATTCCAGCAACCAGCCCACCGGCTAATATGCCGATCATCATGTATACCAGCCAGTTGTCCAGCGGATGAAAGGTGCTGGTCAGGTAGCGACTGAAATAGTCCAGGCTGGAAGTAAATTCCGGAGCTACAGAATCCATACTAAAGGCCAGCAGGCGGGTTAGTGCGCCTGATCCGCCCAGCCCTTTTCCGATCAGAAAAAATGAAAGAAACAGAATCGTCCCGATACCGATACCGCCTAGATACGGATTCAGATACGGTTTTTCGTTTTTTGGAGCATCAATCATAATCGATCCTTGTGTAGGTGTTGCTTTTGTTTAAGGGCCTGGTTGTTACTCATTGGCAACCATGTCCGAAAAGGTGTTAACTTGCCTTTGTCGCCTTTTTTTCAACAGGCTCCAGAAAATGGAATTTAGGTTTGGTCCGTTTGTCTTTTTTCAGTACCTTGTATTTTCTTGTTTTTAACAGTTTAGAGAGCTCACTCCCGCGGTCAGCCAGGTCACCAAACACCAGAGAGCTGGTGGGGCACACTTCAACACATGCAGGGTCTCTGTCTGTGCCGACCCGGTGCTCACAGAAGGTACATTTATCGACACGACTGTCCGGGCCGAAGTAGCGGGCGCCATACGGGCATGCTGAAATACATTGCCTGCAGCCCACGCACAGATCTTTATCGATCATGACGATGCCGTCCTTGATAAAACTGGCCTGGGTCGGACAGACACTGACGCAGGGTGCGGATTTGCAGTGGTGACAACGGTTGGAGAACAACTCAAGGCTTAAGCCGCCGGCGTTCTCGGTCAGGTTTTCTTCAATCCATGTTCGGGCATAGGTGTCCGGGACGTTATTTTCCATTTTACAGGATAGCACACAGGCTCCGCAGCCGACACAGGTCGTTAAATCAATACTCATTCCATATCTTGCCATTATTTCCTCACTAGACGAATGTCACAAAATTTACTTGGGAGCCGGTGGAGCCCATAATCGGATCCAGTTCGTATTTAGTTAAGAGTCCATTATCATCTGCGCCCACATCGAAGGATTTGGTCAGCCGTCGATCCGTTCGACCGAAACCATGAGCCATAAAGATGCAGTCCTGTCGAATTCGCTTGGTCACACGTACCTTGATCCGGTTACTCTTAACGCCGTTCTTGTTTTTAAGCACCACATCATCGCCGTCTCTGATTCCGTGAACTCTTGCAATGTATGGATTGACCCAGACTTCATTTTCCGGAAACAATTCAAGCAGCATGGCGTTGTTTGAGGTCCTGGAAAAGGTATGCTGGGGCGTTCTGCCATACAGCAACCGGTAGTAATTCTCCGGCGGTTCAGGATGCTTAATGAACCGGGGCATGGGGTCAAACCCGGCCCTGGCCAGTTTTTTCGAATAGAGTTCCACTTTTCCGGACGGTGTTTTGAATTTCATGGCTGGCTTGACATAGGCCTTTTTTAGGACACCGCCCTTTTGATTGATATCCTTGAGGGAAGACCCAAGTTGTTTCAGTTGGTGATCAACCACCTCTTTAAAATTGCCATAGTTGAACTGATCTCCCAGACCCAGTCTTTCGGCGATCTGCTTGGCAATCCACCAGCTGGGGCGACTTTGATAAAGGGGTTTCACGACCGGTTGCCGAATGGAAACAAATGGCTCCCGCCATTCAGGGGCGTTCAAGACATCGAATCTTTCCAGGTATGTGGTATCGGGCAGAACGATATCCGCATATCCTGTGATTTCTGCAGGCATGGTTTCAACCACTACCATCAAGTCAAGATGTTGTACCGCTTCTTCAATCAACTTAGGGTTAGGAACCGATCGCATCAGATTGGTACTGTAAATCATCCACCCCTTAATGGGGGCATTCTGTGTAGCTCCCTTGAAACGTCCAGGGATGGTGGCGTCTATTATATCCTGGACCGGTGTACTGGTTCCAAGCGGATATTTCTCCTTGCTATCGAAAGCAGCTTTTGCTTTATGGTGTGCTTCGGGGAAGGGATACTTGGGAACCTTGATCTTATCTCCCAGGAATACACCACAATTATTGCCCCAGGCACCCAACAGAGCGTTGATGATAGCCATTGCACGGGCTCTCTGCGTATCGTCACCGTACCAGGCAAATCGACGACCCGGGAACAACAATGAATTGGGGATAGCTGCTCCGAGTTCACGGGCAGTCTGCCGAATGTCATCAGCATTAAGGCCGGTATAGGGTGCGGCCCATTCCGGAGTGGTATATTCCACATGCTCTTTCAATTCACTGAAGCCTGTGGCATATTTTTCGATAAACGCCTTATCGTAAAGGTCTTCATAGATCAGGACATGTGTCCAGGCCAGCAAAAGGGCGATATCCGTACCCGGTCGAATGGGCAGCCAGTGTTCAGCCTTACTGGCAGCGGTTGAGTATCTCGGGTCCACTACGATATGACGGGATCCATTACGCAGGCCAGTGGTGTAATCCTGAACGGTGACGTTGTGCATGTTTTCGCCGAGGTGTCCGCCGATGAAAGCGACGACTTCAGCCTGGTCCAAACCAACCCTCTCAACACCGCCTGGTCCCTTACCGAAGGTCAGCGACCAACCGATATCACGAGCGCCGCGACACTGAGCATATGAAGGATGTCCCTCGGTCTTAGATCCGATGGCATGCCACAGCTGAACAAAAGGGGCAGCCCCCTTTCCATGTTTCAGTAAGGCCAATGATTCAGGACCATGGGTGTCCATGATGGTTTTCATTTTATCTGCGACATAGTCCAGGGCTTCGTCCCAGCTGACAGCTTTGAATTTGTTGTCGGCTGTACGCATCAATGGTGTTTTTAAACGATCGGGATCGTAAAGTTGGCCGAGTCCACCGGCTCCTCTGGGACAAAGCTTGCCACGGGAAATGGGATGCGCCGGATTGCCTTCAATTTTTGTTGCCCGACCGTTTTTGACGGTTACGTTAATGCCGCAGCCCATAAAGCATACGTCACAGTATGAAGGGATGACGAATTCCCCACTGTTTGAGTCGGTGTTGCTGCCAGCGCTTTCAGCGGGTTCAGACATAAGTGTTGCTGCCCCTGCTATGGCTGCACCTCCAAGAATTGCTGATTTGGTTAAGTCGATGAACTTTCTTCTGGTTATTCTTGCCATTGATTTTCCTGATAAGATTCAGAACGTTCTGTCTCGGTTAAACAGTTGTAAACAGCTCTTACTCCTGAAGTGTTGCGAGTTGTCCTCTCAATGCCCGATTGTTGAAAACGGTTGTATCGTATGATGACCGGTCTCCGGCTTGCTGTTTATCTGCGAAAAGGTAAACCTGTTAAACGTAAACCTGTTTAAACTCTAATTTTCTATTGCTTACTATGTTGCAAAAGACATACCTCGAAGTGTTAAATCGTGAAATATTATTTAAAGAACTGTAATATAAGGAAATATTATTGTTTAATTTTATTGGTATTAGTTTGTAAGGGGGAAAAAATCTTTGACTTATTAACAACTGTTAAGTTAGAATTAACACTAGTTCAAGTTACCCTCGGACTTGCTCGTTGCCCATAGGTTCAACGCATCTCTACGATTGGGCATTAACCATTTATCCGTATTGTCATATGGCTCTGGAAAAACAGCTTGAAGGCCTTAAGAACCTAAATATTAAGAAGTATTCCGAGAAGATTATTGAAACAATGGCTGAGGCATTGGTTTTGATAGCACCGGACGGTACCATTTTAATGGTTAATAAGTCCTTTGAAAGGATGTTTGGATACAGTTCGGATGAGATAGTTGGAAAATCCTGCACCCACTTGAATTGTGATCTGTGCGAATCAGGAGAGAGTCAGGGGTCCACGAAATGGTGTTCACTCTTTGCATATGGTCTGGATGTAAAAAAAAGGTGTCACCTGAAGAAGAAAGATGGCACCTATCTGCCGGTACTGAAAAACGCTTCTCTGCTCAGGGATGATAATGGTGAGGATATCGGTGCTGTTGAGATCTTGACTGATATTTCCGAACTGGACCGCCTGGACCAGACAGTTACGTCGTTGTCCCAGCAGTTGAATGTCGATTCATCCTTTTATGGTATTGTTGGAAAATCCCGGCCACTCCGCAAGGTGTTGGACCTTGTGAAAAAGGCAGCACAGAGTGAATCTCCCATTATTATTTTTGGAGATAGTGGAACCGGGAAGGAGCTGGTGGCTCAGGCAATTCATGTACTGGGTCGACGAAAAAAAGGGCCATTTGTTCAATTGAATTGTGCCGCCTTGAATGAGTCATTGCTGGAAAGTGAGCTGTTTGGGCATGTCAAGGGGGCTTTTACTGGCGCTTACCGGCACCGTATCGGGCGATTTGAAACAGCCAATGACGGGGATATTTTCCTGGATGAGATCGGAGATGTGCCCCTTTCCACCCAGGTGAAATTGTTGCGGGTTCTGGAACAAAAGCAGATCGAGCGTGTGGGAGACCACCAGCCTATTCAGGTGGATGTGCGGTTGATTACAGCGACCAACAAAAACCTGAAGGAGTTGATTGAAAGAGGGGAGTTTCGTGAGGATTTTTTCTTCCGGATTAATGTGATACCCATTTATATGCCCACGTTGAAAGAGCGGTTGGATGATGTGCCGTTGCTGGTTGAATACTTCATTCGCAATCTGCGCAAACGAACTGGGAAGGATATAACAGGGCTCTCACCTGAGGCAATGGAATTGCTGCTTAGCTACTCATGGCCAGGAAATGTCAGGGAGTTAAAAAGTATGCTTGAATATGCATTCGCCGTTGCTGAAAAAGGCCTGATCCAGTTGGAGCAATTGCCACAAAGCGTTGTGAAAGATAGAGATGAACCAGGAATGATCGCCACAACAAGTCTAACGGAAGAACCGTCTGAAAAAAGGGAACTGATCAAGGCCCTGACCGAGGCTAACGGGAATCAATCAGAAGCTGCCAGACTGTTGGATGTCAGTCGTGTGACGGTTTGGAACCGGATGAAAAAGTTTAATATCGATCTGAAAAAGACGCTGTACTGATGGGCCTGCTGCTGTCGTTTTCTCATCTAACATTCAACGGAAAACCTATGACTGGTTCAAGAAAAGCCTGGATCTGGCGGATCCGTTCATTAATGGTTGGGATCGCATTCGTCTGGTCCACACTCTTGGTGGGAAATTCCTCCAGCGCACATGCTGACGGAGTTGTTGGCGATGCTGG
>JAOZRE010000224.1 GCA_029940215.1 bacterium | reverse complement strand
GTCCAAATAATCACGATTGAATCGAAAAAACAAGACGCAATGCAAACATCAGGAGTCAGTAGTAGTCCAGAAAATGCAGAGAAGGCATTAAGTGCTGCTCAAATTATGAAGCTAAAGGATGAATCCGGCACGGTCCGAAAACCGTTGAAGGAAGCGGAATCATTGAAACAGCAGTTGATCTTCTGGGGGGGAATGGTTCTGTTTTTCCTGGGGATCACATTGGCTGTATACCTGTTGTACGCCTATGTGGCTTTCGACTGGGAACGGAGTGGCTTGAACTTTTTCGAAACGGTATTGTCTACGGATCCGGCAAACGTCAGTTCGGCAATAGGTGGATATATCGAACTGCTGGCCGCAATCCTGGGTATTATGATCACGGTGGTAGCCATTGTCTTACAACTGGCTGCTCAGCGGTATGGGACCAGCCTGATCGATCTGTTTCTATCGGATAATGTCAACCGGGCCTATTTTGCTCTTCTGGTCTGCTCACTGTTGTATGCCATCCTGATTATCTTTGCCACTAAGGATTCATTTTTTCCGAATTTTGCCATAGAGATCCTGCTGCTGCTGACCCTTGTGGAAATTTCACTGCTGGGGCCCTATTTTCTGTTTGTTTTTCGATTTTTGACGCCGACCAACCTGCTGACATCCATCCAGGAAAACAACAAGCAATCCATTATCAACGCCATGGACGAACAGGACCGGCCCAGCCTGAAAAAAATCCAGAGTGAAGTCGTCAGTTCTCTGGAACAGGTGACGGACACCGCTTTGAGTGCGAGTACACAGATGGACAGGAATCTGGGTTTGATGGCCATTGATCAGATTCGGGAGATGCTGCTGGACTATTCGGAATACAAGGGAAACCTGCCGGACGACTGGTTTCATGTCTCTTCCGATCACTTTATTGCCATTTCATCCGAGTTTTACAATGAGATCTGTAACAACCGGCTCTGGGTTGAGGCCAAGAGTTTTATGGACATGGATCTGATTTTTAAAAACTGTATCAGCAACATGCCTGATGCGATCAGTGCCATAGCATACAATACCCGCATCATCGGGGAGTCTGCTATCAAACACAAGGATGATTATCTGTTGGAGATGGCAGTGAGGTTTTACAATACGTTTATTAGGGTTTCCATCAATAACAAGAATGTCCGGGCGATATTTAACCTGTTTTACCAGTATCGCTTATTGGCAGAATCGGTTTTTGACTATGATACAAAGCTCGGGGAAAAAATACTGACCCATTTCAAGTACTATGGCGAATTCTGTCTTGTCCAAGGACTGGGGTTTGTGCTCTTTACGGCGGCCTTTGACCTCGGGGGCATGGTAGCCACTGCCTATGATAAAAAACTGGAGAATATCAAGGACCTGCTCCTGATTTTCATGGCTGTGGAAGACACAGTTGACAAGCAGAAGGATATGTTTGTATATACCGGCATCCGAAATGCGCAGCTGATTCTGGCGACCTACCTGCTCTCCCAGGGTGATGATTCACTCCTGCCGATTGTGGTGGAAGACTTGAAAGCTGAAACCCTTGAACAGCTGGTGAAGTGGCGAGACGGTCTGCTGGCCGTAAAAGACCGGAAATTTTTCGAGATTACAGATCGTGGCTATACCTTTGAGTATATAGATGAAAACCAGAAAGAGTACCTGAAACTATTCTATGACAAGTATATCTTGTCACAACCGGAAGTATTCAAGCAGGAAGGCTGATATATGGTCCCCCTCGTGCAGAAATTTCAGGAGATTGAACCCTTGAAAAGGTGTCGGTCGCTGTTTATGGCAGTTGCCCTGCTTTACCTGCTCATGAGCGCTGGAACGGCAACTCTTTCAGCCCAGACGAATCACTACGAGTCCCAATTGATCCAGGAGAAGATCCTGAACGACTTTCATATCCTTGTCGATACTTGGACTGAGGAGCTTTATTTTGAGATGTACCAGCTGGGAGATATGCGAAGTAAGGGCGTTTTGTCCCAAGCAGAGTTCGCACAAAGAATGGTTGACCTGCAATGGAAACCCTCTTTGAATCCGCTAAAAAATGAGAAGGTTACCATTATTTACCGAAATTTTGCCTCCATTCAGTTCGATCAGGAGTTTGAAAATAAGGTTAACCAGACCCAGAAAATCTGGAAACGCATGATCTTTTCCTCGGTACTTGAAAACAAGACCTGGAAGTTCGACCTGAAGCAGCTGATCAACATTCCATACGAGGGACGGATTACCGATCCCATCGCTGAGGAGAAAAGGGCGGAAAAAGCCAGGGCTGAAGCCGTGGCTGAGAAGAAAAAACAGCAGGAGCAGGCTGCCAAGGCAAAAGCTGAACAGGCGGATCAGGCGCAACAACCAGGCCAGGCTGGACAACAGCCCGCTGCTCAACCTTAGGGACAGCTCAAAAATTACTCAAGTGTTTCCCCTTAGTGAAAAGGAAACACGTTGCTGTGGCATTCTGTCAGTAAAATGTCCAGTCCTTACGGTACTTTTGCGAACAGCTTATGCCAAGTTATTTTTGTATGATCCCTTAGTTCTAATCCAGGACGTTTATCACTATTTACCGTGCCGGTTGCCCGCAGTATCCGGTGTATTCCCCATCTACTCGCAAAACTTCAGGAATATCAACCATGACCACCGAAAATTTACTTGAAAGGCGCTTTCTGCTTGGAAATGTGATCCAAATCGCTGTCCTGACCCACGCGGATGCATTTCAGGGACAGGATGTGGACCAGTATTTCGACTTGCTGCAGAAGGGGGAGGCGTTTGCCATGACATCTCTGGCTCCGCTGAATCAAACAGGTGATGAAAAGGGCGCTTCGTTCAAGAAAGACCGGATCAAGCTACCTGGAGGCTATCAGGGTGCCTGGAAGAAAATGAAAAAGGAAAACTGGCATCAGATATTCCAGTCCCAAGATAGGGACGGCAAGCCGATTCCTGAAACTCTGGCAATAGCGGTACGAGAGGCATTTCTGGCAGCAAATCCGTCCATGTACTATCTGTCGGCAGCCACGGCCCTTGTGGGACAGCTGATAAAGCAGCATGGCGGCAAACAGCTGGTTGACACCCTGGGGAAAAAACTGCTTGATTTTGAGTCGTGTGGAGCGCTTGCCCTTTTCGAACCCGGAGATACACACCACCTTGAGTTTCCGCAAACAGTCGCGGTTCACCGGCAAGAAGGCCACTATGAGATCAGCGGTCTGAAGGAACGCGTGATTGGTGCTGATCACGAACTGACCGAGAATATCATCTATCTGCTGACGGCACGCATCCGGACTGAAAATGGCGGGGAAGATAAAATGGGTTTGCTGGCAGTGCCCCGATTTCTTGAGGATGGAAAGAAACAGATTGACAATGGGGTGCGGCTGGAGGGGATTCATTCAACAACAGGCTTGAAGGCAGCCTCATGCAGCCGTGTCAGCTTCGGAGATGGCGCAGAGTGTCGTGGATACCTGCTGGAGGGCCTTGGTACCGATTCAGTGGCCATATTCAACGCCTTGAATGACTGGTTTACCCAATTGGCCCTGCAAAGTGTGGTGCAGACAGAAACAGCAATGTCTGATCTCAGCCACTATGGCGAAAAAGCAGAGGGCGGTACTACCCGACCCGCTGATACATTCCCCGTTCGCATCAATCCCACTCTGACACATCTAAGGTCATTCAATGAGGGACTACGGGCAACATTTTACACAGCTGCCTTCTATCAGGATTGTGCCCTGCATGGCGCTGACAGCCAGAAAGAGTATTTCAGTGACCTGTTGAACCTCTATTCAACCATACTTACAGCCTACGCGCCCATACAGGCTCTCGATCTCATTTCAAAAGGGTTGCACAGAAGCAGTGGTCTTGCTTATGCTACGGGATCTGCCATTGAGAGAGGTGTGAGGGATTTGCAGACGGGTGTGTTGCTTGGGGTGGAGGAGAACCGGGCGGCTGAGATGTTTGTGGATGAGATTTTACCCGGCAGTGGTGGAAGGCTACTGGGCCAATTGCTTAAACAGTTTGAAGCAGTTGATTCTCACCAGGTGATGTCAGAGTCCCTGACAGAGTCCATCGCCATCTGGCGTGACTATATCGGGGGATTGATTGTACTGTTTGGCGATATCATAAACGGAAAGAATGAATCGGAAACGCGAATTTCATCGATGTTTGCCAGCCTCATCCTGAAACTATTCGGGGATGTCATTGTATGTTACCATTTAATTATGCAAGGGATGGAGGCGGAGCGGATCCTGGCGGAAGCGGATGCGAATTTCTATAATCTGAAGCAGGACGTGTTGAATAAGCCTGAACTGAAAGTCTGGTACAACAAGCTCCTGCTGGTCGAGTATTTTGCCGTTTACGTTCTGTCCATGCAGGAAAGTACGATCCGCCTGATTCAGCGGAATCCACAGGCAGTTCTGGAGCAGATCTGAGATGATTGTCTGAAAACATGATGGCTAAAGGTAGAACAGGATACCGGCTGAGCTGACCTTGGCCGAGTGTTCGCCGAAACCGTAATGCATCTGTTCCACGCGAATTCTCCAGGGGGTCAGAATCAGATCAATACCGAACCTGAAAAAGGGTACATCCGCTTCAAACAACCATTCGTTCTGGCTGGTGGAGATTTTTTCTTTTTCACGGGTGATACCGATCCCGATATGTACGCCAGCCAGTTCTCTCTCCAGGTGATAGCTGACACCCAGCCGCTGTTCCGTCACCTCAGAATCTGCCTGGGTGTCTATGGTAACCGCTTCGTTTTCTGCTGGAATGGAGGTCACATACCGGTACCTGGCCTGTTCGATCTGAATTAGGAATGAGTCAAAAAAAAGCCCGACACTCACCGATTGACCGGTGATGGTTTTATTGATAACCGGCTTGAACAGAAGTTTGCGATCATCGGACCCTTCATACTGCTGCTCGCCGGTCCACAGTTTTGGCATAAGATGGTGCACCCCGAGATGCAGATCCCAAGCGTAAACCGGGGTTTGAGAGACCAACAGCAGAACCAGGAACAGACCGGTGAACAGGCGAGTGAATCGCAATCTGTAACCCTGTTTTTGAGCATTTAAAAGCATAGTCCTCTCGGATCCTGTAGTGTCATGAATAGTTACACTGGGTCAAAAAAGAATTGCAATATTCCCGCCTAACTAAGGGTCGGCTAAATGATTACATCACATTCTGTTTGTAAAATGTCCGGTTTTTGGGACTTTTGCACACAGATTAAGGGAAGTTATCATTTAACGATTCCTATGTGGACAGCTTATGCCAAGTTTTTGTGCGATCCGTGAGATCGGCTGCTGTTTTCTTTTTGAGCAGCTTCCGGTTGTGATGTGTGGACCAAGAAAAGTAAGTATTCAAAGATGTAGAAAAACACTATATAATAAAGAAAATATCGCATCAATCAAAACTAGCAATTGACAAAGGCCTCAAATATTCTTAGCTTTATAGATTACATATACACATATTATCGATGAAGAGGAAAAATGAAAAGAACATTTCAGCCGAATAACCGTCGGCGAAAGATGAAGCATGGTTTTCGTAAAAGAATGTCAACAAAAGCAGGGCGTAATATCATCAAGAACCGCAGAAGAAAAGGACGGATTAAGCTGAGTGCATGATCAAACCAGGAATAGCAAAGGCTTTTTAAAGAAACATCGGCTGAGTAGCAGACAATCCATTGATCGATTGTTTGCAGAGGGCCGGTATAAGTCTCGCGCTTTCCTGAATTTTCGTTATCTGCAGCAAACCCATGGTTATGCGAGGGTTGTGATAACCGTTTCCAAGAGGGTGGGAAACGCTCCTGTCAGAAACCGCCTTAAGCGTCTGATAAGGGAAGCCCTGCGCTATTCCGGTCATCTCCAGAACTACTCAGTCGATTGTGCCCTGTTTATTACCAAGCCCTTGAAGAGTGCACCATCTCTGGTGAAAATCCAGGAGATCGTCGAATATTTATTTTCCCAGATACCCGATGAACCTACTTAAAGGGTTGAATCGCGTCTTACGGATGCCCTTTCTTTTTGCAATCTGGATTTATCAAAAGGCGATCTCTCCACTCCTCGGACCGTCCTGTATCTACTATCCCAGTTGTTCCGAATACTCCAGGCAGGCCTTACAGAAGCACGGATTTCTCTGGGGTATCTATCTTTCGGTAACAAGAATCGCTCGCTGCCACCCGTTTCATCAGGGTGGTGTGGACGAAGTTCCCGATTCAATTTCATTCAAGGCAATCAGAAAAAATGGATAGGAATTTTTTACTGGCATTTATAATCTCAACCGCGGCCATTTTCGCATATTATACAATCTTTCCGCCACCGGAAAGAGAGCAGGTACAGAAAGAGACGGCACCTACACAGATAGTAGAAACGGTTGAAAGCGGGGCAAAAAAAGCCGGAGCGGTTTCGGATGCGGTAATGTCGGAACAACAGCCACTGGCAATCGAGGGTGTACAACGGAAAACCGTTTCTGTTGAGAACAAGTTTTACAGAGTTGAAATCGATTCCCAGGATGGGGCATTGAAAAGCTTTCTGCTGAAAGAGCACAAACATACGCTTGAACCCCACTTCAAAGCCATGGACTGGGCGATTGGTCTGTTCAAGGGGAAACAGAAAAAGCAGAGGGTATATGATCCCAACCAGCTTGTGAACATGGCTGGCGACCTGTCAAACGACAACCGTGTTTGGAAGATATTCACCAGCAGTGACGAAACACCGGTGAATTTTCATGCCTCCCGCGAACGGATCGAAGTAAAAAGCAGGCCAGAAAAGCTGGTACTGAAAGCCGCTGCCCCATCCGGCCTTGAGATATATAAAACGATCACCTTCAATCCGGACTCCTATATGATCGCGATGGAGATGAAGGTACAAAATCGTACGGGGAAATCACAAAAGATTGAACCCCGGTTGAATTTCGGAGCAGGCAACGTCGCCATACCGGGTGAATCCCTGCCAAAACCGAAAATCGGTATGGCATACATAGATGATGATTTCGATACCTTTGACGAAGGGGATTTCGAGGAGGGGATGGCAATTGATAATTCGCTGTGGGCCGGGGTGATGGATAACTATTTTGTCACAGCCATTCGAACGACAGACGGCAGCCAGTTTCATGGTCGCCTGACGCCGCTTAACTCTGAGTTCAACGGCAGTGAGATCAAGGTTCCCAAAATTGAGTTTGTGGATACGCCATTGATTTTGGAAAACAACCAGGTGTATCAACGCTCCTTTCTGCTCTACGTTGGACCGAAAATCCAGGATCAGATGGAACAGTATGATTACACCTTCCCTTCTGCCATGGATCTTGGCTGGTTCGATTTTCTGGCCCATCCACTGCTGTCTATCCTGAGATGGCTGCAGGGGTATGTGATCAATTGGGGTGTTGCTATTATCCTGCTGACGATCATTGTCCGGGGCGGTATGTTTCCGCTGGCATATAAAGGGATGATCTCTATGCGCAAGATGTCCGCTCTTAACCCGAAGATCAAGTTGATCCGGGAGAAGCATAAAGACAACAAGGAGCGGATGAACAAGGAGGTCATGCAGTTTTACAGCCAGCATAAGATCAATCCCATGGGCGGCTGCCTGCCAATGGTTCTGCAAATACCGGTGTTTATCGCACTCTACCAGGCGCTGCTGCCGGCGATTGAGCTGCGCCATACGCCCTTTATGCTCTGGATGCAGGACCTGTCAGGCGCTGACTATACATATATCCTGCCTATCCTGATGGGTGCGAGCATGTTCTTTCAGCAGACCCTGTCTCCTACACCAGCCATGGATCCTACCCAGCAGAAGATCATGCGCTGGT
>JAOZRE010000598.1 GCA_029940215.1 bacterium | reverse complement strand
TCCTGAACGCTAAAATCCGGGAAGATGCGCCTGCCTTCAGGAACCTGGACAATCCCAAGTCCGACAATCTTATCCGGGGATAACCGATGGATCGGGTCACCATCAAAGATGATTTCACCCTCCTTAGGGGGGACGAGTCCGGAAATGGACATCAAAGTGGTTGTCTTTCCTGCGCCATTTCCGCCGATGAGTGTTATGATCTCACCTGCTTTCAGATCCAGGCTGACCCCTTTTAGGGCTTGAATGTTACCGTAATAAGAATGAATGTCTTTAATCTGAAGGTTCATTCCACTCCTAGATATGCTTGAATAACTGTTTCATTGTTGCGAATTTCCTGGGGAGATCCATCAGCGATGTTTTTGCCTTGATTCATGACGAAAATGCGATCTGAAATTCTCATCACCAGCTTCATGTCATGTTCGATCAGTAGAATTGAAATCTTTTTTTCGTCACGGATCTTAAGGATCAGCTGATCAAGCTCAAAGGTTTCATGAGGGTTCATTCCTGCTGCAGGTTCATCCAGAAGCAGCAAAAAGGGATCCGTTGCTAGTGCGCGCGAGATCTCCAAGCGGCGTTGGTCTGCATATGGGAGGTTCTCAGCTAATTGATGGCGGTGTTCAACCAGACCAAACGTTTCCAGCAAGTGGAGGGAATATTCCAGTGTCTGTTTTTCTTCCCTTTTGAAACGGGCATTTCTGATAATTGCCTCAAGAAAGGTATTCTTATTTCTGCAGTGTCTTCCGACCATAACGTTCTGCAGGACTGTCATTTTATTGAACAACCGGATGTTCTGGAAGGTTCGCGCCAATCCCAGTTCCGTAATTTTATTTGGCTTCAGTCCGTTGACACAAACTTCCGTTTTTTCTGGAGGTGTCACCTTGATCTTCCCATCCGTTGGCTCATGCATGCCGGTGATGCAGTTAAAGAGTGTGGTTTTCCCCGCACCGTTCGGCCCGATCACAGCCACTATTTCGCCCTGGTTGATATTCAGGTCGATATTATCGAGCGCTCTCAAACCCCCGAAGTTCTTTCCGATCTTATCTGACCGTAAAACAGTTTTCATTATTCTGAATGCGTATTTTTATGAGTAAACTGACTATTTTGTTTTTGAAAAGGCGGAGAAAATACCCCTTTTACCCAGAGGGTCATCCGGTTCCGATTCAAGCTCGTATTCGTGATGGGCATCGCTGATAAGCCCCTGGGGCCTGAAAACCATCATCACTACCATTGTAGCGCCGAAAAACAGGATACGATACTCTTTAAGAAATCGCAGATATTCAGGTAACAGGATCAGGATAATTGTCGCGAGAATCACACCGCGGATGGATCCCATTCCACCCAGAACCACAATAGATAAAATCATGGCTGATTCATAGAAGGTAAAACTTGCCGGATTGACAAAGCTGCTCTTGGCCGCAAATATCACCCCGACAAGGCCAGCCCAGAATGCGCCCAGGCCGAAGGCCGTCAACTTGGTCATTGTTGTGTCGATTCCCATTGCCTGGCAGGCAGTCTCGTCCTCTCTTAACGCCATCCAGGCCCTTCCAACCCGTGAAATGTGCAGTCGCCGTATGACCACAATGGTGATCAGCATCAGTACAACCGTAATGTAGTACAGGTAGGTGGTGGAAGCGTTGAAACCCATCTCAACGCCGAAAAAGCCTGGTTTGGGTATATTTGGAATCCCACTGGGGCCTTTAAGAACCTCATCCCAGTTTTCAACAACCAGGCGCACAATCTCGTGAAAACCGAGTGTCACAATCGCCAGATAATCCCCGCGAAGCCTGAGAACCGGAATCCCGAGAAGAACGCCAAAGGTAGCTGCCAGCATGCCGGCGATTGGTAGAGACAGCCAGAAGCCAATACCAAAATTCAAATTAAGCAGGGCAAAGGTATATGCGCCGATCAGGTAAAAAGCACCATAACCAGGTCGAGCAGTCCTGCCATCCCCACCACAATATTCAATCCCAACCCCAGAATAATATACATCATCGCACTAATCAAAATGGATGTCTGGTAGGTTGAAAACCCGAGTGGGTACAGGATGACAGCAATGACAAGAATCCCTAACAGGGGTTTGGACTGGGACAGTTCGGACAAT
>JAOZRE010000597.1 GCA_029940215.1 bacterium | reverse complement strand
TATATGAAAGCTCACGAAATAAAAAAGAAACTTCCATCTCTTGAAGATTTTGCTTTAACGAAGAATGTTCAGGGCCTTGATAAAGGGTCTTTGGCTTTAAACACAAAAAAAAACAGTCGCAAACGTATGTGATGATAATATATTTTAGTCGCATTTGAAAACCAAAAATTGCTCCAATTTTTTTTCAGTTTTACAATGATCAGAGAGTCTGCCTATTTTGCCCACACTCGTTTAGGTGCCACGCAGAATGAACGATCAAGGTCAGTTAGTTTGGGTGTTGTTTTCTTTACTTGATAAATCGGCAACTGTTTCCTGAGAGCAATGTTCCACAGCTATAATCGATAGTAATTATGTAATATTGTAGTTTTTAGGAAGGGCAGGTTTTTGAAAGGGAGCTGGTAGCCGATGTCGGTGAGATGGAACCCCAGGTTTCTTGTCCTCACAATCCTGGTGATGTCAAAAAGATAGGTAAAATTAATAATATTAATATCGACCAGACATACCCGAAACAGCGTCTCCCTATTTGACCAATATATGGATGCCAGCAACTACAGGAGATTCTATGCCTGAAAGAACGCCCCCCAACATTTGAGTCATACCGACATTTGCACCCTCAACTTGATTAGCGCCTGCCTCCCCCCAAAGCTGCCTTGCAACATCATTGACAACTCGAACACCTGATGCGCCCAAGGGATGTCCCATGGAGAGTAATCCTCCACTTGGGTTTACCGGACAGCGGCCACCCAGTTCAACGGTACCGGAACGAGCAAATGAAACCCCTTTACCAGGCTCACAAAGCCCCAACATTTCATAGGCTGCCAGTTCTTCTCCTGAAAATGCGTCATGCATCTCCACAACATCAATATCCTTTTGTGGATCAACTCCGGCTTCTTCACAGACCTGTTTAGCACCGGATATAACGCAATCCAGAGCCAATGGGTCATAAGAGGCGTCTTGTGCACCACTGACAGAAATGGTAGAAGCCGAAATTCTTACTGGTGAACGGTTCGTTTTTTTATTGTTTTTATTATAGTATTCTTCGGAGCAAAGAACCACTGCAGCCGCCCCGTCGCTTTGAGGGCAGCACTGTAAAACAGTAATTGGATCGGCAATCATTGGAGAAGCCATTATTTCTTCGAAAGTGACTTCTTTTTTGTACTGTGAGTAAGGATTGGTCACACCCGCCTTGTGGTTTTTAATGGAAGGATAACAAATATCTTCAAGGGTTGCACCGCGCTCCTGGATCAACCGGTTGCATAGCATGGCGAAGAAAGAGGGCATGGTAAGTCCCAGTTTGGTGTCCATATCACCCTCAATACCTATTAATCCCTTGCCGAATTTTTTGTTGTACGCAGATAGTGATTCGATACCTAAAGCAACGCCGACTTCGCAACCACCTGAACGTATATCACGGTATAACAGATGTACGGCACTCGAACCGCTGGCACAAGCATTTTCAACGGTATACATGGGTATCTGCCCAATACCAAGGCGAATAAGAGTGGACTGGACAACCGTAGGTGGGCTGTTTATGCTGCCGCAATAAGCAACTTGAAACTCTTTTGGAGAAATGTCCGCATCCCTGACAGCTGCCAGAGTAGCGGCCTCTCCCAAATCATTTACCGTCAGATTATCATGTTTTCCGAATACGGTTTGGCCGATACCAAGAACATAAACGTCTCGCATTATTTTTCACCTCCACCTTGTGCGTTATAAGGAACGTAATAATATCCCATGACTTCTGTCCCATCTTTTTCAGTCCATACAGCACCGGTTTTCAGGATTAGTTTCATACCGATTTGGATTTCATCAACATTCACATGAATCTGGCTGAATATTCGAGTACCTTCAGGCAAATCTACATAACCGGCTATTATTGGCGGTGGATAGGGACCAACCGGAACACGCGTTATCGAATAAGAAAACAATGTTCCTATTTTACTGAGAGTCACTTTTTCACCGTTTTCGGAAGAGCAAAACGGACAAAGTGCAAATACAGGAAAGGACGTCTTTTCGCATGAGTTGCACTTTTTACCCACTTGGACCACCCGGCCGTTCTTTTCTTACAGCGCCCCTTTTTGTAAAATTGTATGTTTGCTGCT
>JAOZRE010000596.1 GCA_029940215.1 bacterium | reverse complement strand
ACAGACACTCCTCACAAGCCGTGCAGAGCGTTGAATCGATTCGGGCCTGGTAATGGGACAACACAAAGCGTGACGGCTTGTAAGCCAGTTTTGCATATTTCAGGGCGGCACAGCAGCAGGTGCAGCAACAGCAGATCGCAGAAATCTCCTTTGAGTTCGTCGGCATTAAAATCAGCCCTGCCTCTTCTGCTTCATCCAATATACTAAATGCCTCTTCCTTGCTTATTTTACGCGAGAATCCATTATCGATGTAAAACCGGGCGAAATCACCAAAACCGAAACACACTTCCTGCGGTTTATCACACGGACTGCCCAACAACTCATGCTCCTTTTTGCAAATGCATTGGGCCACCGTTATTAATTCCTGCTGGCTGATAACTTTCCGAATTCGATCATAGGTTTCCACTCCACCGACAGTTTCCAGCGCCGACTCCACAGGAATGATCCTCATCTGCTTTGTTTTTGTCCGGGCCATGGACATTCCCATGTAAGGCAAATAGGCATCAAACAGCTCGCTGAACTCCTTGTCGATGGCCTTAAGTTGAAATTCGTAAATCCCGATCATAAACTGATACGCCAGGTACAAAGGGAGACCATCTCTCACAATCCTAAAAATCAGCCCTTTGCGAGCCATCATTTCCAACTGTGAAGCCAAAGATTCTTTATCCATTTGCAGTCGCAATGACAATGCGTCCACTGTTTCCGGTTCATCGGTAAGACTCACAGTTAATGCAGCTTCATCCGGGGTGAACAGTTTTTTAAGCAGACGGATCTCAAGGCCATCTGGCGTTGCGGGAAATCCCGATGGAAGCCTGTCCAGAAACTCTCTTAATTTAACATATATATCGTTTACCATACAATTCCATTTGATATTAATGTCTTAAGATACTATTCAGACATTTATTTATGCAAACCGCTATTAAATTGGGCTTACAGCCTGCCTTCTTTTTGTGATTAAGCAGTAATTATCAAGTCATGTCATAGCGGGCCTGTATTCAGTCTTTTCCCGCGCATCGTAGCGACTATTGCCTCTCGTGTCAATTACCCGTCAATTTTTGTTGACGATAAGAATAAAAAATGATTTAGGTTTGATAGAGACTAAAATATGTAAAGCAAAACTTCACCACAATGGAGATCAGTATGGAACCGAATCGAATCGGATGGATCGGAACAGGTGTAATGGGAAGTTCCATGTGCAGCAACCTGATGTCAGCCGGCTACAAGGTTGGTGTTTTCACCAGAACTCGGTCAAAAGCGGATTCACTCATAGAAAAAGGTGCTCAGTGGTGTTCCTCACCAGCTGAAGTAGCAGACTGTTGTGATATTGTCTTTTCCATTGTTGGCTACCCCGATGACGTAGAGGCCTGTTACCTGGGCGAAGATGGTGTTTTGAGCGGTAATCCCCAGTGCCATACGATTGTTGATATGACCACCTCTCAACCAAGTCTTGCAGAGAAAATATTTCAAAAGGCCGCTGAAAATTCGATAGCATCTCTGGACGCACCTGTTTCTGGTGGGGATGTAGGCGCACGTGAAGGAAAACTGGCGATTATGGTTGGCGGCAGCAAATCCACATTTCAATCAGTGTTGCCACTGTTTAATATCATGGGCGAAAACATTGCCCTTATGGGAGATGCCGGTGCCGGTCAGCACACAAAAATGAGCAACCAGATTAAGATTGCATCTACCATGATAGGAGTAGTAGAAGCACTGATGTATGGCTATAAAGCCGGCCTGGATTTGAATAGGCTGCTTGATGTAATTGGAAAGGGTGCAGCCAGCTCCTGGTCGCTTAATAACCTGGGAAGACGAATTGTTAATGGTGATTTTAATCCCGGTTTTTTTATCAAGCATTTTATTAAGGATATGGGAATCGCACTGGATGAAGCCAGGCAAATGAATCTAGCACTGCCGGGGTTAGCAATGGCCCATCAGTTTTATCTCTCCGCCGTTGCCCAGGGACACGAAAACCTTGGTACACAAGCACTGTATAAAGTATTGGAAAATATGAATAATAAATAAGATTTACTGCCGTCATCCAACTGGAATATAATAAAACGAATCCGCACCCAAAGGGTACGGTATTGCTTTGCCCCCTTGAAG
>JAOZRE010000223.1:6317-7786 GCA_029940215.1 bacterium | reverse complement strand
AGGAATAAAAGGGTAGGTACGACTTGTACCCACCCTTTTATTTATTCACAAAACCAATCAGTTTGAAACCACGTTAGGGATCATTAAATGATAACTTCCCTTAATCTGTGTGCAAAAGTCCAAAAAGCCGGGCATTTTACAAACAGAATGTGTCAGCAACGTGTTTCTGGCGAAACACTTGACTAATCATTTAGCCGACCCTTAATCATCAAAAAAAGCGGTCTCCATCTCCACGGTAACAGCGTCTGAAGACATCAGGCGCACAGCCAGGCCTTCGATCTTCGGCATTTCGTATTCGAAGAAGAAGCGGAGAGTGAAGAGCTTACCCTGATAGAAATTCAGATCAGCTTTAGAGGGATTCCCCGCCAGCGCATCCTTAGCCTTGACACCCTGCAGCAGCCACTGCCAACCGATGGCGATGATACCGAACATTTCAATATAGAGTGTGGCATCCGCCAGGAAGATTTCCGGTCCTTTCTCTCCGGCCACTTTGAACAGTGCAGCTGTAACATTTTGCTGGGTCCCCAGCGCCTCGGCCAACTTCTCGGCTTTCGGTGCCAGTTCAGGGATAGCGCGAGCAGCGGTAATGGTCAGATTGATCTCTTCCATCAGCAGCAACATCGCCTTACCGTCCTTCATCAGCGCCTTTCTTCCCAGCAGGTCCATCCCCTGGATGGCTGTGGTGCCTTCATGGATGGGATCGATGCGAATATCGCGGTAGTACTGTTCCAACGGGTAATCGTCACAGTAACCGGACCCACCAAAGCATTGCAGCCCCTGGCTAATAGCATGTACACCCATTTCGGACGGATAGGTTTTGACAATGGGGGTCAGGATTTCGGTCAGCAGGTTATATTTTTCCTTCTCATCTCCTTCCGGAAGCGCATGATAGAGGTCCAGGTACTTGGCGCTTTGAAGCAGCAGGGACAAGGAACCTTCGTTGACCGCTTTCTGAAAAAGGAGCGCCCGTTTGATGTCTGCATGTTCAATGATAGGTACCTGCGGCTTCAAGGGATCTTTTTCCGTGACCTTGCGTCCCTGGCAGCGGGTCTTGGCATAATCAAGAGTGGCATAATAGGCAGCGGTGGATTTGGCAGTGGCACCGAGTCCCACACCGATCCTGGCAGCGTTCATCATCTGGAACATGTACTTGAGCCCGCTGTTGGCATCTCCCACCAGGTAGCCATGGCAGTCGTTCTTGTCACCCATGCTGAGCTGCACAATAGGGCATCCACGGTATCCCAGTTTATGATAAACACCGGAGGTGTTCAAATCGTTTGCGGCCAGGCTGCCATCGCTTTCAATCCGCTTCTTGGGAACGATAAATAGCGAAATGCCGCGGGTTCCAGCCGGTGCACCCTCGATACGGGCCAGCATCAGGTGAATAACATTGTCAACACCGTCATGATCACCGGCTGAGATGAAAACTTTCTGCCCTTTGATCAGGTAGTGCCCCTCGTCAGTGGGTG
>JAOZRE010000223.1:0-6307 GCA_029940215.1 bacterium | reverse complement strand
CTAAACAAAACTCGACGCATGGTCAGATCATCAGCAGCCATGGTGGCGATATCCGAGAGAGATGATCCTGCCTCCGGTTCAGTCAGAGCCATGGTCCCCTGCCATTCAGCCGAGAGCATTTTGGGAAGATAGGTCTCCTGCTGTTCCTTGCTCCCAAATGAGACGATCAGGTGAGCCGCCCCGATTATCAAGCCGGTATAGGCAGAAGCAGAGTAGTTGGCTGCTCCAAAAATAAAGTTACAGGCTTCAGATACCATCAATGGCAACTGGTCGCCATCCATTTCATAGGGAAAAGACCCGGTCAACCATCCACCTTTGGCAAATTCCTTCAGAATTTTTGGGACTGACGGATGAACCTTGACAATACCATCCACCAATTCAGGCTGTTTCCGGTCCATCTCGGTGAATATGGGAAACAACAGGTCTTTACCCAGCTTTGCCGCGGCCTTAAACACCATATCAAAGACCTTCTTGTTGTGATCCTGATAATAGGGTTGCTCGGTTAATGAAACAACATCCAGAACGTCGTACATCAGAAAATCAAGATTTTTCTTGCTGTAGAATGCAACAGCCATAATAAACACTCCCTGTTCAATTGTGATTAAGGTCAATAGCTCAATAAAGCGAACTTTTTATTAACCAAACAAACGGTAATTTCTCAATACCGCTTTTATAGACTGCCTAACCGGAATTTGTGCATCACCGCACCCTCCTGCACTTTTGTTAAACACTCGAGGTTGACAGGTTGTCAAAAACCAGTGATGCGGGTATACGTTATCAGAATATAGCCGAAATAACATCCACCGAAAGATGGATTTTTCCAGCCAACGGACTGTGGTTTGCCAACAATCTGATAAATTAATTGATATCCAGACAAGCTATGAAGCAAACACCAATTTCCAATACCATTTCCTTTATCGAGCCTACTGGTATTATGTCCAGCCTTAGTTGTGCAGCCTTGGTTTTTTCCTCATCACCCGGGATTGTAATAGATCTGAACCTGTCAGATACCGATACTGAAGCGATACTGAAGGATATTCAACCGGAAAGGGCCTATACCACTCACTATCACCTTGACCATTCGCGATTCTGGCAAGCTGTGCAAAAGCAAAGTTCCGCCGAGTTTTTTATTCCCAGCGGAGAAGAAAGGATGTTGAGTGATACCGGTACCTTTTTGAAGGAAACGCCCGGCGACCATGGAGATGCGGAAACCTGGAAGGTTTTTATCGAACTTTCCGGGTACAAAGAGATCGAAACCTACTCTGTTTATGACAACGACCACAAAATCCAGTCAGGGTCTACAACCGTCGAATGTATCCGCACAGCCGGACATTCACCATCCCACACCTCGTTTTATCTCCCCTCAGAACGGGCTCTCTTTGCGGGAGATCTCGGGCTGAATCGGTTTGGTCCCTGGTACGGCTGGATAAGCTGCGACATTCCATCTTACATTGAATCGCTGCTGATGTTGAGATCACTTAAGGTCGAAACCCTGCTGACTAGCCATGAGGGCATCATTCGCGGGGATATCGCGTCCGCATGGGATGACTGCCTCAGACAGTTTTTTACGAGGGAACAATTGATCAGGAAAGCGTTGGATTCAGGAAAAACCCACGAAGAGATAGTGGCAAAGGGGATCTATTTCACCAACAAGGATCGGGTCAAAGAGCCGATGAAAACTATCATCACCATCTGGGACCAGATTATGCTGGAACACCACCTGGCATTCCTTGAGAGTGACCCGCTTCAGAAACTCTACCCCCGACTGGCAGAAAAACTGCTGAAGTAAAAGGATCTTCCGCAGTCGGCGGAGTCTGCCCAACACCCTGGAACAGGTAAATCGTCAGAGATCTGTCTCAATTAGATTATCCCCCCTTCAGCAATCAGGCGGACTTGGCAACACCGTTTTTGTACTGGCTGAGATAAATACCGGCAAATACCAGAGCGACCGCGAAATACTGGGGCGTCGTCAACTGATCATCCATAAACAACCACCCCATGATCATGGTGAATATGGGAATCAGATTGATAAAAGCACCGGCCTGATTGGCAGGAATCTTACTGAGCGCATAGTTGTATGACCCGTATGCTCCGAAGGTCACAAAAACGCCCAGGTAGACAATGGCAAAAGCAGACAGTGGATAGATAGTAGTGGTTAGCTCTGTTGATGGCAGAAACAACAAGGGGAGATAGAAAACCGCACCAGTAAATGCTTGAAATGCCGTCAAAAAAAGAGAGGAGTAACGATAGCTCAGCTTCTTCAGCATGATGATGTAGCCGGTGGCGGTTATCATCGCCAGGAACTCCATAAAGTTCCCGAAAAGAGGGTTTGGCGCATTTTCGGTTACGATACTGCCGGCACTGAGCAGAGCAATACCAATAATGGCAAGCACAAATCCAGAGATGGTTCGAAGATTCATCTTCTCTTTGAGCACCAGCCAGGCTACCACACCTACAATCAAGGGCAGGGTCCCTGTAATCATCCCCGCCTGTGAGACGGAGGTATTTTCAATGGCTATCGCTTCAAAAATAAAATAGAGACAGGGCTCACAGAGGCCCATAAATCCAAGATATTTCCAGTCACCTTTCTGGTATTGTAAGTTCCGCAGCGGTTTCAGGAAAATCAGGATAAAAATGGTGGCCACGAACATCCGGCCAAATATGACAAACATCGGATCATAGACACGAAATGCCACTTTCAAGGCTATGAACGAACTCGCCCACAACAGTGTGGCTGCAATCAGACTCAAATAGGGTAAATATTGTCTGGTTTTAGGTGACACAAGCAACTCCGGTCTGGGGACAGGGCATCATACACGGTCCCCGGTTATTTCTCTGGTTCTTTCTAATGCTTCATGCTGCACGGCAGGGCACGAACGATCATCTGAAAAAAAAGTTTTCACACAACGAGCAGTTTCAATGCGGTGGCTGTTGTTGCAGACTGATATATCTTAAAGTTAGCCCAATCATTTGCTTAAAGCAACACGAGTTCTCAGCAAACCATGACCCTGCCCGGAAAACGCAGTCTGAATCTGAAACGGGTCTGATTCACTCCCCCATGATTAAAAACTCGCGATCCATTGTGGACATTACACGCCATATTTTGAGATAGTAACAGGACACTGCCCACTCAGACATATTGTTTTGTTAATTCATCTCAGTAAAAAACAGGAGATCAATGAAGGCTTCAGATCTGTTTGTTAAATCTCTGGAAGCCCAGGGTGTAGAGTTTATCTTCGGCATTCCGGGAGAGGAAAACCTGGATTTTTTGGAATCCCTGAAACACTCGAGCATCAGACTCATCCTGACGCGACACGAACAGGCCGCCGGTTTTATGGCTGCGATATACGGCCGGTTGACCGGGAAAACCGGAGTCTGTCTTTCCACCCTTGGCCCGGGAGCCACAAACCTGGTAACCGCTGCTGCCTATGCTCAGCTGGGTGGGATGCCGATGCTCATGATCACTGGTCAAAAGCCGATTAAGAGCAGTAAGCAGGGGCATTTTCAGATCATCAATGTAGTGAATATGATGGCGCCCCTGACCAAATTCACCCGACAGATTATCGCCGGGGACATGATCCCAGCCTGTGTCCGTGAGGCCATCCGTCTGGCAGAGGAGGAACGTCCAGGAGCTGTGCATCTTGAATTGCCCGAAGATATCGCCCGTGAAGAAACACAGGAATCCATCATTTCTGCCAGCCATTCCAGGCGTCCCATCGCAGAGGAAAAATCAATCCGCAAGGCGGTTGACCTTCTGAGAACAGCTAAACATCCCCTGGTACTTATCGGCGCAGGAGCAAATCGAAAACTGACCAGCAAGACACTGCGCCAGTTTATCGATCAGACCGGTATTCCGTTTTTTGATACCCAGATGGGTAAGGGAGTTCTGGACGAGCGTCATCCGCTGTTCCTGGGAAATGCAGCCCTGTCTGACGGGGATTTTCTGCATCGGGCAGTTGCCCATGCAGACCTGATTGTCAATATCGGACACGATGTCATCGAAAAGCCACCCTTTTTCATGCAGGAGAACGACCTCAAGGTAATCCATGTAAATTTCTTCCCGGCGGAAGTTGACCCGGTTTATTTCCCTCAAGTTGAGGTGGTAGGGGATATTGCCAATAGTATCTGGCAAATTAAGGAACGGCTCAGAGAACTGCCTGATTGGGATTTTTCCTACTTCATGATGGTTCATGGGCACAAAGAGGCCTATCTCAAAAAGAAAATTGATGACCCAAGCTTCCCCATCATTCCGCAACGACTGGTTGCAGACGTCAGGAAGGTAGTCCCTTCCAACGGCATCATCACCCTGGATAATGGGATATACAAGATCTGGTTCGCCCGGAACTACAAGGCTCACGAGCCGAATACCGTGCTTCTCGATAATGCGCTGGCCACCATGGGAGCCGGTCTACCCTCTGCCATAGCTGCCAGACTGGTTCACCCCGACAGGGCCATCGTTGCCATTTGTGGTGATGGGGGTTTTATGATGAATTCACAGGAGATGGAAACAGCCGTACGTCTGAACATGAACCTGGTAGTCATCATATTGAACGATAACGCCTACGGCATGATTCGATGGAAGCAGGCAGCCATGGGCTTTCATGACTACGGTCTGACCTACGGCAATCCCGATTTTGTCAAATATGCCGAAAGCTATGGCGCAAATGGTCATCGCATAAATGCTACAGAAGATTTCGCCCCTACCCTGCAAACCTGTCTGGATACACCGGGCGTGCACCTGATTGAACTGCCGGTCGATTACTCGGAGAATGATCGAGTGCTCAACCACGAAATTCAGGAGCTAAGCGGCGCATTATAAGCAGACCCCGTTGGCTCCGGAATCCAGTGTCTTCCCATGTGCCATTGACAGTTTTGCAGAATATCCGAAAAATACGGTCAATGGCAGCAAATCAGAACCAGTCATCCAGCTGCCAGGTTAGGTGCCGTATCGAAATCATCAACAAATATTGAGGAGCTTGTAACTGATATGAGCCAGGACGGAAAGCCCAGAATTTTTGTTCAGTTCGCAGGACAGGGAATGAAGTACATAGACGAACTCCGGCGCCTTTATAAGATGAACCCGGAGATTCAGCCGTTTATTCATGACGCTGCTGCCGTTATTCAAAAGGAGTTTACCCAGTACGACGATGCGAAAACCGGATTCTTCAGCCAGGGACTTGACGTCATGCGGTGGATCGACGTGCCTGATGACACCCCGGATGCGGCCTACCTGCTCTCTTCTCCTCTGTCACACCCGTTGATCTATCTGTGTCAGATCTCCACCTATATTTCCGTTCTCCAGGAAGGCCTTGATCCCGACTGGCTGCTATCACACACACACAGCGCAACCGGATTTTCAACCGGGATCCTGGCAGCCGTCATCGCCGCTATGGCGCTACCGATGGCAGAACTTCAGGAAGTCGCACTCCGGGGGCAGGCCATGTTTTTCTGGCAGGGCGTTCGCTGTCAACAATCCATGGCCTATTTTGGTATCCAACCGCTGCTGGACAACACCCTGATCGACACGGGGGCTGGCAGCCCCAGTTGTATGGCCAGCTTCAACCATATCAACCGGCAGCAACTGGACGAGCTCTGCAGCCTGTTTTCGGATTACGGCAGGGTACATCCGGCCTACGAATTGATGCCTGACCGCTGGATTGTAGCAGGCCTGCCTGAGAACCTGGCTTCCTTCGGCCATTTTACCCAAGACCAGCGGCCCGAGAGTGATTGGCGATTCATCCCTTCAACCATCGCTGCACATTGCCCTTTTTTGAACTACGCCCTGCAGACATCGCCTCTGGATGCCAAACGCATTGGCCTGTCCCTGACCGGTGACCAGTTGAAAATACCGGTCTGGTCCAACGACAATGGGATCAACCTGGCCAACAGCGATGACATCATTCAGGACATTATGCAGGCTTACTTCACCCGCCCCGCACAGTGGCAGAAGCAGATAGCCCCCCTGATAGCTGGCAGTGAGATCACCCACGTCCTGGACTTTGGTCCCGGAGGCGGGGTAGCCAGCCTGACAGAAAGCCATCTGCCCGGCAAAGATATCCAGGTGATTCGCTGTACCATTCCCCTGGGTCGACACAAGCTCTTTGATGAACTTCTACCGGCAGCCAATTAAACTGAGAAAACACCCAGAGCAACCCTATGAGCTTTGAAAAAACCCTTCCCCGGGGGCTGATCATCCTGTTGGTTTTTTCACTGACCGTCATGGGACTGCTTACCTTTGTGGACTACGACTGGACCCTCTGGCTCCGAAACAACCAGATCCAGTGGTGGGCTGATTTCACGAACCAGT
>JAOZRE010000222.1 GCA_029940215.1 bacterium | reverse complement strand
AGATGATCTAAGGCTCATTCCGCTGAAAGCCCAAAACTCGCTTCGCTCAAACAGTTGGGCTTTCGGTCGCTCTATTTCACCAAAATCATCTAAAAACTCGCCCAATCTCCTGAAAGGGCTTCATACCAGACACCCAGTATCATCTAACCGTATAGGTCGAAATTTTTCTGAACAGCTACAACTATATTGGTTTCATCATTTCTCTGAGTTCTGCCATAAAATTAACATCTCCCTCGATTTTCATTTTTCCGGTCATCACGGCTGTGATACCGTCAATCTTTCCTGTGGCAATATCGTGGTAATCACCATCCTTGGCTACGATATAGACTCTCGGGTCTTTAAGTATCTCTTCAGAAAGCGTCATTTTCCGGTCTTTAATGGTCACTGTCCATTTCCCGCCGCCTTTGCCAGTAATATTATAACTGATCGTCGCCTCCACTCCTGCTGCTTTCTCAGGGATAAAGCGATTCAGCATGCCCTCGAACAGGTGGCCCACAGGTACCGGTTCTGCGTTTCCCTCCTCTTCTATTTCCACAATCAGATCTTTTTTAATCACTTTACCAACCGGGTTGGTTGGAAGTCCCTCCCTGAAGATAAAAACCTCAGGGATTTTGTACTCAGCCATTTTCTGCTGGCAGAACCCTGTGATCTCCTCTACCGTCATTGTTTCACCGCGTTTCAGAACCAGGCAGGCTTTGGCGACCTGGCCATATTTGTCATGGGGTTCCGGGATAACGGCGACATGGGCTACCTTGGGATGAGTGCCAATCACGTTTTCCAGCTCTTTGGGATAGACGTTGACACCGCCCCGGATAATCATATCCTTTTTCCGATCGACAATGAAAAAGAAACCATCCTTGTCCCTGAATCCCAGGTCGCCTGTGTAAAGCCAGCCATCCTTAACGGTCTCTGCTGTTGCCTGGAGATTCTTAAAATACCCCTGCATCACTGTCTCTCCACGGGTGACGATTTCGCCAATCTCGCCATCAGCGAGTTCGCGACCGTCGTTATCGAAGATCCTGACCTCAATACCATCGATCTCTTTCCCGATGGATCCATGCTTGCGGGCATCGAGCCTGTTTGATGTAATCCCGCCACTGTTCTCCGTCGAGCCATAGGCCTCTATAATCGGCACATGAAACCGCTGTTCGCATTCGTCCAATTGCTCTGGTGGAATGGGGGCCGCCCCGGACAATCCAAACTTCACTGAACTCATATCAACGGTGGAGGCTTCGGGAACCCGCAGCAGAATATTCCACATGGTGGGAACGATATAAAACCCATTAATCTTGTATTTTTCAATGCACTCCCAGAATTCAGTGGCTGAAAAATTCCGCCGCAGCACGATGGTAGCGCCTGTAACCATACTGGGAATCGCCAGATCGTTCAGGCCACCCGAATGAAACAGGGGCAGCACGCACAAAGTTCTGTCGCCGGGCTCTACCGGAACCAGTTTTGTTTTGATTTCAGCACCAAAAGTCACACCCTTGTGAGACAGCATGACCCCTTTGGGTCGTCCGGTGGTACCGGATGTATACATCAATGCCGCCGTATCATCCTCAGCGGGCGGCGCGACCTGTTGGAGTTGCTTCGCATAGGTCTGAATGATGGTTCCCAGCAGTTCATGGGGGAAGTCCACATCCACATCTGAAGCTGAGTTGATGATAATGGTCTTCACGGAAGGTATCTTTGACTTGATTTCACTGATAATACCGGCATATTCCGGGTCGATGATCAGTGCTTTAGGATGGGAATCGTTCACCAGAAACTCGACTTCCTGGGCCTGCCACCAGCAACTGACGGGTCCGGCCGCAGCACCTGTTTTCTGGATTCCCAGCAGTGCATCAAAAAAACCGGGATTGTTCCCCAGCATAAACGATACGATATTGCCTTTCCCGATTCCTCTCTCAATCAAAAAATTGGCAACTGCATTTGTCCGCTCATCATATTCTTTATAGGTAATGATCTCGTCATAGAAATTCAGGAACGGAATATCCGGATAGATCTCCGCGTTGCGCTGTGTAACAGCGACTGTTGTTTTTTGTACTGATTTCATGTGATTCCTCCTCAACTTGGTGATAATCTAAAATTCTAACCAGCCATGATCCTTATACCACGTCAGGGTCTCCTGCATCCCCTTCTCCATTGTCGGGTATTTAAATTCAAATCCCGTAGCCTTGAGCTTACTGTTATCCCAGATTCTGTCTGAGGCAACATATTCCAACGTTGCTTTTTCGAGAATTGATTTGGTGCCCATGATTCTGGCAAAAAACTGGGAGATAACTGCCACCGGCTTGACGACTGCCAAGGGGACACTGAAGAAATCTTTTTCCTTTCCCAGGAGCTCCCGGCTGACCAGCCTGAAGAATTCTGCCGTGCTGATCCGAGTATCATCGCTGACATTGTAGGCTTCGCCGACCATTGAATCATTGTCAAAAGCGTGGATCACCGCCCGGCACATATCCTCCACATGCAAAAATGCCTCTGTCTGGGTCCCATTGCCTACCATGAGACTTTTCTTTTTGTTGCGTTCTTTCCATGCCATCTTGAAAACATAGTAGAGACCGTATTCAGCACGTGTCCCGTAGATAGCGGCCGGACGCATGATAGTAGCCCGCAGTCCTTTGTCTTTGACATATCGGTGAATAATCTTTTCGCCTTCCCATTTAGTCGTATTGTAATTGTTATGGGGCGGTGTCTGCTTTGGATCATCCTCTTTAACCGGATTTCCCGGGTTTGAATTAAACCCGTAGACATTAACAGACGAGAAGTGAACAAAGCGCTCGACCCCAGCTGTTACAGCAGCATCGCAAAGATTTTCAACTGCGTGTACGTTAACAGCCCACATCAGCTTATCCGGGGTGGAATAGTCATGAATGCCGGCCACGTGAATTACACCGTCCACACCATCCAAAAGACGATCCAGGCCGTCTCTGTTGGTCAGGTTTGATTTGACAAACTCAACCCCAAGGGCCTCAAACATGGCGCCATAATGCCTGCTGGACAGATCGGTTGCCCGCACCTTGAAACCAGCCTTGACAGCCTCGGCGACCATATGATGACCGGTAAAACCGGATGCCCCGGTAACCAGGACCAGACCTCGTCTTTTAGTTGTCATATGCCTCCTTACAGTTTTTCTCAATCGATTGCATCACCATTATAAAAATTGAATCCCGACATGGGGAGATCTTTTCGGGACGCTTGAGCAGCAGCCATTGAATCGTCAGATGTTCGATAAAACCCAGCACCATATTTCTC
Source organism: bacterium (assembly GCA_029940215.1). Taxonomy (GTDB): domain Bacteria; phylum SAR324; class SAR324; order XYD2-FULL-50-16; family XYD2-FULL-50-16; genus JAHJRI01. Next base: position 4,531 of record JAOZRE010000222.1, on the reverse strand, counting down.
ACCAGGTAGGCATCAACGTCATCCCTGTAAATCCCTTTCTTTACCCCTTCGTCAACAGCCTCAATAATTGACCCGGACGCCTCTCTGACCACCTGGTAGGCGGGCGACTTGAGGAAGTTTCGGTTCCCTTTCAGGTTCAAGAGTGCAACCGAAGAGTAAAGGGGATTATCTTCATAAAACTCCAGGTAGGACTGTATAATCAACCGCATTTTTTCCCGGGTATTGTGGAAAAAATGATTGACCTGCTTCATATTCTCAAGATGCTGACGGGTGTAATGTTCGGCTATTGAAAACAGCACATCCTCTTTTGACTCAAAATACTCATACAGAGTTGCATCCGCAATCTTGGCCGATTTGCAGATGGCTGCAATAGTCGTTGCTTCAAAACCCTTTTCACCAAATACCTTTAAAGCGCCTTCCAAAATCGCAATTTTTTTCAGCCGGTTATTGGTCTTGTTTTTGGTCTTTGTCTTCCTGACTTGATTTCCCTGTTTCATATAAATCTGTTCCTTTATTCCTTTAAGGTTAGCTTATGGGCGAAATATAGGATGTCAATATGATTATGTCAACAAATTACTTAGTAATAAATAGATTTTTTATGTATAATTAGATTAATAACTATGTTTTATCGTTAATTCAGGCGTTGTAGTTTAGATTTATTTGGTTTTACGCTTGACACCTTCTGATTTTTACCAATAAAAATAGAAAGCACACCATAACCTAATCAAAATTATTGCGAATATCGACTGCCTGACTAATCAGCGAATCACCGTTAACGATGATCGGTTGATCACAGCTTCCGCGACTTGTCTTGCCAAGTCTTTTTTTCAATACATGGGTTTTTTGTATTAGGCAGGTAATAGTCAGTATTAGCGGTTTTTCAATGCCTTTTTTTAATAAAGGATAAAAAGATGAATACAAACATGAAAAACCTGTTTTCAATCCAAGGTAAAACAGCTCTCGTCACTGGAGGATCAAGAGGAATAGGGGAAATGATCGCGGCAGGCTTATTGAGTCATGGTACGAAAGTTTATATCAGCTCTCGCAAAGCAGAAGTTTGTGACACTACTGCCAAACGGCTGAGTGATACATTTCAAGGAGAATGTATCTCAATCCCTGCAGATCTTGCAGAACTGGAAGGCATCAAATCATTGGTCGACTCATTCTCAGCACAAGAGAGCAAACTTGATATTCTGATTAATAATGCCGGTACAAATTGGGGAGCGTCAATTGATGAATTCCCTGAATCGGGCTGGGATAAGGTGATGGATACCAACGTCAAGGGTGTTTTTTTCCTGACACAAAAATTATTGCCCCTACTTCGAGAGTCTGCATCTGTCAAAGACCCAGCCCGTGTTATTAATATTGGTTCGGTCGATGGGATTAAGATCCCATTGTTTGATAATTTCTCCTATGCATCTTCAAAAGCAGCGGTTCATCACCTGACACGTATGCTGGCTGCCCACCTCATCAAAGAAAACATTATCGTAAACGCGATTGCACCAGGTCCGTTTCCCACCTGGATGCTGAGTACCGGGGTCGGGTTTGGCGGCAAGATTGATGGTGATGGCGTAGACTGGGATGCCGTCGGTCAGGTTAATCCAAGTGGCCGTGTTGGAACCATAGAAGATATCACAGGGCTGACGATATTTCTTTGTTCAAGGGCGGGGGCTTATGTTGTCGGTGAAACCATCGCCTGTGACGGAGGAATGCTAGCTTCACTATAAAAGTTAAACCGGCCGGATAGGGTCAAACTATTCAGCACCGCAGTAAATCTGGGTTCTTGCTACAAGTTTCGCAATTCAGCGTAACAAGTAAATGTTCTCCGATTTACCTCAAATTGCAATTTACAAGTTAGTCAATATTTTCAAAATAATCACCCTTGTCTATAGTGTTACGATCGTTTGAAACTGCAGGTTTCGCTTCTCAGATCGTCACTTAGTTGCTCCCGGCACCTCCATAGGCCTTTTTTTATTGGCATACATGATGGAAACAGCAAAAAAAAGGAGTTACGAGGCTGATCAATAACAAAGGAGAGGAAAAATGGAATTGAGTGTAGTAAGATACGAAGTAAAAGACAATGTCGCTATCATCACTTTAAATAACCCACCGGTAAACGGGTTGGATATTACGTGTTTTGATGATCTAAAAAAAATTATTACCGAGATTCGAAACAGCAGAGAGGTCAGATCAGCAATGATTGCCAGTGACTGCCCGGGGTTTTTCTCCGCCGGTGATGATTTGAATTCGTTAAAGGATATCGATGAGGCACTGGTAAAACGACAGCCTGAAGTTCATCAGCTGTTCAATGATTTTGAATCCCTGCCTGTACCAACCCTGGCGGCTATCAACGGGCACTGTTTAGGTGGTGGACTGGAATTGGCTCTGCTGTGCGACTTCAGGTTTATGGTCGAGGGCTCCAGCAGAATTGGATTGCCGGAAGTCAAGCTGGGAATGATACCGGCTTTTGGGGGAACACAACGTTTATGGCCACTGGTTGGAAAATCCAAAGCGGTGGAAATGATGTACAAGGGGTTGCAGCTATTGCCGGAAGAAGCTCTGACGGCAGGTTTAGTTAACAGGGTTGTAAAGGAAAACAAACTGTTTGAGGAGTCCTTTGACTACTGCTTGCGACTGTCCCGCCAAGCCACAGGTGCCATTGCCAAAATCAAACAATGCCTGAACACGGGTATAAACAAAGGCTTTGAAGCCGGTATGAAAATGGAACAGAAATCATTCCTGGAAAACATTTTTTCCGAAGATGCCAAAGAAGGCATCAACGCCTTTTTGGAAGGCAGAAAGCCTGAATTTAAAGGACCCTCTTCAGAGTAGTTATTGGAGGACTCCCTTATTTCACCTGAACTAGAAATAACTGATAATTTACTGTAATTTATGCCTTTTAAAAATGTTGCATTTATTCTGATTACTAGTAGAATAACCAGTATGTACAGATAAAGCATACATACTGGAGAATTCATGAAGCCGGTTTTTCTCGCTCTACCTAAACATCCATTCGACTATGTCTATCTTCACAGCCTGCTGAAAGAGTACCGTTCTCCAAGGGTCAAGATTGGTTCAATGTTAAAAAAGAGAGAAATCATCAGAATCAAAAAAGGACTTTATATTTTATCACCAGAATATGGAGGTGAAATTGATAAATTAGTCTTAAGCAATCTTATTTATGGCCCGTCATACGTATCCCTTGAATATGCCCTTTCATACTGGGGACTCATTCCTGAGAGAGTTGAGGTAATAACGGGAGTGACAAATAAACGAAACAAGACGTTTGAGACACCGATAGGCAATTTTTCCTACCGTTATGTAAACAACCAAGTTTTTCCTTTGGGTCGGGTTTTAATTAGAGAAAAAGAGAGTTCATTTATCATTGCATCCAAAGAAAAATCGTTGTGTGATCAAATTGGATCGATAAAGCAAATTAGGACCATCCAGGATGTTATCAGCTATTTGGAAACCGACTTGAGAATAGACCTGGAAGAAATTGAGGACTTGGACACTAATCTTCTGATGACGTTAAGCGACTGTTATCGCAAACCCTCTGTTTCCCTATTTGTTAAATGGGCCCTTAAAAAATACTCACAAAAAAAAGAGGCTTATGGATAGAGCACTGGAAAGTCTGATTTCCCAATATTCCATAACAGACAGGACCGATTATGAGAATTCGCTGAAGGAAATTATTCAGCATTTGGCGTTACTCGGGCTTTGGCGGTCGAAGTTTTTCCAGCACGCTGCTTTTTATGGGGGATCGGCTTTGAGAATATTTCATGGCCTGGGACGTTTTTCTGAAGATCTGGACTTTTCATTATTGAAAAGCGATAGCAGCTTTAACCTCATGCCCTATCTTGAATCTATTAAGAAAGAGTTAGAGGGGTTTGGGTTCGAGATGACAGTATTAAAAAAGGACAAAAAATCGAGCACTCAAATTGAATCGGCATTTATTAAGGGCAATACCAATAAAAATCTTATTTTGATCAAAGCACCGGATTCATATATCGGCAAACTGCACGCTGGTAAAAAACTGAAAATCAAATTGGAAATTGATACCAATCCACCGGACAAGGCAAAATATGAAGTAAAAAACCTGCTTGTTCCTATACCTTTCCAGGTTCAGCTTTTCATCAAACCTGACCTGTTCGCGGGTAAACTACATGCCGTTATCTGCCGACAATGGCAAACCCGTGTTAAGGGAAGAGATTTTTATGACTATTTGTGGTATTTAGGCAACAATGTTTCTTGTCACCTTGAGCACCTGAAAGAGAGATTGATCCAGACTGGACACTGGCAAAGCCGAAAAACTCTGGATAAAGACCATGTTGTCGATTTACTGAAAAACAGATTCAAGGAAATAGATTTTAAAAAAGCCAAAGCTGATGTATCTCCTTTTATAAAAGACCCGCAAGAACTGGATTTATGGAGTACTGATTTCTTTCTAGAAACTTTACAAAATGTTAAATTTTGCTAAACAGTACGGATGTTAGCAGAATTGGGATAAACTAAGCAGATTTCGTAACTA
>JAOZRE010000221.1 GCA_029940215.1 bacterium | reverse complement strand
TCTCGATTCCATGGCTCGATAACAAATCTTTGGAAATAATCTGGACCCAATAACAGGGCCAGAAATTTGGAAAACTATGACGATTAAACTAACTGTGAAAATCGGTGTTTAATGGGAATCACTTGACTAATTTTTAAGCCGACTCTTACCCTATTTTCAAACGACAACAGTGGCAGGTAATGGTTAACCCTAAGCTTCGATCTTCTTTGTGGGATAGTTTTCGTGAGACGGTTCTCAATCTGGGTGGGGATCCGAAAAAGATACTGGACAAAGCCAGGCTTACCTCACTGGAAATTGAGCACCCTGAACTCCTGATGCAATTCCGTTCCTTTGAGCGGCTTTTGAATGTCGCTGCTGTAGAAACGGGATCAGAACATTTCAGCTTGTATCTGTCCTCGCGTTTGGATCTTTCATTTATGGGAACACTGGGGTTGCTTCTCCAGAATGCGGATACCGTTGAAGAGGCATTGAGGACCCTGATTCGATACCATCCGTTCCGTATTCACTGGGCAGCTCCGGAGTTGAAGATCGAAGGGGAGACGGCCTTTTTCTATACCAGTAATCTTCACTTCAGTGAAGAGTTGAAACAGATCTTCTATATGAGTATCGGAGTCGGATTAACTATTATGAAGATATTTCTGGGGGAGAGCTGGAGATCTGATGCCGTCCATTTGTCTGATGACCTCCCCGAATTTGCCGGGCAACTGAATCGTTTGTATGGGGTGTGAGTGCTAACAGCCCGGGAAAGGAACCAGATCGTTTTTAAAGCGTCTGATCTGCAGCGGAAAATATCGGCTTTCGGGCAGTTTGGACAATATCTTCAGTTCCAGCTCGATGAGATGGAAAAACAATTACAGTCCGACATCGTCAGCCGTTTAAAGTACCTGATTCAGACACTGCTTCCGGAGGGAGCCTGCAGTATAGAGAATGTCAGTTCCCTGCTTTCGCTCAGCAAGAGGACACTACGGCGAAGACTGCAAGCCAGGGGAACCACCTTCACCCAACTGGTCGAAGAGGTAAGACAATCCATTACCAGACAACACCTCAAGCAAAGCCAGCTGTCCTTTGGTCAACTGTCATACCTGTTGGGTTATTTCGAACAGAGTGCATTCACCCGGGCCTTCAAGCGCTGGTTTGGTGTGGCGCCTTCGAAATGGAGAAGCCAATAACTCATCTTAAAAAATAATCTTACCCAAAAAACCTGGATGCCGAAAGTTGGTATACGCCATCCTCTCTTTTTTCAGCAACATTGTTTTCTCTAACGATTTGAATAAACGGAATTCGGCCTAGTACCTCTCTGTTTTTCAAATGGTGGTATTCTATTGTTGATTTTGATGTTTTAGCCTCTATTAACAGCCAGGGCTGGGATTCCTTCAGAATTAGAAAATCAGTTTCTTTACCATCTCTATCCCTGATGAAACAAAGCTCGTAATTGCCATAACCTGCATCAACCCACGATTCCAGAAGGGCTTTCAGTTCCACAGCAAGATAGTTTTCGAAACGGTGTGCTGGAGTAGGTATCCTTGTCCAATCAAAAAAGTAAAGCTTGTTTTCTTTGGTCAGAGATCTTGCAATGTTTTTCGTATAAGGTGGAATTCGAAATACCAGGTACCCTAACTCTAAGGTTTTTAAGTAATTTGCGATCGTGGCAAAACTGATTTTCATATCCCTGGTTAAGGAATTAATCGATAAAGGTGAAGATACTGTTGAGGGTAGGAATTGCACCAGCGTTGCAATATTCTCCAACTCCCGGATTTTAGTTAAGTCACGTATGTCTTCTTTAACCAGACGATCAATGTAATCATCCCGCCATTTGTTGTGAAAACGTTTTGAACCTGACAACATAGGTTCGGGAAAGCCACTGAATTCCAATAAACTGATAAGTTCCTGCTCATGGTATTCAACACTTCCTAACCGTTTTTTTATCCACTCTTCTGCTGTATCTGTTGGAGGTTGGAATGCTCGACCCAATACCTCAGCCAAGGTCAACGGATTTAGACGAAAGGTAAAGTACCTTCCGGCAAGACTGTCTCCACTCTGTCTCATCATGTCCAAGCGAGCAGATCCAGTTATAATAAATCCGTTCTCTGATCCGTGGGAATCAAAAAAGTCTTTTAAAACATCTTTCCATTTGGGATATTTGTGAATCTCATCCATACATAACCAACGCTTATGCCCGGTTGGTTTTACGTTGAGCAAATCCTTCAAATAAAAATAATTGTTAGCAATATATTGAGTTCTTATGCTTCTTTTATCCCAATTGTAATATAGTTTCTGGCAGTTAGTTTCTTTTAAAAACTGTTCAGTTGATGTTGTTTTGCCGGATTGTCTTGGGCCGACAATAAATCGCATTTGACGTTCAAACTCTTCAGAGAATGCAAACCGGCTGATGTGTCGATTTAGAATCATATGATATCTTTTTCTAGTCAGTCTTTGGAAGAAAATCTTTCAGACAAAAAAGCCGCATAGTAATCTCGACAAAATTTGAAGACACTAGAAAATTGCCATGGCAAAATTTAATATATATATAATATTGCCATAATGTCAAACCATTCGATATTCAATCTGGGAAAGGAGGGATATCCTCACGCGCACAGAGTACCTGATTCGAATCCTGCTGCCGGATGGGAACTGCAGTTTCGAGAATGTCAGCTCATTGCTTTCAACAAGCGAAAAGACGCTGCAGAGAAAGCTCCGGGCCCAGGGGACCTCCTTCAGGCATTTGGTCAGTCACCTTGATGTCTTCATCCTAACCGGCCACTTGATTGGCGAAGTATCGGAATCAGCAGGTGGGGTCAAAAAAATGGTGTTGCTCAATTCAAGGGAGCTATGACTGATTGCCAAACTGCTAGGAGCGGGCTATTATGCATTGCTTTGCGGAATAGTCGGACTAAAAGGTCCTGCAGTCCCATAAAACCGCTCGAACCTATCCCCTTCCAGAGCTTTGGGAACCTCACCCAGTGATACTTCGTGTGGGTTACGCTGGCGGCAGCATCAGGCAGGTAAACAGTAGAAGCGGTATTTACCCGATTGTTGCAGAGCTGTTCCGGTTGTTGAAAATAATCCAGAACAAGCAGCCCAAAAGGGTCTTCTACTGTTCAATGATTTGGGGTGCTAATTTTAGATGTGACTCAGAAATACGCGATCCAGCCCCTAGTTCTTGGGTTCGAGCTCAAATCTGGCCCGATCCTGACCCAGGATGATCTCCCCGTCAAAGGCGTCGTCAGTGCCCCTGAGGTATATCCGTTTGGCGATGAAGTTCTCAACCGGTGGGACCACATGGGCCAGAATCAGTTTTTTGACACCGGCTTCCTGGGCGATCTCCGCTGCGTCAACCGGTGACATGTGGTAATCGGTCACATCATGCATCTGCCTTGACAGTCTGGGATTGTTCAGCTCCCCGGCTATTCTGGAGATCATCATCACCATCTCCTTATTAAGCGCTTCACAGAGAAACAGGTCGGCACCCCTGGCGAATTTGGGCAGGGTTTCTGTTTTGACGGTATCACCTGAGATCACCACCACATTGCCCCGATATTCAAAGCGATAACCCACGGCGGGTTTGACCGGTGAGTGATCCACCTGGAAGACCGACGCCTTCAATCCGTTGCGATCGAAAAAGGGGACAGCCTCTTCCGGATCAGGAATCGTCAGGGTGTTAGCAACCATTCCGGAGTTTTTGGAAGGCATCCACTCCTCGGTGTGATGGGCGGTGCGATAGCTGGAATCAAAGGCATAGGCTGTATTGAAGCCCGCTACAACCTGCTCAACCCCTTCCGGCCCGTATACTTCCAGTTTCTTATCCCTCCCCTGGGCCCAGGTCATGAAGTCCAGTTCCCCCATTTCGGTGATGTGGTCCGAATGAAAATGGGTCAGAAACAGCGCACTGATCTTACCGGCCGGCAATCCCGACAGGTTCATGTTCTTTACAATTCCAGGACCCACATCCACCATGATAAACTCTCCGCCTGCAATAATAGCAGTCCCGGTACTGTCCCGTGTCTCATTGCTCAGCGGACCACCGGTACCCAGCAGGATCACCTGCATGTTTTCGCTGGACATCATGGCAGCCTGATTGGCCTGGCTTTCTGTCAGTCTGTCTTTTATTTGAGACTCCATCAGCGAATCGCAGGAAGCCAGTGACGTGCCCACTATCGCACAAAGCAGCGCTTTAATTATTTTAGTCATTATTTTAATCATCATTTTTCTCCTGAATGGGTTTGTTTTGGATTAAATCCCGCCAACCGCTGTTTGACATCGGCATCCTCAGTACACTAAGCCGCTTTTGGATTATACCGGTGTTGATAACCAGCCTGTCCTTATCTACTCATAATTTATCGCTTGTCAAAGAGAATGAGAAGGGGCCAAAATGACAAAAAGCACTCCATTTGAGCCAGTAGCGAACCCAAACAGAAAGAGCCCATATCATGCCTCGAATAACCCTGATTGCTGAAACCAATAGCCTCCTCTCCATCGTTATGGGAGCTGCAGATACGTTTATGACCGCCAATTTCAGCGGCAGTCCCGGCGATGAAAACCCTCCCTGGTTTGAGACCCAGATCGTGTCTATCGATGGAAAACCGTTGACGGGCTTCGGCAATGTCTCAGTAACCCCTCACACATCCATAGGAGCCGTCGATGAGACAGATATTATCCTTATCCCCGGATTTATGCCTCTTTTCGACCCGAAAGCCAGCCGGTCTCAAGAGCTTGTTGAGTGGCTTGCTTACCAGTATGGAAAAGGCACCTTGATGTGCTCAGTTTGCACAGGCGCGTTTCTATTAGCGGAAACCGGCTTGTTGGACGGTAAAACAGCAACGACCAACTGGCAGTTTGCGGATTTGTTTCAACAGACCTATCCTGACGTTAACCTGGATATCAACCAACTGATTGTGGAAGACAGTGGAATGATCAGCGCAGGGGCCGTCACCTCCTATCTCAATCTTTGCCTTTATATTATTGAAAAATACGGATCCGGAAACGTTGCCGCCTCATGCTCTAAAGCCATGCTTATCGATCCCAATCGTCATGCCCAGACCCCATACCTCACGTACAGGTCTCAGAAGAATCATGGGGATGCCCCCATCCTGAAGGCTCAGGAATGGATGGAGACGAACTATTCAAAGAGCGTCCTGATCGACGATATTGCACAACAGATGGGTATGAGTTCCCGAAATTTCAAACGACGTTTTAAGAGCGCAACGGGCGAGGTTCCCATCCTTTACCTCCAGCGCATTCGCATTGAAGGTGCCAAACGACTACTGGAAACGACTCGAAAAACTGTTGACGAAATTGCCTTCATGGCAGGGTACGAAAACAGTAACTCCCTGAGAAAGCTGTTTAAAAAATACACCTCCCTATCCCCGAATTCTTATCGTGAAAAGTTCTCGAGACGGAAAATGGTTATCGCAGGGGTTCCAGCATAAGGTGATCCGTTTTTCCTTTTAAGTTGCAGCAGCCGGTGGTTATCTGATCTGGCGGAAGAGAACGCACCGGAGCACTCTCATCCTCCTGACAGCGGGCCGACAAAGCTCACAATATCTCCATCGACCAGCTTTCTGCTGGCCTTGCAGCGCTCGTAATTCACCTGGCAGACGATGGAGTTTCTAAGCAGGAGGGGGATTTTGAGTGTTTTATAAAGATCGCGCAGAAGGGCACCCTCGGGAAGTTCCAGGTACCCGTTTTTGTCCAGCAGTCCTGTGTCTCCAAACAGCGGAGCATACACCTTGATTTTCATGGTGTTTCTGTTCATGGGTCGGTTGCTCGACGTGATGAATAGAATACCGGATCGAGGCGACCCGGATTCAAATATCAGGCAGCTTTATAAGCCGGGTTCGGAACCATGGTAATGGCATCCACCGGGCAGTCCTTGGCACAGATCTTACAGCCATTGCAGGGGTTGTAATCCCCCAGCCGGGGATAGGCTTTCCTGTACTTGTCGAGACCTGTTTTATCTGCCACCAGACAGCTGAGCGGGCAAACCGCCACGCAGTCCTTGCAGGCCATGCAGACCTTGTAGTCAATTTCCGGCAGTTGTTTTGCTATTTTATCACTCATGATGTTCTATTCGTAGCTATAGGGTTCAGATAAAAGGGTGTTTAAACCCAGGTTTTCTACGGAAAGGTTTTTGGGATAGCCACTCTTCTCGTCCCAGCCCCAGGCCTTATTGTAAATCGAGATCATTTCATCGATTTTCAGAGTGACCCCCTTCGACATACCGCCCTTCAAAACCGGGTTACCGACGGCTCGTTCAGCCATGCGAAATCCAGCCACATCCACCTTGTGTTTGGCGTTGAACATCTGCCGCAGGGTCTGCATGCGGATACCGTTTTCCATGTACTGATCCGGTGTCTTGTTCCAACCAGTGGCTTCGTTCAGGTATTTGAACAGCCCGATGTGCTGCTCGCCGCTCAACATGCCGTAATAGCAGGCCCCGACGCCGTCCACGACCATTTTATAGGCTGTCATGGCCTTGTTCTTCATGGCTTCGCGTTCAGACGGCACATACTCGTCGGCTTTCAACTCCTTCTTCTGAGTGGGTGCCCAGCTCACAAACTCCCAGAGGCTGGAATGCTTGTAATACACACCGCCACTGGTGGTATGACGGCCCGGTGTGGGATCGGCGCTGTAGGTCACCCCCAGCATAGGGTCTATCTTGGGGTCATGGGCCGGCAGTTCCTGTCCGCCGGCATGAATGGCGTACTGTTCAGAGCCTTTTCCTATCTTTTCAGCCGCCACACGAGATCCGTCTGCCAGCAGATCGCCAATGCCTTCCCGGGCGATCATTTTCTTGACCAGCGCAATGACAGCATCGATATTACCCCAGGTCAGTTCCAGACCATCGGTTTCAGCCTTTGTCAGAATGCCTTTTTCATAGCACTCAATGGCGAAAGCCACCGTAGACCCGGCTGATATGGAATCAAGCCCGCCCCGGTTCACCAGTTCATTGATGGTGTGAATCTTGTCATAGTCGTCGTTCAGGATATTGCTGCCGAACATGCAGACCGTTTCGTACTCGGGCTTGTGGGTATGTTCGAACTCGCCGTTGTTGATATCCTTGATGTCCGCAATGCCGCCGCAACCGATAATGCAGGAGTTACAATGATACTTGCTGCTCTCCCGGCCAATCCCGAACTCCGGATTAAGCTTCTTGTACTGCTTCTTGGGAAAGTCCTTCACGGAACCCGACCAGTTCTTCAGCGGACTGTCACCGTTAACCACACCCATAGAGTTGACAAGGATAGAGCCGAACTTCTTGAACATCATGGCGGTGCTCATCCCGTCTATGGGACCGACCTTTTTGGCCTTGGCCATCAGCCCACCAAGGATAGGCAGCAGACCACCCTTGAAAAATCCGGGCAGGTTGGCCTTGCGCATCTTGTCAGCGTAAGCCTTGCTGAGCGCCTTGATCGCTTCCGGATTTTCACCCCGCACCCGCTTGGTACCCGCCAGCACGATCCCTTTCAGCTTCTTGGAACCCATCACCGCGCCCACACCGGACCGACCGGCATAGCGTCCCAGGTCGTTGGAGATACCCGCAATCAGGGAGAGTTTCTCGCCTGCGGGACCGATGGTGGCCACTGACGGCATCTTCTTTCCCGCATTCTCTTCGATCAGCTTCAACTCCGTTTCAATGGCGTCCATACCCCAGAGGTGGGAGGCATCCTTGAGCTGAGGTTCTTTTTTATCCAGGTAGAGGTAAACCGGTTTCTCAGAAATCCCCTTGAAAAAGATGGCGTCATACCCACACTGCTGATTTGCCGGAGCAAGATTTCCACCGCAGTTGGCGTCACCCCATCCACCGGTCAGCGGAGATTTACAGAC
>JAOZRE010000220.1 GCA_029940215.1 bacterium | reverse complement strand
AGTTTTGAATCATGATCCCCTCGGCGGGGCGCCTGCTGAATAGATACATTTATTCTATTATTTATTTTAAAAAACCATCAAATAGCGGTTGACAGAATATAGTCGTTTCGCTAATTATTTAAGTTTGGTGAGAAAAACTATTTGGTATAGTGGGCCAGTAGCTCAGCAGGTTAGAGTACGTCCCTGATAAGGACGGGGTCGGTGGTTCGAGTCCACCCTGGCCCACCACAAGCGGTTGGAGGGAACGTTTATCAGTGTGTTTCTCTTTGAGCGGGGGATTAGCTCAGCTGGCTAGAGCGCCTGCCTTGCAAGCAGGAGGTCACCGGTTCGACCCCGGTATCCTCCACCAGAACGTGTTAAACGGGAAACAGAGAACGATAGGCGCGTAGCTCAGTGGGAGAGCACTACCTCGACAAGGTAGTGGTCGGCGGTTCAATCCCGCCCGCGCCTACGTCGTAACTTTTTAAGGAGGGGATATCCAGCAAAGAAGGAGAAAGCCTACCAAACAAGATGGTGGCCGAGTAAATAACAATATCAATGCTGCTAAGGTTCGTGTTATAGACGAAACCGGCGAGCAGCTCGGTATCATGGACACTAAGGAGGCATTGGGAATTGCTGCGAGCCGTGGATTCGACCTGGTTGAGGTCAGCGGGAAGTCTGATCCGCCGGTTTGCCGGATTATGGATCACGGTAAGTACAAATATCAACAAAGTAAAAAGCTACACGACGCAAAAAAGAAACAGGCAGTTATTCGCATCAAGGAGATCAAGCTTCGACCTAAGACAGAGGAGCATGATTTCCAGTTCAAGGTCAAACACGCACGAAACTTCCTCCAGGACGGTAACAAGGTCAAGGTTACCCTTCAGTATCGGGGGCGGGAGATGGCGTTTTCCCAGTTAGGGATTGAAGTTTTAAGAAAATTTGCAGCAGCCGTCGAGGATTTGGGTGTGGTTGAGACTCAACCTCGTTCTGAAGGGCGATCCGCACAGATGATATTAGGACCGAAGAAACAAGCGTAGGTAAAATATGGCAGGGTATAAGATTAAGACAAAGAGTTCAGCGAAAAAACGGTTCAAGATTACCGCAAACGGCAAGATCAAGCGGAAAAAAGCAAAACTTCGGCATATACTGACGAAAAAGAGTCCGTCCGCTAAACGTAATTTAAGGCGGAGTGGATTGATTGCTCCTGCTGATGTGGCTTCTATCAAACGAATGCTGCCAAACGGATAAACCTGAGATCACTTGGGTCACCCGTCAAATCAGATAAACCTTTAGATTTGGATCAGAAAAAATGTCACGAGTAAAAAGGGCGGTACACGCACGCAAGAAAAAGAACGCGTATTTTAAAGCAGCCAAAGGGTACCGCGGTGGAAGAAGCCGCCTGCTGCGTACGGTAAAGGAAGCGGTCGAAAGGGCGCGATGTTATGCGTATCGGGATCGCCGAACTAAGAAGCGGGATTTCCGATCATTATGGATCATCCGCATAAATGCAGCTGCGCGTATTTGCGGGTTGACATACAGCAAGCTGATCCATGGCCTCAAGCTGGCAGAAATCGAAATCGATCGTAAGTCCTTGGCGGATCTGGCCATTGCGGATTTCGATGGATTCAAGACGATTGCAGAAGCTGCCAAAGCGAAGCTGTAAGAAGATTTGAGAAACATCCAGCCATCAGGGTTGGGTGTTTTCCCCTTCGCCATTTCCCCGTTCGACCTCAATTTTCCGTTCGACTTCCTGCAGGCGCAGTTTGAGAATTCGGATCTCCAGTTCCAGTTTCTGTTTTCTAAGAAAATCCGCAGATTGCTTTCCCGCTTGACGTACCTGTTTTTCGAGCTCCTCTGGGTCGTTGGCTACTGCATCCAAAAGATTGGACGCCCGTGAGATGGTGCTGTCTACAAAAACAGCCATTTTCTTGATTTTTTGTTCAATTTCCTGTTTGGTGGGTACCATTCTCTGATATTTGTTGGATAATTGACGCATTCCTCTTGAAAGTTATGTGAGGTCTCGCTACTATTTTCGTTATCGAGCGGACGACAGTCAACCAGTAAATTGTCTGCAGTTGAAAATAATAGTGTAATTCTGAAGATAGTCATGACCTTTTCAGTCATAAGTCGGTCATGACTCGCGCATTGGCAGTAAGTATAGTGAGGTGTTATGTACGGTCAGATCAAGGAACTTGAGGAACGGATTAAGCAGGAAAGTCTAAAGATTCAGGATATTCGTGCGGAGATAGGTAAGGCGGTGATAGGGCAGGAGTATATGCTGGACCGATTGATTATCGGTCTGCTGACCGGTGGTCATATCCTGCTGGAAGGTCTGCCGGGATTGGCCAAGACCCTCTCGGTCAGCTCTCTGGCGCAAAGCATCAAGGCGGAATTCAGGCGGGTCCAGTTCACACCGGACATGTTACCGGCTGACCTCGTGGGCACCAATGTTTTTAATCCCAAAGACGGGACATTCTCTCCGAAGAAAGGACCGGTGTTTGCGAACATCATCCTGGCGGATGAAATTAACCGGGCGCCGGCAAAAGTGCAGAGTGCGCTACTGGAAGTCATGCAGGAAAAACAAGTCTCACTGGGCGGTAAAACCTATCCCCTGGACAAACCATTCCTGGTGCTGGCTACACAGAATCCGATAGAGCAGGAGGGGACCTATCCATTGCCGGAAGCGCAGGTGGATCGCTTTATGATGAAGCTGAGGGTTTCCTATCCCACAAAAGTTGAAGAGCGTGAGATACTGGACCGTGTCACTGCATTTTCACAGGAGTCGCTGATTCGGCCGATAATCTCGCTGGAGGAGGTGCTGAAGATCAGCGAACTGGTGAATGATGTCTATGTGGACGGAAAGATCAAGGACTACATTGTCGAACTGGTCCATGCGACCCGGAACCCTGGCGATTACGGACTGGGGAAGCTGGAGCCGCTGATAGATATCGGTGCATCACCCCGGGCGACCATAACGCTTGCCATTGCGGCCAGGGCGTATGCAGTGCTTCAGGGAAGAGGATTTGTATCACCGCAGGATATCAAGATTATCGCGCCGGACGTGCTGCGGCATCGTGTGAACATATCCTATGAAGCAGAAGCTGAGGAGCAGACGTCGGATGATATTGTACAGACGATTCTTTCAGAAATCCCGGTACCTTGATGCAAACTGCTCATGTCGTATCTATCCCGGAAATCCGGGAGACCCTGTCATTGTTTGAAGGAAAAACGAACCTGGGTTGGGAAACCTTAAGTGCGGAGCCACAATGAGATTGAGACAAATGATTGTCCTGTTGTTTCTGGTTGGATTGGCTAATCCGGTGCTGGCTGAAAAAGTGTTGAAGAAGAAAAACAGCCAGGGAGCGGATGTTGTCGAAACGGTATACGAGGAGGGGGACAACGAGTACCGGTACGAGAAAAGGAGAAGCTATTTTGACGACAGTGGTTACAAAATCAAGGATGAAAGCTTTATTCTGGTGAATGATTACAATGATCTGGGTGTGATGAAGACCGTTAAGTCCTATTATCGGATGGGGAAGGTGAAGGAGGTTGAAATTGTATTCAGGGAAGAGAAGGCGATGGTAGCCGGATATGAGCGAATTGCCCTGTATTACGACCCAACCGGCACCAGAACTCGCATGGAGGTGTATTTCAAGGATGATCACCAGGACAGGCGGATCTATTCGCAATCGACCACCTACTATGATCTCAGTGGCGTTAAAACCCGGACCATCTATTTTTTTTCCAAAAGATTGACGAAAATGACAGGATATCATCGCATCATCGAACGGTATGATCATGAGGGCCGCAAGATCAGTGAACAAATAATTGACAAGGATGGCAATGTCCACTGAACAGGCTGTTGATACCACAATCGAGACCAGGTATCTGCGCTTTGCCGCCAGAAGGTGGGGAGATCCAAACGGTCTGCCGGTACTGGCACTGCATGGGTGGTTGGATAATGCTGCCAGTTTTGACCGGCTGGCCCCCTGCCTGTCGCAATTGCAACTTGTTGCCATCGATCTGGCGGGTCACGGTCATTCGGAGCATCGGCCGGGTGGGATGAAATACCACTATGTAGACTATATTGATGATGTGATGGCCATTGCGGATGCACTAGGTTGGGAGCGCTTTGCCCTGCTGGGGCATTCTCTCGGGGCTGGCATCGCCTGTGTTGTTGCCGGCAGCTTTCCGGAGCGCATCACTCACCTGATGCTGCTGGAGGGCATCGGGCCCATGTCCAGGGAGGCTGATACGGTTGGTGATTCGATGTTCAAGTCTGTGCAGCAGATGAAACGGCATGGCAAAAAAATGATGCCCATTTATCCGGATGTTGATTCAGCTGTGGCGGCTCGAACTAAGGTGGGAGATATGAATCCGGATTCAGTTCAGATCCTGGTACAACGAAACCTGATGGAAAAAGACGGCGGTGTGATGTGGCGGAGTGACCCCAGGCTGAAACTTGGATCTGCCCTGTATATGGTGGAGGAACAGGTGCAGAGCTTTTTAAAGGGTATTGTTGCCCCGACATTGCTTGTGACAGGGAAAAACGGCTTGATAAAGCGGCTGGGAAGATTGAATGAAAGGGCTGCCTGTATTCAGAATATTCAACAGGCAGTTGTTCTGGACGGCGGGCACCATTTGCACCTAGACGATCCGATACCGGTGTCTGAAGAGATTAACCGGTTTCTGGGGGGATGATCAGACCGGGTGATTGACGTTTTTGGTCACAGATTCGATGGCAGCTTCTACAACGTCTCGATAATCACTGTCGTTCAGCTCTTTCTTAAGAACAATGGTTCCTGCCTGTGTATAGCGGGGGGTCAGCTGATTCAGGCTCAGGGCGTATACGTCCTGCAAACAGATGGTGCAGTAGTCAAACTCCGGAAACTGCGGAATGAGCTCTTTCATGAATTGAATTACTTTTTTCTCGTTCTTGTTACGGACGTTTATCATTGAAGCATCAAATACTTCGTAATCCTCTATGTTCATCTTTTTTTCCTGTAAGATTGACAATAGCTGAAAGGATAGTCAGCGGGCGTATTCCGGCTGTTGTCTGTCTTCGAATACGCTCTGTATTTAGTTGTTCGTATTGACTGAATTAATATTGTTTAGCCTGGTTGCATCATTGAAACCGATCTGGATGTTTGCGATCAGATCAATCTGGAAACCGCTTGTCATATATTAACAGTTTTCAACCGGATTGAATAGCCGTTCTTTGGTATATTTTTTTTATTCCGCCCTGTTGCGCCTTACCTGCCGGAGGGGATTCGTGCCTGTCGGAAAAAACCTGTGCAGGGTGAAGTCTCCCTGCGATTTTTATTCATGAAGTCTCCCTGAAAGGGGAATTGACAGGAATGCCTATGATGGATTTGTTGATCAACTACGGACTGTTCCTCGCGAAGACAGTGACGATATGTGTAGCGGTGATTTTCGTTGTGGGGATGGTGGCATCGATCATATTCAGGGGAAAGGCACAAAAACAAAGCAATTTGCAGATCAGCAGCCTGAACGAAAAGTACCAGAAGTTTGCACGGGCCCTAGAGATGAAAACGCTGTCGAAACATCGGTTTAAGCAGATTGTAAAAGAAGAGAAAAACAGGCTGAAGTTCGAGAAGAAGCAGGAGAAAAAGAGCAATACGCAAAAAAAGAGAGTATTCGTGTTGAATTTCAATGGTGATATCAAAGCATCAGCGGTAGATCTGCTCAGAGAGGAAATCTCAGCACTGTTAATGGTGGTTCATGCACGGGATGAGGTTCTTCTCCGTCTGGAAAGCACGGGTGGGATGGTACATTCATATGGTCTGGCAGCATCCCAGTTGCAGCGGTTGCGGGAAAAAAACGTGTCATTGACCATCGCAGTTGATAAGGTAGCTGCCAGTGGCGGTTACCTGATGGCCTGCGTGGCTGACCGGATTATCGCCGCCCCTTTTGCGATTATTGGTTCGATTGGCGTGGTTGCACAGATGCCGAACATCAATAAGCTGCTGAAACGCCACAATATCGATTACGAGCAGATTACGGCGGGCAAGTACAAGCGAACCCTGACCGTAATGGGAGAAAACACTGACCTGGAGAGGGACAAGGTCCGCCAGGAGTTGGAGGAGACCCATGATCTTTTCAAGGATTTCGTCGTTCAGCGACGACAGACTCTGGACATTGAAAAGGTGGCAACGGGTGAGTACTGGTATGGAAGTCGGGCACTGGAGCTGAATCTGGTTGATGAACTTAAAACCAGTGACGATTACTTAATGGCTGCGGCTGAAGCGTCTAATCTGTTTGAGGTGTCCTATGAGGTTAAAAGGACACTGGCTCAACGGTTGCCGCTCGCAGTGCAAGGGTGGCTCAGTCGGGTATGAGAACAGAAAACCGGAAAGATGGAGTTGCTTTAAAACCGTAGAAACGCTAAAAAGGTCTAAGAGACGGAAAACAGAAACGTTTTTCTGATTTTGAGAACAACTGTGATCCAGGAAACATCGGGAAGGATGAAAAAGGCCTGTGGCGGTATGTCGTGTCAGACAAGGGGCTCATTTTTCATGTCTCTGCAGTAAATAGTGAGGGTCGGCTCAAAAATTACTTGGCATTCTGTCGGCAAAATGTCTGGTCTTTATGGGACTTTTGTGGCCAGCTTATGCCAAGTTATTTTTGTACGAACCCTAAGTTCTTATTGAACAAAACATAAAGACATTAAGGGTGAAATGGTGGTTAAAGATCCAGTACTGGTTGTTGATGACGAAGTGGAAATGAGAATTGCCATGTCGGCTGCTCTCAAGAGGTGTGGGTATCCCGTAGAGTTGTCCCATAACGCGATTGATGCGCTGAACAAATTCCGCAAGAACAAATACAGCCTGGTGATCACGGATATGACCATGCCGAAGCGGAGTGGCCTTGAACTGCTCAAGGACATAAAAGCCATCGACCCGGATATTCCGGTCATTTTGATTACAGCCTACGGAACAATTGATACGGCGATTTCAGCCATGAAACATGGTGCCTTTGACTATGTCCAGAAGCCATTTGATTTCGATACCTTCATCTTCCTGATCGAAAGAGCCCTCTCCTTTAAAAAGGAGATCGGCGTGACAACTGTCGCGACAGAGAAAGTAAACAAGAAGGGTCCTGCCAAAAAGGATGAGGTTGAATCTGTAGAGGAAATTCAGGGCAAGGAGATTATCACCGAAGATGCCAATATGAAGAACCTGCTGAATGTGGCCAAGAATATTGCGCCTAGCAAGGCTAATATTCTGGTTCAATCGGAAAGTGGGACCGGAAAGGAGTTGCTGGCGCGATATATTCACAACCACTCGGATAGGGCGGATCGTCCCTTTGTGGCCATTAACTGTGCGGCGCTACCGGAAAACCTGCTCGAGAGTGAACTGTTCGGGCATAAAAAAGGCGCCTTTACCGGTGCCATCAACGAGCATCGAGGGAAATTTGAGCAGGCCAATGGCGGGACAATATTGCTCGACGAAATCAGTGAAATGCCGCTCTCGCTTCAGGCCAAACTGCTGCGCGTGTTGCAGGAGTATACCGTTGACCGGGTAGGGGGCTCCGAAACCATAGCGGTTGATGTGCGCGTCATTGCTACCACCAACCGGGTTCTCCTCGAGTGCGTCGAAAATCAGACCTTTCGGGAAGATCTTTACTTCAGGCTGAATGTGATTCCCATGGTACTACCGCCCCTCAGGGAAAGAAAAGGCGACGTGAGTATCCTGGCTACCTATTTTGCAAAAAAATACGCCAAGCGCAACAACAAGCCGCTACCCGAAATTCATGAGGATGTGCACAAGGTGTTGCAGAATTATAATTGGCGAGGCAATATCCGGGAACTTGAGAACATCATGGAACGGGCT
>JAOZRE010000595.1 GCA_029940215.1 bacterium | reverse complement strand
GAAAACAGGAGGTTTTCCAACAGCTCCAGGGACGGATTCATGCGGGTTTTGAATCAGAGTTCCCTCGACGGAGTGAAGCTGAATTATTACCCCCGGTATACCAATGGCTGATTTGACTATCACCATCCCCATCTGGATTTTCATCGTTCTGGTGCTGTTTGCTGCGTGGTCTATCCTGAGCCGAATGCTGATCCCCAGTGTTCGCTGGTACTTTCGCAGGCGAATCAACCGTGTCATAAACGAAATCGCCTCCCATCTCGACCTGGAGCTCAGACCGTTTCAACTGACCAAGCGGCAGGTGCTGATCGATCGCCTCACCTTCGATCCAAAGGTGATGGAAGCCATCCAAGAGATATCTCGAGAAAAGGAAATCCCGCTGGACGTGCTGCAGGCGGAGGTCAATGTCTATGCCCGTGAGATCGTCCCCTCGTTCAATGCTTACCTCTATTTTCGGTTGGGATACTGGCTGGCCCGAAAGATTGCACGGCTCATCTACAAGGTCAGGGTCGACCGCATCGACAACGAAAAGCTGGCAACCGTTGAGAAAGACTCCACGGTCGTGTTCGTTATGAATCATCGCAGCAACATGGACTACGTCCTGGTAGCTTTCCTGGCTATGGAGCGAACCTCTCTTTCCTATGCTGTGGGAGAGTGGGCCAGAATCTGGCCGTTGGAGTCCCTGATCAAAGCCATGGGAGCTTTTTTCGTACGCAGAAAGTCGGGCAATCCTCTTTATCGGCTGGTATTGGAAAGATACATCAGTATGGCCACCCGGGAAGGGGTCTGTCAGGCGGTTTTTTTGGAAGGCGGTCTCTCAAAGGACGGTCAACTCAGGTCCCCAAAATTCGGGCTGATCGACTACATGCTACGCTCATACGATATGGATGCCGACCGCAACATCGTATTTATCCCGGTCGGGATGAACTACGACCGGACCGTTGAAGACCGCAGCCTGTTGCGGGGAATGGATCCTGGGGCCAAACGGCGCAGCCTGCCGTTTGTACTCAAGACCACCATCGGCTTCATCGTCCGAAGCTTCTTCCAAATGGCGGTTGGTAAATGGAGGCGATTCGGGTATGCCTGTGTGAATTTCGGCAATCCCATCTCAATGAAGACCTTCTCCAGGGAACATAATATCAGTTTTAAAGACCTGACAAAAGAAGAACGGTTCGAAAAAATCGAAACCCTGTGTGCGCATCTCATGACCTCCATCGAAAACGTCATTCCTGTCCTGCCGGTCCCGCTCGTCGCAACTGTCATGATCGATTTCCAGGGGAAACCCAAATCACTGCCGGAGGTCAAGAGCGGTGTCAATAACCTGATCGAGGAACTTAGATCCAACGGAGCCCCAATCTACTTCCCGAAGAAAAACTTCGAAAAATACATAGCCACCGGCCTGGAAATGCTGAAAATCAGGCACATGATCCATGAAAAAGGTGATACCCTTATTGCGAATCCCGACATGCTTGATATTCTGACCTACTATGCCAACTCGATCCGGCACTGGCGAGAACCGGTTTAACGCTCCCTTCAGCCAAAAACTGGTATAACATGTCGTTTGTTTTAAAAGACGATCTTCTGTTTTTTGGAAGAATAATTCCCTTGATCATTCGCGAAACGGTCAAAGCCGTTCTCGTCCAAAAAGCGGGATATCAATTCACCTACTTTGCCAGCTGTGTCGACGCTGCCAGGGGGCCCTTCAGCGAATCCCGCTGCTTTTTTCTCATTTTGCACAATCGTTTCCAGGGTCTTCGGGTCAATATCAATAAGAACGTTGATTGTGATTGGTTTTCCTGTTGTGGTCACGTTTTTCTCTCCAGTACTGTTGTTAATTTTGTTTCCCTGCTCAAAAACAAAAAACCAGGACCATGTCTGATATTTTAATGAGCATATGTCTATTAACATTTTCTACCACCCTGATAGATCTCGCTCAAGGCAGGTTTTTATAAATATTTGTTGCAGCATCATAAATCAGCAAAATTCTGCTGCATCGGCTATCATTTCTGAGTTAAGAAAATTTTGCTCTCTGCAATTTGAGTCATTACAGAAAAATGTAAACTATTTTCCTCGCTATATTAGGTTGACACTAAAACTGATATCTTCTAAGATACGGCAACAAAA
>JAOZRE010000219.1 GCA_029940215.1 bacterium | reverse complement strand
ACTAGCGATACCGACCCGCATGCCGGAGACAGTGACCGCTATCAATCCACCGAGGGCCCAACAAAATGCTGCAGTAAGCGCTGCCGCGTATCCTGGCAATCTAACTCCTGAAAATGGTTTGGAAGGAGAAACCAAAACGCTACCAAACAGACACTTGAAGGCACTATCACAGACTGGCGATTTCGTTGAGGTCTGTCATGAGGTAATGGAATCGACATCAAACCACGGTATTTCAGCAGATCGAGAGCCGTTTTCCCACTGGAAGTGTAAGTGAGTTCCTCCAGGGAAGTGGTTTTAACGTTGCCCCTGGAAGGCTAATCTGCTATTTGGCAATTAATACAGAGATAAAGCAAGTAACCATGAACGGAGGTTTTCGGATATGAAAAGACGAACATTCATCTCGTCAGCGGCAAAAGCAGCGATGCTTGCCGTGCCAACGCTGATGTTCAGAAATCTGGCCTGGGCTGCAAAGTCGGCCTATTCACGCATGATGCAAATGCGGACATACAACGGCATCAGTGACCTGGGAGAACTCCCCTATTTCGAGCTAACCGGCAGCGGGCGGCTGCGCATGATTGTTGAAGGACTTGAAGGAGGCATTGATGGCCATACCCATCTGTGCTTAAACGCTTTGGCCGGTGGAACACCGGATTTGATGAAGCGGCACCCCAAGACCCAATACTATCTGCCGCCGAATATCAACAGCTCTCTGGATGTGTACATAAATCAAAACGCTGGCGCGGAAGACAAGAAAAAGATGACAGGTGTTATCATCGACAGCCTGACCCCAGGCGGCAGCGATGTAACCGATACCCACACCATTCCAAACCTGATAGAGGAGATGGACCGCCTGAAAATCGAGAAGGCGGTGGTTTTGCCGGTGAGAATGGGAATTCCGTTCGGAGATGATATGACCGAGCGGTATATGCAGGCTGTTCGCTCCTCCGGCCAAGAGGAGCGGTTCATCCTTTGC
Source organism: bacterium (assembly GCA_029940215.1). Lineage (GTDB taxonomy): Bacteria > SAR324 > SAR324 > XYD2-FULL-50-16 > XYD2-FULL-50-16 > JAHJRI01. Next base: position 6,885 of record JAOZRE010000219.1, on the reverse strand, counting down.
GGTGGAATTGAACCAACACTGGATGATGCATTGGAAAAAATAGAGACCTACAACCGAGCGGGACTCAGGGGCATCAAACTGCACCCGAATTTCGGCCGGTTTTTTCCCAACGACAAAAAAGCCTGGCCCGCCTATGAATTGTGCGGCAAGTTTGATCTGCCGGTCTTGATTCACAGTGGCCGGACCGGTTTCAAGGAGCGAAAAACCCTGGGATTTAAACTCTATACGGAGGATTTTGCAGACATTGGCAATTTTGAAGAGCCCATCGCTGCTTTTCCCGATACGCGATTTGTGCTATGCCACTCCGGCGCCATGCAGAATGAACAGGCCATTAAAATTGCTAAAAACAACAAAAATGTCTGGATGGATATCCATGGCCAGGGGGTGACGAATATCCAGACCATGATCCGGGAGTTAGGACCGGAAAGATTGATGTATGGATCGGACTGGGCCTTTTATCCGGAAGCGATCATGGTCGCCCGCCTCCTGCTGGCAACCGAACACGACAAGAGTGCCCGTCGCATGATATTCCGGGACAATGCCAGGCGATTCTGGAAATTGTAGGCAGGCGGTCCCTCTCCTCCTCTCCCGGGTCGGAGATTGAATTCCGAATAGGCATCGCCAGGATCAATCCCTGTCACGTCATCCTGAATGTGAAGCGTTTCAAAAGAGGAGCGGCAGGCTGATCCCTTATATTCTATGAATCTGCAAAGTCCGATGGGCTAATCCCCAGTTTTTTCATCCGGTACTGCAGGGTTGTCCGTGGAACACCCAGAAGCCTTGAGATGCCCCGTTTTCCGCCAACCATCCCCCGACATCGCCTCAGCGCCTGAATAATATGTTGTTTTTCAGCGTCCGCCAGGGTTGTTGTCTCCATCGGGATCTCCGCGACCGGTTCCATATCGATAATTTTGCCAATATCCTGACTATTGATGCGCTCCCCGGGCCTCAGGATCACCATTCGTTTCACCAGGTTCTTCAACTCCCGAACATTCCCCGGCCAGCGATACCCACTGAGCAGTTCCAGTGCACTGTCAGAATATACCGGCACCGTATTATTGGTCTTGCGGGCCTGGTAGTCTGTCAAACGCTCAATCAACAGCGGAATATCATCCACCCGCTCCCGTAGAGGCGGCACATGAATGTTAACGGTATTCAGCCGGTAATAGAGGTCCTGCCTGAACTGCCCATAGTTTGACAGGTTCCGGAGGTCCTTATTGGTGGCGGCAATCACCCGGAAATTTACGTCCCTGGAACGGCTGTCCCCTACTCGTTCAAAGCGCTGATCCTGGAGCACATTCAGCAATTTGGCCTGGAGGTCGGGTGGCAGTTCGCCCACCTCATCCAGGAACACCGTCCCTCGATTGGCCAACTCAAATCGCCCCACCCGTTTCGCATCAGCCCCGGTAAAAGCACCCCGGGCATGGCCGAAGAGTTCACTTTCAAACAGGGTGGGGGCCAGCGCCGGACAGTTGATCTTGACAAACAGGTGTTCCCTGCGGGGGCTCATATTGTGAATACTGCGCGCCAGATAGTCCTTGCCGGTACCCGTCTCGCCGGTGACCAGGATCGAAACATCGGAATTGGCAACCTTCTCAACAAGTTTCATGATCTCTTTCATGGCCGGGGAGACATAAAAGAAGGCGTCCTGGCGATACCCGTCATCCGTATCTGAAATCAGGAACTGCTTCTGACGGATCAGATTGGCGTTGACCTCCTTGAGGTCGGTATAGGAGAGCATATTGTCCACCGCAATGGCCACCTGTCGGGAAACATCCGTCAATACCTCCTGCAGTTCCTGTATGTGACTGGGTTGTACGCGGTAGGAAAAATGAATGACTCCGAGGAGTTTATCTCGAACCACCAGTGGAAAAGCCATGGTAGCCGTCAGACCATAATCGACCATGGCTTTCACCGACTCATAATCGGCATAGCGCCTTAAATCCTCGATGATAACCGGTTTGCCGGAGCGAATCACCATTCTGGAAATGGCCCCTTTGACCAGCGACCGGCTCTCTGATCCGGTTATTTCGGCAGGGGAGATACCGTCAGCTGTGGCAAAATAGCTGATCGATTCCGTTTTGGGTTCATAAAGGTTGATGCTGATCCGGTCACAGGCAAAATACTGACGCAGCGCTGGTGCCAGGGCCTGAAACAGGTCCTCTTTCGTCGTCTGTGTAATGATCGCGTTATTGATCTTTAACAGGATCTGGTACCTCGCCTCGGGGCTCCAATGCATGTCTCGTTTTTCTTTTGAGTTTTCAGTTTGCAGGTCTCTTTTTTACATGGTTATTCCACTCTAACAGTTTTGTGCCGAAAAACAAGCCGAAATATTGCCCAAAAATAGGCTCTTGTGCCCAATTTTGGGCAGCTATATCTCTGCGATTGCCACCTAAAATAGTTATTTCTTCATTATTTTATACACTTAAACACTTATATTTTAAATGGTATCAACCTTGCTGTAATAGATGAATACTTTTCAGGATCGATTAATCGCCGATCCACTATTCCAATCTGGGCAGCCGACTGTGGCATCCCGTTTTAATCAAAGGTAAAAAATGATTCAATTTTTAGTTCACGAAAAGGCAGACAGTGTTGGCGTAGCAACCGTCGATATCAAGCAGGGCGAAAAGGTCGAAGGCTTGTTTATGGACAGCCAGGAGCCACATACTGTAGAAGCGCGGCAGGACATTCCACTGGGACACAAAATTGCGTTGAAAGATCATGTCCCTGAAGATACCATTCTCAAGTATGGCTACGACATTGGTAAGGTTGTTGCCGACATCAAGGTGGGAGACCACGTACACGTTCACAACCTGAAAACCAAGAGGTGGTAAAATGAGTGAGAAAAAAGTATTTGCATATCGCCGGGAGAACGGCCGAGTAGGAATTCGAAATCATGTTGTGATCCTGCCTTTGGATGACCTTTCAAACGCCGCCTGCGAAGCAGTAGCAAACAATATCAAGGGAACCAAAGCCCTTCCCCATGCTTATGGTCGACTTCAGTTCGGTGAAGACCTGATGCTTTTCTTCCGTACCATGATTGGAATCGGCTCCAATCCTAACGTCGCAGCTGTTGTTGTAATCGGTATTGAACCGGAATGGACCCAGCTCATCGTTGACGGCATTGCCAAGACCGGTAAGCCGGTAGAAGGTTTCTCAATTGAGCGGACCGGTGACATTGGAACCATTGCCAATGCTTCCTGGAAAGCGAAAGAGTATGTCCAGTGGGCATCTGAGCTGAAACGTGAAGAGTGTGATTTGACTGAAATTCGTGTTTCCGTCAAGTGTGGCGAATCTGACACGACATCCGGTCTGGCTTCCAACCCGACGGTTGGTAACGCTCTGGAAAAACTGGTTGAAATGGGCGGTTACTGCTCTTTCGGTGAGACATCCGAGATTACTGGTGCTGAAATGATCTGCAAGGATCGGGCAGCTACTCCGGAACTGGCAGAGAAGTTCATGGAAACCTGGAATGAGTATAACGATTTCATTAACGAGTTCAAGACCGATGACCTTTCCGGCTCTCAGCCGACCAAAGGTAACATCCGCGGTGGCCTGACCACAATTGAAGAAAAAGCCTTTGGTAACCTGCAGAAGATTGGAAAGAAAATCAACTATGTCGAGGTTCTGAAACCGGCCGAAGCACCCACCAAGCCGGGCCTGGCTTATATGGATACTTCTTCTGCTGCGGCTGAAGCGGTAACCCTGTGGGCAGCTGCTGGTTATGTAGCACATTTCTTCCCTACGGGTCAGGGTAACATTATCGGCAACCCCATTGAGCCTGTGATCAAGCTGTCTGCCAACCCGCTTACTGTCTCTACCATGTCTGAGCATATCGATTATGACTGCTCTGCCATTCTTCGTGGTGAAATGACATTGGATGAGTCCGGTGACAACCTGATCGACATGTTGATCCGTACCTGTAACGGTCGTATCACTGCACAGGAAGCGCTGGGTCATGAAGAGTTTGTTTTGACTAAGCTCTACCGCAGCGCATAGGCTTTCGATAGACGTTTCAATCAGGCAGCCTCAATTTTGTGGCTGCCCGGTTTTGTTTTACCTGCCACCTGAACCTTGGCTTCCGCCGGGGTAACATTCCTGGGATTAAAGTGTCAGCGCCTTTCTGAGACAATCGTATCCGCCAAAACCACCTAATTGATTTATGAAGAAAATTGTTATCACTGAGTTTATGGATCAGGCGGCCGTTGATAGCCTGTCTCCTGATTTTGAGGTTATCTACGATCCGTCGCTGGCGGACAAAACTGACGAATTGACCGAATTGGTCAGGAACGCTGACGCCATTATCATCCGCAATCGGACCCAGGTCCGGGGGGATCTGTTAGCTGCAGCTGAAAAGTTAACTGTAGTCGGACGTCTGGGCGTCGGCATGGACAACATCGATCAGGATGCCTGCCACGGTCGGGACATTGACGTCTTTCCCGCTACCGGTGCCAATGATATCGCTGTCGCCGAATACGTCATCACTTCTGCCCTGATGCTACTCCGCCGGGCTTATCAGTCAGTGGACAGGATGACCAAAGGCCAATGGCCCCGTACAGATCTGATGGGAAACGAAATTGGGGGCAAAACCCTGGGACTGATCGGTTTCGGCGCCATTTCCAGGGAGACCTGCAACATGGCCAAAGCCATGGGGATGGACGTTGTGGCCCATGATCCATTCGTTCCTGCCGATGACCCTGCCTGGGAGTTAGCCCGTCCTCTGAGCCTGGACCAGCTCCTGACAACAGCGGATGTCATCAGCCTGCATGTTCCCCTGACACCCGAAACAAAGCACCTGATCAACAGGGACACCCTCTCCAAACTAAAAAAGGGATCGATTATCATTAACGCCGCCCGGGGTGGAGTGGTTGATGAAGAAGCCCTTCTGGAAGGTCTCAGATCCGGAAAGGTCGGTGGCGCCGCCATTGATGTATTCGAAGCCGAGCCCCTTGACGAAACGGCTGGTAAGCGGTTTGAGGGTATCAACAACCTGATCCTGACTCCCCATATCGGTGGCGTTACCGTTGAATCCAACGTCCGGGTCAGTGCGGTCACTGCCAAAAACGTTCGCAAAGCACTGGAGGGTTAAGAATGGAAACGGTCACCCTATCCATCGATGAACTAACCGAACTGGTGAAAGCCATCCTGGTTGCCCATAATACCTCTGAAGCTAATGCGGCTGAAGTCGCGTCAGCACTGGTAGCAGCCGAAATCGACGGACAGAGGGGGCATGGCCTGTCGCGTATCGCATCCTATTCCGCTCAGGCAAGATCCGGCAAGGTCAACGGACAGACCGAACCATCTGTCGACAAGACCGCCCTTTCACTGCTCAGGGTTGACGCCAATCACGGATTCGCCTTCCCCGCATTTTCCCGGGCTATTGACGAACTCATGACAACGGTGAAAGAGACCGGGGTAGCCATGGCCGCTATCACCCATTCACATCATTGTGGTGTGATGGGACACCATGTCGAGAGACTGGCGAACGCCGGCCTGATCGGCCTGGTCTTTTCCAACAGCCCTAAAGCGATCGCTCCCTGGGGAGGAAAGGATGCTGTCTTCGGAACAAATCCCATCGCCTTTGCAGTTCCCCGAGCCAATCAACCGCCTCTGGTGATAGACCTGTCCCTCTCAAAAGTCGCCCGGGGGAAAATCAAGGTAGCCGCAGAAGAGGGCAAACCGATCCCCGAAGGGTGGGCCCTGGGCCCGGATGGGCAGGCAACAACAGATGCCAAAGCAGCGGTATCCGGCACCATGCTGCCTATGGGAGATGCCAAGGGGGCCACACTGGTCTTGATGGTGGAAATTCTGTCCGCTGCCCTGACCGCTTCTCACTTCGGTTTTGAAGCCAGCTCTTTTTTCGATGCAGAGGGCCCCTCGCCCGATATCGGACAGCTGATCATCGCCATTTCGCCAGGACCATTGTCAGGTGGGCAATTTGCTGAGCGGCTTGAAACCCTTTTCAGTGCCATATTGGAGCAGCCGGGGACCCGACTGCCCGGCAGCGGCAAAGCGGCCATGCGAAAGAAGGCAGAACAGGACGGCATCGAGATCAGCCGGACCGTTCACGAAGGACTGCTCAAACTCAGATAGACTACCGCCCCCTGGACCTCGAAGCCGGTATGCCCCCGGGAGAATCTGCCGGCACCTGGACTAAAGTTCCTATATTTCATCTATTTAGCCTCTCAATGAGAATTTACTGTAGTATAAAAATATTATTGAAAAACCTGCACAATATAATTCCCAAGCCTTTCAGGTTGTTTTCTACCTCCATTGCGATAATGGCTTCATCTTCAACGATAAGTATTCTGACTTATTCCATGATTAGGTTTCAATGTTAAATTTGATTGTAAATTTAGTACCTTGTTTACTTTCCATGTCTATTGAACCATCAAGTTGATTTTCCGCCAGCATCTTTATTAATTTCAGTCCGAGGCTATCTGATTTTTGCCAGTCGAATCCTTTTGGTATTCCAATACCATTGTCAGCATAAATCAATTCAATTTGATTTTCAATTTTTTGTATATTGATTTTGATTTCACCTTCCCGGTTTTCAGGAAAAGCGTATTTAAATGAATTTGTAATCAGTTCGTTTACAATCAAGCCAACTGGTGATGCTTGTTTAACTCCGATTTTGACATTTTCGGCTTCAATTTTTAAGTTTACATTTCTACTAATTGCATAATTCTGAGCAACATCTCTGACGAGTTTCGATAAATATTCATTTATATTGATGGATGAGAGGTCGTCAGACTGATACAGTGTTTCATGGATAGCAGACATTGATTGAACCCTGTTCTTACTATCTGTCAGGGCTGCTTTTAACTGTTCATCATTTATGCTGTTTGCTTGTAAACTAAGAAGACTTGATACGACAGTTAG
>JAOZRE010000218.1 GCA_029940215.1 bacterium | reverse complement strand
GGTAATCTGTTCCGAGATTAGTGGTAAGAAAATCACCGGTTCAGGTGGTCAATGTGACCGGCATACGCAGTATTGCCTTTTTACTGGCCTATTCAAGGCTTTTCATAATCTGCAGACTGCCGACCGTGGTTAAAAAATAGAATTCGATTATAGGAGCATACAGAGACAAAAATAACCAAGGCGAAAACGACATTCGAATGACCAAAGTGCAACAGAAAATATCAAGTTGCTTTCGTTCTGATAAAGGAGCTGCTATTTTCTGTCGTATTCGCAGCTATGTTTCGACCTGCCGAAAAAACGGTATGACAGCCAGTGAGGCTTTGCGACTTTTGTTCAGTGGCAAACTTCCTGATTTTTTGACAGCAGATTAATAAACGTGCTGAACAATTACAAATCTCAAAGTCTTCAAACCTTGATGTCTGAATATTTTTCGATAGAAGACAGCGCAACTCGAATAGGAAAGATGGTGCCCCACCATGACTCGATTGGCGCCGTGTTTCTTATGACGCCAATGAGAAACACTTGCTGCGGTTTCGGGTTGACAGCTATTTTGACCTGACCGAAATTCATCAAAAACACTTGATGCGTGAGGCTGGCCCGAGGGTAAAAAAAGTAAAATTACCGTTAAGCAATTATTAAGAAGTTTGCGGAGATTTTTTTGCGATGATCCTTTCCCTTGACGACGTGTTTCTTATGACGCCAATGAGAAACACCTGCTGCAGCTGAGGGCAGGTCTTTCACAGATCATCGTAAGACACGGTTCAATGGGTTTGAACCGTTAGGAAAGTTTTTGGAATCGATAGCAAGCATTCAAACACTACGCTGAATACTCGCCAGCGAAACGTTGCATGAAATCAGCGAGGCTGGCGGCATACGCCGCCGTTTTTCAACGTTATGATGTATACAAGGACTCCAATTGTTCACCGAATTTTTCCATTACATTTCGGCGCTTCAGCTTCATTGTTTGGGTCAACATACCGTTTTCCAGTGAAAACTCCTCGGCAACAAACAAGAACTTTTTGGGAATTTCATAACCGCCATATGCACCGGCTAATTGATTGGTTATTTCATTACTAATAAATTCCTGTACTTTCTGATCATTTACCAGCTCTTCTGGATTTCTTGATGTAATACCCATTTCGGCTAATTTCCCCTCAAGCGCTTCAAAATCAGGTACAACAAGGCAGACATTATAAACTTTGCCTGCCCCATGCAATAATGCACTGGTAACAAAAGGATTGAGTTTGATCTCCTCTTCCAGGGACGCGGGGTGAACATATTTCCCATTTTCCAGTTTATACTCTTCTTTAAATCTGCCGGTAATGTGTAAAAACCCGTCTTCGTCAAGTCTTCCCCGATCGCCGGTTCGTACGCCTGTTCCAAGCTTGTCGTCTTCAACCATGACCTCAGCTGTTTTTTCAGGCTTGTTGTGATATCCCTGCATGACGTTGGGGCCAAAGCAAATAATCTCACCATCTTCACTATCTTCGCTAACTCTTGATTTATCAATCACCACCGTGACCTTATCGATTGCCTTTCCAACAGTTCCCAATCGATTGGCAGTGTGACAATTCATCGTAAACGCCGGTGTGGTTTCTGTCAGACCGTAGCAGTCGAATGTGGGGATATTGATATCAATAAAAAATTGCGCGATTTCCGGGTTCATAGCGGCGCTACCGGTTATTGCGTACTGCAATCTTCCACCAAATCGGGCTCTTATCTTACTAAACACAATTTTATCCAGCAGTTTAAGCTTAAGGGATGTTTTTCCGGTTTTCCGCTTCAATGCAGCAGCATCTTTGGCCGAATTAAACAATTTTTCAACAAGTCCGCCCTTTTCTCTCATCATGTTGTGAATTCCAGCGTATACCTTGTTAAACACACGCGGTACTGCAATAAGGACTGTTGGGCGTACCTTTGTCAGATCATCGCCAAGTGTCTCCACTGACTCCATGATACCCACTGAACCGCCGAGATAAATACCAAAAAAGAGTTCCCCGGCCTGACCAAAACTATGGGCCCATGGCAGAATTGATAGTGACACCGTGCTCTCGTCTGCGTCTGGAAAGTTCTTGTGGGCTGCCTGTGCATTGGTAGTAAAATTACCATGACTTAACAACACCCCTTTGGGATCCCCGGTTGTTCCGGACGTATAGATTAAACTCGCAATATCACTCCTGTGGGGTTTGATAGCTGGCACAGGATGTTTGCTTCCAGTTGCTTCCAAAGCAGTCATACTGTTTTCGCCTTCACCCTGGATAATAACGATCTTCTCCAATGTTTCCACTTCATCCGGCAGATCCTTCAGTTTTTCATAGACATCACGATTCACCACAAACAGGATTTTTACACCGCTATCCGCAATGATATATTTCCAAACCTTTTCAAGCTCCTTTTCATACATAGGCACCAGACGGGCACCGCACCCGTATGCAGCAAAGGCAATAATGGGCCACTCTACCGAATTATCGATAATCAATCCCACAGTATCCCCTTTCTTAACTCCCTGTTGAGCCAAGCCGCCACGGAGATCGTCCGTTCGCTTCGCCAAGTCCCTGTAGTTGGTATATTGATATTCCCCACCGGGACCTTTAACCCCAACCGCAGGGCGATCAGGGAACTTTTTGATCGTATCCTCAAACATATCAATGAGGTTCTCAGGGTACTCGTACCATTCTTCTTTCACAGTCACCATATTCGCATCCTTTTCAATGTTTATTTTTTAATTCAACCAATTAATTCTCTTTCATCCATCAATATACGCCTAATTGGAAACTGCCAAGTCCATTTTTTGTGATGAAAAAGTAGACCAGCCCATTTACAAGGGGAGTTAAAGAGTTTTGCAGACTCACAGTTTAACCAGTGGGATCAATTCCCCTCTTTTGATCCGGAATCAACGGATATATTGTTGCAGATGGCCCTGCGGGATTTTCCCGATCCGATTGCTGCGGTTGATGTGGCGGAGAATTATCCGAAGCTACTGATTGATTTTGAAAATGACCCTTTCGAGTTGACTAATATCGTAGATAGAGCGGAATATGTTGCTATTACCTGCAAAGCATATTTAAAATCCTGATCAGTCTGAATAAGAGCTGCATATGAACGAATTTTCCCTTTTAATTAAGCCCGCATCCGCAGATTGTAATCTGAATTGCGAGTATTGTTTTTATCTAAAGAAGTGTGAGCTTTATCCTGAAAGGCAACGTCATCGCATGTCGGATGACGTCTTGGAACGTTTGGTCCAAAGCTATATGGAAACGTCACAGCCCTTATATTCATTTGGCTGGCAGGGTGGAGAACCGACTTTAATGGGAGCCGAATTTTTCGAAAAGGTTGTTTCTCTCCAGAAAAAATATGGGAAAAGTGGCTCAAGTGTTGGAAATGGCTTACAGACAAACGCAACATTGATTGATGACAGGATGGCCCAGCTGTTTGGCGAGTACCATTTTCTTTTGGGATGCAGCCTGGATGGACCACCGCACATACATGACCTGTACAGGCGAAATCTGGCTGGCAACCCGTCTTATGATATGGTGCTGAAGGGTATTAGTGCTCTGAAGCGCAATAAAGTTGAGTTCAACGTTTTGGTTCTGGTCAGCCAAGCCAATGTCAAGCATGCCAAAGAGGTTTACGACTACCTGATTGGTCAGGGTTACTATTTTCACCAGTATATTCCCTGTGTAGAATTTGATGAAAAGGGTAACCTGCTGCCGTTTGCCATAACGGGTGAGGAGTGGGGAGACTTTCTCTGTGACATATATGATCAATGGTACCCAAAGGATACCCACACCGTTTCAATCCGCCACTTTGATTCCATATTGACGAAGCTGGTTGATCATACCGACAATGTTTGCACGATGGGACGCAACTGCTGTCAATACTTTGTCGTTGAATACAACGGCGATATCTATCCGTGCGATTTTTTTGTTGAAGACCCGTTGAAGCTGGGCAATATTATGGAAATGTCCTGGGAAGAGCTTTTGCATTCGCCTGTTTACAGGGAATTTGGAAATCAAAAATCCAAATGGAACAAGTTGTGTGAACAATGCGAATGGCTGACACTGTGTAATGGAGATTGTCTAAAGCATCGAGTCTATGGGGGGCATCAACCCCACCATTTGAGTTATTTATGTTCCGGCCTGAAGGTGTTTTTTAATCATACCCAAAATGGATTCGACAATCTGGCCGGGGAAATTACCCAAAAACGAAGAGATGAAGAGCAGCAGGCAATTACGAACCCTGCGGACGTACCGATTAATCAGGGTCGGGTTGGACGTAATGCTCCCTGTCCGTGTGGTAGTGGTTTAAAGTACAAAAAATGTTGCGGAAAAACCCCATAGGCGAGACAAGACACCCCATAGGCGAGACAAGACCTCTTAAACTGCTCAGGTTTTCAATTCCAAATCATCTTTTTGATCCTGCATCAGAGGCAAACGTATAACAAAGGTTGCTCCGTGCTCTGGGGATGCTTCGACGGAGATGGTTCCTTTGTGGTTTTCAGTGATGATAAAGTAGGCTATTGAGAGGCCCAAACCTGTACCAATGCCGACTGCCTTTGTTGTAAAAAAGGGTTCAAAAATATGTTTTCGGGTTTCCATATCCATTCCCGGCCCGTTGTCCTCTATTTCGATTTGGGCCACATCGGCTTCCTTGACGAGGCGGATAGAAAAACGGGCCACTGCTTCACCCGTTGGATCAGCCATCATTGCCTGTGATCCGTTTATCAAAATATTCAGCAATACCTGCTGAATTTCACCGGCTTCACACAGCACTTTCGGCAACTGAGGGTCAAATTCGCGAATAATCTCAATATTTCGAAAATCGTACCCTTTATGCATGTCATAGCTTTTTGAAGCCAAATCCAATGTTGAATCAACCAGCTGTCCAATATCCTGCCATGTGTGTTCAGAATCACTTTTATGGCTGAATTTCAGCATATTTCCAACAATATTGGATGCCCGTAGAGAGGAACTAATAATGGCATCAATGGATGACAAAATTCCTCTTTTTTCGGCGTACAACTCGATAACGTCCAGAGTCGTCCCACACTCCTCGGCAACCGCCTGATTCTTCTTCAGGTCTTTATTTACCCGGTTCACAATAAGCTGACCATTCTGAACAATCGCAGCCAGAGGGTTGTTGATCTCATGAGCCATTCCAGCTGCCAGGCCACCTAGAGAAGCCATTTTCTCTGACTGAATCATCATCTCTTCCATGCGAATACGCTCGGTGATATCAACCAGAAATACGACAGCACCAAGATCATTGCCTTTTTTGTCATAGGTATTGGTAACTGAAACCGATAAAACGACTGATTCACCATTTTTCCGAATGAATGTCGTTTCTTTTTTAACTTCCAACTCACCGGCCCGGAGCCGATTCCGGGTACTATGCTCTATTTCGGCCAGTGGATCTGTGAACGATAGCAGGGAGGCGCACTCCGGAAGGGTCTTTCCAATGAAATCTTTTTCACTGACGTCATTCCAGGAACAAAAAACCGGATTTACATAGCTGATTTCTGATTTATTGTTGAACAAAATAATACCAATGGGTGCGCTGGCATAACTGCTTTCGAGAAATATCATCGCATTCGTTGCCCGTTCTTCGGCCAGTCTCCTCTCTCTGATATCAAGCTCAGCTTGATGGAGCGCTTTCTGGGTGACAACGAATATATTATATGCCACCAGTCCAATCAGAATAAAAATAGTCGTATTATCAGCTACGTAATCAGCCAGCGTGCCGGGAGTGATACCAAATTGATCGTGACAGAAGTAGATGAAAGAGAAAAATAACAACAGATTGGCTGCCAAATAAAAAAGAATCGCCTGCCTTTTTTCTGAGATAATTAATGGGGTTATAGAAAGTATACCCAGGGGATATACAATGGTGTCGAGTCGGTGGACAGTATTGCCTTCCATCAAAAACAGGATCGGCCAGCAGATGGCCATCATGATAATTAACGTCAAATGGGCTGAAAGAACAAAATACCCCCGGACCAAAAGATAAAAAACCGACACCAGGACCAGGAGTCCGGCTATCTCCGGCAGAATAATAACCCAGCTGATGCTGTATTGAAATTCCGGCGTGTTGAGTTGTAAATATGCGGAATAACTGATTGTACAAGGCAACAATACAAAAATGACCATATATAAGCGAATTAGAAATCTCGCTTTGAGCTGCAGAACGAAATCTTCATCCTTATAATTTTTCAGCAAGTAAGACATTGAATTCATGTTGAGATCACCTCTTGTATCGAACTTCCATATACATACTATTCTGCACCCAGATATTTGGACAGATTTTGGGGAGAAGACCAGTTGATACTGTCTGAATGAGGCAGGATGACCGTTCTCCGTGCTGAGGAAGCCGGAGAACGGCGTGTGTCTATAACCTTTCGATGATCATGGTTCCGGACATACCGAATGCGGCACAGAGTGTAATTAGACCGTACCGGAGGTTTTCCCGTTCCAGTTCATTGATTATGGTAGCCAGCAGGATGCCGCCGGTTGAACCCAATGGATGTCCCATGGCGATGGCGCCGCCGTTCACATTCACTTTTTCTTCTGAAACCTTGAGGGTTTTCATCCAGGCCAGGGGAACGCTGGCAAACGCTTCGTTGATCTCAAATCGATCGATATCGTCGATTTTCAAACCCGCCCGTTTCAGTGCCAGTTCCGTCCCCGGAATAACCCCATCCAGCATCTCTTTTGGATCTACACCGTAATTGGCATTGGACAGAATTCTGGCCCTCGGCTTGAGGTCAAAATCCTTGACGCATTCTTCCGATACCCACAGAGCCAGGGATGAACCGTCGCAAATACCGGAGGAGGATGCAGCATGGATCATTCCGCCTTCTTTGAACGGACGAGGGAGTTCGTTGATCTTTTCTACTTTTGTGTCTGGTTTGATATTGGTATCGGTATCCAGGATCTGCTCATGGCCATCCTGATCAATCCAGGTAACTGGGATGATCTCGTTTTTGAACTTGCCCGCCTGTGTCGCTGCATATGCTTTCTGCTGGCTTTTTACGGAAAACGTGTTGATCTCCTCCTGGGACAGATGATATTTTCCAGCGATGATCTCTGCGGCAGCACCCTGGGAGCCAAGTTCATATTTCTGCGTCATTTCGGGTGAAAACGGCAGGTGCTCATAATCCATGTCCGAACCGATGGGACACATGTTCATGTGCTCCCCGCCCCCTGCCATGACAGCGTCATAGTCTCCGCAGCGAACGGAGGCACTGGCAAAGGCACTGGCCTGTAACGCTCCTGAACAATACCGGTTCAAATGGACCCCGGAACAGGTTTGTGGCAGGTTTGACGACAAGACGATGTTGCGAGCGATATCGGATGCCTGCTCTTTGCAGACCGTTGTTGTAGAATAAATCACATCTTCCACTTTCTCGGCAGGCAGGTTTGGATTTCGCTCTAAAAGGGCATCCACGAGCTTCCCTCCCAGGGATGCCGGGTGAATATTCTGGAGTTCCCCGACAAACCCTTTTTTGGGCCTACTCTGACGGCCACGGGCTGTCCTGACGGCGTCAATCAGATAACTTTCTCTCATTTTTCCTCTCCGTAAAATGGTGATTTCAGCCAATCATGACAATCCAGGATCAGTTGGTCAAATAGTCATAACAAAAGGCACCAGATGAAACTTCCGTCAAATCGACTGAGACGATTTTCGCGATTCTTACATTCCACCTGTTTTCATACCAACATCGAATAAAGACAGCAATTATGGATGAATTATTTTTCGCAGTAATATCGGTTGATACAGAGATTTTCGTTCTCTACCAGGCCTGCCGTAAAAAGTTCGGCAGCAAGCGTCACATGTGGGAAAAAATCCGAACCGCCCTTTCTTGGTTTA
>JAOZRE010000594.1 GCA_029940215.1 bacterium | reverse complement strand
GCCGAATGTCTCTGACCCCGCCCAAAGGACGGGGTTTTAAAACAGAAATAAATTAAGAGTCTGCATTGATAAAAAAACAGAAGATAGCTGATGCCGTCATTGACGAAATCAAGCGAATGATTGAAAACGGTGAGCTGAAAGAAGGTGACAAACTACCGAATCAGAGTGTATTTGCTGAACAACTACAGGTCAGCCGGACGTCCCTGCGTGAGGCGATAAGGGTCTTGGATCTGCTGGGGGCAATTGAACAACGCCCCGGTTTCGGTACCGTATTAAAAAAAGTCGATCCGATTCTCCTGTCGAGCGGTATTGTTGTCCCGCCTTTGATGTCTGACTCTCACAGTACAATTGAATTAATTAAGGCAAGACAGATTATTGAAGTCGGTGCAACCGAGCTAGCCGCTCAGAATGCAGATCCCAGGCAAATCGACGAGCTATCCTCCCTGGCTGACAATCTCAGCAGTGCAAAAAAGAACCAGCAGCTTGATCTCTATATAGAAAATGATCTGGCATTTCACATACTAATCGCTGAATCATCCAATAATCGTTTTATTATTTACTCCTTTGAAAATCTGAAATCTTACATCAAACAGTATATGAAGGAGTTTTTCAGGGAAATGCCGGGTATGCTGAAATCATCAGAGAAATTTCATAGAAATCTCTATGACTGTATTGCCAAACGAAAACCAATTGAAGCGAAAAAGGCAATGAATGACCATATCGAAAATATCCATAAAAACTACCTGCTTTACATCGAGAAAATTGGATGATCGGGGGAGATAGAATCAGGCCCTGACACGTAATAGAATGATCGCTATAGTCAGATAGTATCAGATTAGTGAATGGTTCTGTTGTTATGTGACGAGGACAATCTGCTGCGAAATAGAATTGGTTCACATTCAGACTATTCCGGGTCGGACCCTGAATCCCAGGGGACGAATGGATACTTTTTAGCACGCTTTTATTGACTGATTTTTCGTTTTACCAGCTCCCGAGCCCTAATAATTCGGTAGAAATAGCCACTGTCCTTAAGAGTTGATGTTAATTCACCATTAACAACCAGTACACGTTGAATAGTCTTTGACGGAAAGGTCGCCTCTAATATCTTTGCTTTCTTTTCAACTTCTTCAATAACTTTTATGCCCAAAGGAGTTTGGCTGCACTTCATTTCGCATAATGTAATCACTTTATCGGCACGATCGAACAAAAGGTCTATTTGAACACCAGTATTTTTTGCTGATGCGCTCCTAAAATAGGGCCCATATAAATAATCAACGGCTGAGAAGCCAAGAAGTTCAGCCAGTTGTTGGGCATGGTCAATACAGAGAAATTCAAATGCTCTTCCCCGCCACACATAAAACTTCCCTGATTGTGTAATCCTGGTAAACAGTCCTTTTGGTGAAGCGGATTCGATTTTCTTTCGGTTTGGTCGAATGAATGCGAAGTAAAAACGCAGATACGCATCGTGAACAAAGTACTTTGTCATCTTCGAAGCGCTTCCTTTATCGAAAGGAACAACGGATGTTATGAAACCGGCAGACTTAAGGTTAACAAGCATGTCTGAAAATCCACCCCCGAGTGATATACCCGTTGCTTTTGACAGGTCCTTTCTGAAAAGACCGTAGGGATGGGCTACTAATACTTTAATAATTTTTTCATAATCTCGATTTTTTCCAAAATGACTTGTGAAAATCCTGTCATATTCGTCGATGAAATAGCCGTTTTCACAAAATGCAAGTTCTTCTATTGCCAGATGCACAGATGGTCGATTTTCCGTCAGTTCCAGGTATTTGGGAACACCTCCAAGCAACATCTGGGCTTCGATTATTTCATCTATGCCTTTTTGATACAAAAGCCTTTTTGTTTCAGCTAAGCAGAATCCCTTAAGATGCACCACAAGATCGGTCCGGCCATAAAGAGCGTTGGATTTAATCACCTTTGTAGTCATAAAAGAAGCTATTGAGCCGCAGAGAATAAGATGAACTCCCGGAATGCGCGATAAACATTGCTCCCAAACCATTTTTAGATCCGCTACGATTTCTCTGCGATAGTTGGCCATCCATTGGAATTCATCCAATACACTACAAGCTGGTTTCTTTTTTAAAGGCTGTTCTAACAGAAAAAAC
>JAOZRE010000217.1:2966-7873 GCA_029940215.1 bacterium | reverse complement strand
AGTCTGCGCCTGTCCACTGGTGTCTGGATGCATTAAGAACCTATAGTTTCTGGGGAAACCATGAGTATCACTATACCGCACCGGTTCCTGGCATTCTTGCAATGCATGAAGCGCTTAGACTCATTTGCGCGGAGACTCTCGAAGAAAGATTTTACAGGCACCATACGAGTTCAATGGCACTACAGGAAGGCATTACAACCATGGGTCTTGATCTCTTTATCCCAGAAACTCACCGGTTGAATACGGTTGTTGCCATCAATGTCCCGGCTGGCGTTTGTGCAGCCCAGGTGCGGAAAACGATGGCAGACAAATTTCAGGTGGAAATTTCGGGGGCTTTCGGACTAAACATCATTCGAATTGGACAGATGGGGGAGCAGTGCCGTTCTCACAACCTGTTTAAAACACTTTATGCAATGGGAATCGGATTCAGAAAGGAGGGGTATTCTGTAAATCTCAGTGCAGGGATGGCTGCAATGGAAAAGCGACTGTCGGAAAATCCTGAGCGGCTGGTTACATAATACTTTGCTTTTGTTGAATCACAGCTGATCAATAGTTGATGTATACTGGCGTGGATTCTGTCCCTTTTTTTATGAGTTGTCTTTTCTTTTTGTCCAGCGCAATGAACTCCCGCCCCCAGTCCATTGCATTTTTGGCTATCTTTTTTTCAAAGCCCATTTTGCCGGCAATATAGTTAAAGTATTCGATTTCAGCAGCATTGAGCTTATCATCCGTCAACGTCACTACCGCTAATGATATCAATATTTTAGTCGCTGTGGCGCGGTCAGTTTTCAAAACCTGTAGTTTTGGCTTTTCACGAATTTTAACCATATCAACTATTTCGTTAATGGTCTCAGCGTCCTCCAGGAAACTGATTGATTCTCTCAGGATTAAAAGCTCAGCGTTCGTAACAACACCATCGGCTACGATGATTCCGGCAATGGCTTTTGCTGACCAGACTTTTGCAATTTCCGGTAAATTGTTGATGAAAGTTGCTGACATAGGCTTCGGGGATTTACACCGCTCAAAATATTAGACTACTCAAAAGTATGATCAAAAGTTTGGTGAATCGGTAAGACTCCCGACGTCCCATCTATAGACCTACCAGTTCCCAACGCCCATGGCAATAGTTCAGCAATGGCAAATTAAACCGTAGTGTGATTTGATAAACAACGCTTGCCCGATTATTGAATTGACAAATGAAACCACCATCGCTAGATTTCAGGTTAACACAGGAGCACAACCGGGTAACTTAATCCAGTAATTGGCTCTACTTGATATCGATCTATTTTGACTTATTCGTCACCTCATGAAAGATTACATCTTCCCCGAACAGGTCAACGAAGATCTCAACCATCCACCAAAACGAAAAAAGATCGTCCACGAGTTTCCTGTCCTTATTCGATATTTTTTTCTTGTCTGCTCGATATTTCTTTTTCTAAAGCTAGGCTTTCACCTGCCAGCTTTTCTATCCTCTCCGCCTGACACACTGACGATTAAGGGAAATCACATTCTTTCAGATGAAGTGATTAAACAATATCTGAATTTAGACGAGGAGAGATCATGGTTCCGTCTAGACCCGTATCAACTAAGTGTTCAGTTGCGAAGACACCCCTGGATTGAAAAGGCTCTGGTTCACCGTTCTCCTCCCCTGACACTCAATGTCAATATATCGGAACGTGTCCCCATCGCCTTCCTGAAAACAGCAGACAAGCTGTATTTACTTGGAAATGATTACCTGGTCTTAAAAAGACTTCAGCTTTCCGAATCATGGGACCTTCCAATCATCGTCAATCGATCCCTTAAAAACATTGTTCCGGGAAATAAGCTGCAACCAAGAGAACTGAAAAGAGCCTTTCAACTAGTAACACTTCTGAAAGAGGAGAAGACCCTTCCTCTGGATGCTGTGTCTGAGATAATCATCACCGATCCTTTTAATATCGTTTTAATCAGCAGCCCTGATGGAATCAGAATAAAATTTGGATTTGAAAATTTTAAGAAGAAACTAGCTGCCCTTTCTAGACTCATGCCTCTGATTTCAAAAAATAAAAAGCGAATAGCCTATATCGATCTCCGAACTATCCGCGGTGCAGTCATCAAGTATAAAAGTCCCTGAAAAACCTTTTCCCACCGGCACACTTTCCATCGAATCAATAGCCCTTGTCAGGTTTTTATCCACTTGAGGGGTCTAAATAAACCTGGGGCTTATTCCAGTCAGATTCGGCTGCAACCCCTGGCTTAAATCAATTCAGGGAAACCTTCCTACAGACGTTTTTTCAGCATCCTTCAATTACGCCAGTTGCTTTCTATTACTGATACCAATTATCTGAATTTTTCATGACCTTACAAAACAACTACTTGTTTTTTCTTTCAAATAACTGCAGAATGGTTCAAAAGGCATAAAAAACAAGTACATTCTCTAGGGTTTAGATCAGTAGGCGTCAGCTGTAAATTACTTATACTACTGTAATATTTAAAGTATTATCACATATAATACAAAAACAACCATTAACAATACTCAGTTCGCCCATTGACAGTCTTCTTTCTCTTCAGCTGATAATCTTTTTGAAAGTATGGCCTGACGATAGTACATCACCTGATTGATGAATTCGTTAAGACAGATTCTCGGTTCAAGCATTCTTGAATTCAGAGGTCACGAGAGAAAATAAGGGAATGAATAGGTATCAAAGGAAAAGTAATCCCCAGAAAAAAGGAGCTGTCTATTTTAATTTTAGCAAATTTGAAAAATTACTGGATAGCTTACGGGATCAAGGTATTGTATTTACTGAAGATAACTTTACCACAACCCACTTAAAAGACTACAAGGAATTCCGATATTTTTTTGAAACATTCAGCGTTCAGGAGATTAAATCTCACCTGCTGTTTTACCTTTATCAACTGGAAGACTCTGAAAATATATAGTTTACGATATTGGCGTCAACAGCAAACAGGTGCAGAATCCTCAGATACTATTTCCTCAATTGGAGGATTCGCTGATGGGAAAGAGAAATCATCTCTTTATATATACGACATAAGTACTTGTATATACTGGTGTAATTATTTATTTTACAAGGATTAATCATCGATGTATGATGTTTGTCAACCAAACAGGGAATAGAGTCAAACTACTTTCACTATTCATGCAGAACAACAGGTTACATCACAACAGACTTTAAGGTAATAAAAAGAACACGGAAGGACACTGCAGAAGATACCAATTTGATAATTGAAAGGACTTTCTAATGAAAAAGATAACCAAAAAAGACAGAGTTGAAAACTATCTTGAAGACCTCATGAAAACAGAGGGTTTTACGACCGAAAACCTCATGAACATGACTGTATATGACCTGTTTGGAAATGCAGAATTGGAAGGAATTGGCAAAACAACCCTGAGTGGCGCGCTTAATTCTTTTAAGCAGAAATTCGGACTGAAAAAGCCGGGTAAAGGCGGTTTGGTACCTGTAAAAAATACCAAAAAAGAAAGAGTTGAACGGTACCTGACAAAACTGATGAAATCTCCAGAGTTTGGTGTTGACGACTTGATGAACCTGACGGTCTATGACCTGTTTGGAAACTCAGAACTCGAAGGTATCGGGAAAACGACCTTGAGTAGCGGCATCAGCGCATTTAAGAAAAAATATCTGAAAATTCAATACAGTAACGAAAGTATTGATGAATCTCTGAAGAATAAGCCCAAGTCATTAGAAAATGATGCAATATTCGATGACGAAACAGATGGCTCTGTGGTTTCTGGCATTGAAAATACCCTTGATGACAATGAGGAACCCTCTCTGGATATACTTGATGATGATACCTTACCGGGCGAGGAAGGTGAAGACGATGAGGAAGACGAGTCTTTTGAAGACGTCTTTATAAACGTTATTGTTAAGGAAGATCAAAAAGAGAAGGGGAAAACAGAAGAGAAAAAGACAAAAGACGGACCAGTAACCAGCAAGAAGAGTACAGGCAAAAATGAAACAACTTCATTGGGGAATTTAAACCGGGATGAGATCGTGGTTTTGAAAAAAATGGTCAATCGATTTAAAAACGGCAAAATGAATATTGTTTCCCCTGAAAATTTGGAACTAGTGGAGTTAAAACATGCATTAAGGTATTTTGGCGTCGACTATAAGACAATCCTGGAACACTATCGCAAAAATGCTGATAAGTAACCGGACTCTCAATCCGGCATAAAAACAACGGGGGAGTGACAAACCTTCCCTCTAACTTCATTTCGCAGCTTCTCTACCCCTCACAAACCTACAGTCTTGAATCTATAAGACATTACCTGTTAGGTTAGGCAAAGCATGATAAACAGCTCAGGTACCGCTTTATTGAAGTAGTTTTTTCACCCTGTTTGAAACTGCAAGTCGGCCATCATTAATGTAAGATTCATGATTTGAGATAATTTTTGCTGGATTATAGCGATAGTTGACCATCATGCCAGCTGATTGATGCAGACCCCTAGTGGATAAATCGGCCTCCCAGTTAACTTTTTCAATCTCTGCACCGTTTCCAAGATGAAATCGTGTTACTGGATCATATGGGTGGTTTCCCTTTTTTTCCAGACACAAATACTGGGCGCACAACTCTGTCAGTTTCACCCTTAACCTTTTCCGTAGGGACGAATTCAGAAACCAGTCATCCTGGCTCACTAGTTTTAGTTCCGGTTTTGTGAAAATGGTTGTTTTTCTATTCAGGTAATCTTTCTTCATCCACTTCAAAAATTTTGGTATTGGCGACAAGGTACAGTAGTTTTTGATATGAGGCGATTCACTACATATAAAGTCTACAACCTGTTTAATCAAGAAGTTACCAAAACTGATTCCCTTCAAACCGTCCTGGCAATTACTGATTGAGTAAAAAATCGCCGTGTCCGGATTTACATGGGAAGTGTCTGCCATTTTTTG
>JAOZRE010000217.1:0-2956 GCA_029940215.1 bacterium | reverse complement strand
CAATGGCTGAATATGGCTTGCAACACCCTTTGTATATGCAACTTCTACGAAAATCAGCGGTTCATTTGGCAGGGCCGGGTGGAAAAATGCGAAGCATCTCCGGTCATCAGCCAAACGCCTTCTCAGATCCGGCCAACCCTGGATTTCATGTACAGCTTCGTAGTCGATCAATTTTTCAAGGATCACAGCAGGGGTATTCCAATCAATTCGCGTAAATTGTAAAAAGCCCCTGTTAAACCAAGATGTTAAAACATGTAAGATATCATAATCCAGAGGTTCCAACTGTCTATCATTTTTTATCTTCTTTAAGAGCAGCTTCCTCATTTCAATAATGGTGGATGTACCTCCCGGGGCGATGTTCAACAATCGCAGCAAATCCAATCGTGGTGTCTCAACTGCTCGGCTCAACATATAGAGCGTATCGCTACCCTGATCTGACAAATAGGCTTCAGCTGCAGCATTAATCTTTTTTGGGTCAGGAGCAAAATTTGTAGTCAACATGGAGAGAAAGTCATCTTTTGCAGCGGGAGTCATTTTATTAAAAGAATCAACAATCTCTTTCGCAAGCGCAGTTCCGGATGCCTCCCCCCGACGACTTAGCAGGGTGCTGCACATTTTCTTTATAGAGTTTAACGAGTGCTTTTTACCCGGGTTCTCAAGATAACTCCTCCCCAGATCAGCAATAACTTCCAGCATCTGATTCATCCAATCTTGCACAGCCATAACGAAATCCGTTGTTTTAGGTTTTGGGGTATACCTTTAATTCTCTTTCAAAAGGGTTCAGGGCAATCAAAAATGTTAGCAGGACAAAAGATACGTGCTATTGCTTCTTTCACATATACAGGCATCCATAGGGTTTTAAACCCAATTATATTTTTATTTTTCCAAAGTGTATAGATAAATTCACATTTCAAATGATGAATATCGAGCGGTTTAAAGAGGCATGGAAAAAGCCAGTCTACACCCTTTTCCGCTCGCGAAATGACATCGAAAATGATAGGCTGACACCAAAACCAACGTTCTCATCATTCACATCATTAGCTAAGTTCTAATTTTAAGAAGTGCCCGACCAATCAACCGATAGACGACACCTTTTGAGTAAAAATAAACAACGTAAATCAATCATGGAAGAATCAATTTTCTGGGAACGAATAGAGCAGGTCGTCAAGCTGCTTCAACGATCCAACCATATCCTGTTTATTTCGGGTGCCGGCATATCTGCCGACTCGGGACTTCCAACCTATCGCGGTGTCAGCGGCCTATATAATAACAAGGTGACAGATGAAGGCTTCAGCATCGAATCGGCCCTGTCAGGGTTTATGTTTCAGGAAAATCCTGAGATTACCTGGAAATATATTTTCCAGATCGAAGAGACCTGTCGAGGAAAGTCTTATAATCGTGGACATGAAGTGATTGCAGAAATGGAAAATCACTTTGAGCGGACCTGTGTCTTAACCCAAAATGTCGATGGGTTTCACCACAAGGCCGGATCAAACAATATCATTGATATTCATGGAAATCTCCACGATATCTACTGTACAGCCTGTGACTATCAGACCCGAGTGACTGACTACAGTGAACTTGATAATCCTCCTTGTTGCCCGCAGTGTGGTGAACTGATTCGACCGGATATTGTGCTTTTTGACGAGTATCTTTCCAAGCATAAATCAGCGCACCTTGAAAATGAGCTTCAAAGAGGGTTCGACCTGGTGTTCAGCATTGGCACAACCAGTGTGTTTCCTTATATTGCACAACCGGTAGTATTAGCGCACTACAGTAATGTTCCTATCATAGAGATAAATCCGGTGGAAACACGTGTTTCTGAGATATGTGACATTAAATTCGCGTCTACAGCGGCAAAAACCCTGAACGCTATTTGGATGTCTTTTAAGCAGACTGCTTGAAGTATTTATTTTCCCCCTCTAGAAACAGTTGTGGCAATGCATGGATAACGTCCCTTACCATCACTTATTTCAAGGAAGAACCCAGTCGAATACCCATTTATGAATGATATCATACCAGAACAGATCATCGACTTCCATGTGCATCTGTTTCCAGACTCGCTCTTTAAGGCCATCTGGGATTTTTTCGCACAACAATATCATTGGCAAATTCTGTATAAATATTACACTCCACAGTGTATTGATTACCTTAGGAGCAAGCAGGTCAGCCATATCGTTTATTCAAACTATGCACACAAGGTGGGAGTTGCTGAGCTATTGAACCAATGGAACATAGAGACTCTTGACCGGAACAGTAACCTGTTTTGCTTTGCCGCTTTCCACCCGGAAGATGAAAACTGTCTGCCAATGGCTGAAAGAATGTTGAGTCATCCCCGGATCATTGGGTTTAAGCTACAACATCTTGTACAGGATTTTTATCCGACTGATGAACGTCTTTTTCCATTATATGAGATGATTATCGAGCAAAATAAACGGATTTTGTTTCATGTGGGCAATGGTCCTGCCGCAAATGACTACGTGGGATTTAAAAATTTTTTACCACTCATGAAACGATATCCGGATCTACCTGCAACGGTTGCCCATCTCGGCGGATATGAATTCGAACCTTTCTTTGATCTCCTGGGTGATCACGACAACCTGATGATGGATACAACTTTTTGCTTTTTTAAAGATGCTGATATAAGTGTCCCCCTTTCATCTGATTACCTTGAAAATAATAAGGATCGCCTGTTATATGGTTCCGATTTTCCGAATTTAACAGCACCCAGGCATCAGGAAATAGAGGGCCTTAAGGCGTTGGGGCTTTCAAAAAGCTTTTACCGGAAATTATTCCGGGATAACGGAAAGCGGCTGCTTGACCAGCACTGTCCAGGGTGTTGATTTTCTCCCGGAATCATAAATTAATCTTAACTCGCAGAGGACATATGTTTGATTTCGTTAAAAATAGAATTCACTACATTAAAGGGGGTCGATATCCCCATTGCCATTCTATC
>JAOZRE010000019.1:16817-25420 GCA_029940215.1 bacterium | reverse complement strand
CCCGGGCAATAACCTGTGTGTCGGCCAGTATCAGATCGGGATTTTTTCTAAACATCACGAAGTTTTCCCAGAGTCCGTCATCCGAGTAGATCACCGATGAGGCTGCGGTGGCTGCGTCAGAAGAGGCTACTGTCGGTACCTGGATGCAGGGAACTCCGGCTCCGAATTTTTCGTGAAATGTGTACGGAGCAACGGTGACACCTTCTGCTCCGGCTGCTGCCCTTCCGGTATCCATCGCTGCGCCACCGCCGCAGGCAATGATGGCATCGTGGTTTCCGTCAAGGCACAGGTCGCGGATTCGGTGGATCTCTTTCATGGAACTGATGCGTTTGAATTCCGTATACGCGCAGGTCATATTTTTAGTTGTGAGGCTTGATTCAATCGCATCCCGGCACGCGGTCATGGCGCTCGGAGAGGCTACTACCAATGGATTTGATACGCCAATGCTTTCAAGTTGAATCCCAATCTGAAATAGAGCATCCGGTCCCTGTACATATCTGGGCGGGGTTTTCAGTATCTTCAATGCCATGGTTTGTCTCTAATAGAGTTAGTCGCATACGCTTCGGGAATCCGACCTGATTTCGCTATCATATTGATTGATATTTGAGTTCACTCTGAAAACGCTGCAATCGTCTTAATCCGTCTTTCCCGCGAAGACGGGAATCTAGTTAAAACAAATACACCTGGACCCCCGCCTTCGCGGGGGTGACGATTTTTGGGTTTTTCGGAGTGAACTCATATTTAGTATTTTTAAACTCTAAATATACAATAGTTGCATATAATCTGCATATGTTTCATATCGATATTTTTGATACGAAACCCGTCGAATTGCGAATCAGCATGTTCTCAGACTAGCACAATCGATCCCTAAGCACGATGACCAATAACGAATTACAGGCCCAAAATGAGTGACAAATTAAGCGAGCATATGTTTAGTCAGAACGACGAGATTGTCGAACACCTGAAGTCGGCTCGATTGTTCAGCACTGTTTCTTCCGAATTCAGGAAGCAAATCGCTGAACTTTCCAAAATTGTAGATTATGACACAGGGACGGAAATTCTGAGGCAGGGTGATGAGAATAACCGCATATTCTTTCTAATGCGGGGAGTACTGGGTATATATGTTGATGGGAACCACATCGTTAATTTGCAGCGTAAAGGGGACATTATTGGTGAAATGAGCATGATTGCGGAGAAAACGTGTTCCGCCACTGTTCGAGCTGAAAATAAAGTAAGGCTTTTTGAAATATCACATGAACACCTGAGCAGCTACAATGATTTTAACCAGGGAGATCTTGACAAAATCATGTACAAGATATTTGCCATGATCTTGACTGAAAAACTGGAATTGACCAACAGCAAAGCGAAAGAGTTTGAACTGACGAACCGTATACTGGTTGAATCAAGGAAATCTTTTTATGAAATGATTGAGCAGGCACCCGAATCAGTGATGGAGCTGGATCTGGAAGGTCGGATCCGATATTTCAACAGCAAAGCTGAAGAGCGCTCAGGGTACAGCAGAGAGGAGGTACTGGGGAAGCAGATCTCGGACACCGGGCTCATTGATCAAGGGAACCAGCAAACGGTTGATCAATTCAGTCAACTGCTCTCGGCAGGGGAATCGGGCTATCAGCTGGAAACCCCATTTACCAATAAACATGGTGAATCGTTCATGATGCAGCTAAGCACTTGGACATTAAAAGATAGCTACCTTATTACGGTTCGCAATATCACAGAGCGGAAACAAACAGAACGGGAACTGCAGCTGGCCCATGAGGAACTGGAAAAACGAGTGGCGGAGAGAACTGAACAGCTGACAGCTCTGAATCGTGAGCTGCAGCAGGAAATTGTTAAACGAAAACGGGCTCAAGAGGCTGAAAGGGTGCAGGCCCAGCAGCTCATCCAGGCGGACAAGTTGATGACACTGGGAATTCTGGTCTCAGGTGTGGCGCACGAGATAAATAATCCCAACCAGTTTATCACCTCTCATATTTCTCCCCTGCAAAAGGCATGGGAAGGGGCCACGCCCATATTGGATAGGTACTACAAAGAGCAAGGGGACTTCAGGATCAGTGGGATGAACTACTCCAACTTCCGGGAACGGGTTCCCGGCATATTCTCCAATATCACAGAGGGCTCCAAGCGCATTAATAACATTGTCCAGGAGTTAAGAGAGTATGTCCGCGATTACCCTTCTGAACGGACAGAGACGTTTAATTTTAACAATGTGGTCCATTCTGCTCTGACCCTGACATCCAACATGGTCAATAAATTCACCAACCATTTTTCCATGGAGCTGGGTCAGAATATGCCGTTGTATACAGGTCACTATCAGCAGATAGAACAGGTGATCATTAACCTGGTGCAGAACGCCTGTCAGGCTTTGACCCATTCAAACGAATCCATATCGATTTCGACTTTCTATGACGGAGCTGCTCGAACCATCAACTTGACGGTAACAGATGAAGGAGTTGGTATTGCGGATAGCCAACATGAAAGGGTGACCGATCCCTTTTATACAACAAAGCGGGATGCCGGCGGTATTGGCCTGGGGTTGTCCATTTCTTCAAAAATCATCATGGATCATGGCGGGACGCTCAGATTCACCTCCGGTCCTGAAAAAGGGACGATTGCGACGATTTCTCTGCCAGTTGACACGGAAATATCATAGGGTCGGATCCTACCCTGTCAAGTGGGATCGTACCCGACCCCACTCATTTCTACCACCCGGCAAAATTGCCTTAATACGACAGTTTTACCGGGCGATCTAGCTGGACAGTGCATGCATCATCATGGTGTTGACATCGGTGTGATACTTGTCTTCGTCCATGTTCATGATCTTGTCCCAGTTTTCCTGCAACTGTTCTGGTGTCGGAATTTCTTTGAAGTTGATGCCGGGGCCGGTCATAATCTGAGAGCGGCTGTAATGTCCTGCGAAGGCATTGATGTAAACTCCTCTGTCTGTACACTCTTCCGAGGCCAGATAGAGAACCGCTGGTGTGATAAACTCAAGTTTGAGTTGGTCAAAAAACTCTTTCGGCATAACGTCCTTGGTCATCCGCGTGCCAGCGCTGGGAACAATCACGTTACTGTTGATATTATACTTGGCGCCTTCGATGTTCAGCACATGAGTTAATCCCAACATACCGGTCTTAGCGGAAGAATAGTTGGCCTGGCCGAAATTTCCGAAAATTCCGGATCCCGAAGAGGTCATGATAATCCGGCCGTATCCGTTCGCCTTCATATTGGCAAAAGCAGGCCTTGTGACGTTATACGTTCCTTTCAGGTGAACTGCCAGGACAGAATCCCAGTCAGCTTCTTCGGTCTTGATGAATGATTTGTCACGCAGGATACCGGCGTTGTTAATCACGATGTCCACCTTGCCAAATGTATCAATAGCTGTTTTGACGATGTTGGCTCCGCCTTCGACTGTGGCGACACTGTCAAAATTGGCGACCGCTTCGCCACCCGCAGCTTTGATCTCTTCTACAACCAAACTGGCAGCTGTATTTCCGGCTCCTGTTCCATCCAAGGAACCGCCCAGATCGTTGACTACAACTTTTGCACCCCTCTTTCCAAGGTTCAGCGCATAATCCCTTCCAAGGCCTGTACCGGCACCGGTAACAATGGCGACTCTTCCTGAATAGTCGATATTAGACATATTGTTCTCCTGATAGTTTTTGTTTGTTTGGAAACGAATAGGTATGAAGTGCCTACCGCATGTTTCGTTGAGCTATACTCCATGAATTATTCATAGCAGAGTTAAGCTGGAAAAGCTAGTTTGGAAGGGGAAAAATCAGTAAATTCTTGAGGGGCAGCCAATGATGTTGAGAGGGTTGTCGTTCTTTCGGTTAATATGAAAAACAAAACTGTATTAACACAGCTCCAGAACCCGTCATTCCGGATCGGGGGCCGGAATGACGAAATTACCTTGAACGGCATTTATCCGGTGCAGGGTGAAATTGAGATGACACCCCACACATGTGGAAGGTTTCAGGGGGGGCTATGTTCTCAATATTTTTTTATCAACCTTTCCTACAGCCGTCAGGGGCATTTCATCAATGAAATCTATAATCTTGGGAACCTTATAGGGAGCGAGGTTCTCTTTGCAGTGGGCCTGGATCTTATTTCGAATGGCGGTCTCATCCTGTTCCTTTGCAGCATCCTTCAACTGGATCACGGCTTTCACCAGCTCACTGCCGGGACGTTCGGGATTGGGGAGGCCAATGATGGCACAGAGTTCGATGTCCGGTAATTCATAGAGGGTCTCCTCTAACTGTTTGGAATAGACGTTGAACCCGCCTACCAGCAACATGTCTTTGGTCCGGTCAACGATGTAGAAATAGCCGTCATCGTCCATCATGGCTACATCCCCTGTATAGAGAAACATATCGCCATCAATCTCTTTGATCGTGCTGGCGGTGGCTTCCGGATTGCCATGGTACTCCTTCATGATCTGGGGGCCGGCGGCGATCAACTCACCGGGTTCTCCAATTGGCATTTCCGTGGTTCCGTCTTCAACACTGACGATTTTCACCTTCGTATTCTGAATTGGAATTCCCACCGATCCGATTTTCTTTTTACCGTATGTGGGGTTCATTGTGATCGCCGGGCTGGTCTCAGTCATTCCGTACAGTTCCAATACCCTTCCCTTTCCGACATAGGTCTCCAGCTTGTTGATGGAATCAACATCAAAGGGGGCTGCACCAGAGACACAGTACTTAACGTTGGAAAAGTCGAGTGTGCTGAAGGCGGGATTTTCCATCAATAACTGGTAAAGGGTCGGTACATTAACGAACTGGGTCGGTCCATACTTACGGATATCCTCACAGATCCGGTCCGTGTTCCGGGGGTCCGGTACCAGAATCTGGGTATTTCCCAGGGTTATAGTCAACAACCCCAGTGCCAGGCCAGCCATATGGAAAAAGGGAAAACCTGAACACATCACATCTGTCCCGCGTCTGGCATCCATCATAATGTCAGCTTCAGGGGCCAGATCATCATAAAGCCACTGGGTCATTTGCGCCTGGTTGGAGGCCAGGTTGCGATGGGTCAGAACCGTTCCTTTAGAGGGGCCTGTTGTACCACCGGTATACTGGAGCAGGCAGGTATCATCTGGAGAGACTTTAACCTTTGGTTTGTCGGCCGGAAAGGAAGCAATCAGCTCTTTGTACGTAATCACCTCTTTTCCTTTCAGGGGGACGATTTTACCCGATGGGATCTTTTTAAGGAGTTTCCCCAGAAAGGCCTTGAAAGGGGAGAGAAAGTCGGCGATATTCGTGGCCACTACGTACTCCAACGCCGGTACCTGGTCGGCGATTCCCACCAAGTGTGCCTGGAAAAGTGCGTCCAGCGTCACAAAGACTTTGGCTTTCGAGTCGTTTAACTGGTGGACGATTTCTCTCGCTGTCAGCAAGGGCGATACACCCGACTTGACACATCCCGCTTTCATGGTTCCGACCAGTGCGACCAGGTACTGAGGAACATTCGGCAGGTGAATTCCCACCACGTCTCCCTTGCTGCACCCTTTGTCCACCAGATATCGGGCAAAACGATCAGAGAGCATATCCAGCTCTCCGAAGGTGCAGGCAGCGCCGAGAAAGTAGAAGGCAACCTTGTCTGGATTGGCCTTCAATCCCTTCTCCAGATAATCCAGGTATCCCAGTTCCGGAATCGGAACCTCTTCTGTGACATGCTTATCGAACGATGCTAACCATGGCTTTCCACTGTATACCGTCATAATGTCCTCTCATTTGTCTGGATTAAAGGAATCGGTTTAAGTAACGCCCACAACTGCTTTTCTGCAACAACCCGGGTTCTTTACCTGCTTGGTACCCGGTGATCCAACTAAAACCCCTCCAGTTTGGCGATGATATCGCGCATGACCTCGTCTGCCCCTCCGCCAAAGGAGAGTCCGATGGAATCCCGGTAAAAACGGGATATTAACATTTCGTCCATATACCCCATTCCGCCATGCATGCGCAGACAGTCGGCCGATAGCCGAGTGTACATGTGACCGGCTTTCAATTTGGCCATGGAAATCTCTTTGGTGCAGTTCAGGCCGGCCATCTTGAGTCGCACAATCTGATAGGTCAGTTGTTGTAAACATTCCACCTCTGTCAACCAGTCTACCAGCTGGTGCTGAAGGGCCTGCTTTTTGATCAAGGGCTTTCCAAAAACCACTCGCTCTTTCAAATAGTCAACAGTCATCTTGATCATATCTCGAGCGGCAATATACATGGGGGGCAGCAGGGAAAATCGTTCATGCTGGAACTGATTCATCTGGTAGATGAATCCCTCTCCCTCATTCCCGATCAGGTTTTCGGCAGGGATTTTGACGTTATCGAAGAACAGCTCTGCCGTGTCACTGCTCCAGGCACCGATCTTTTCCAGTTTTCGGCCAATAGTAACACCCGGCAGATCCGAAGGAACCACAAACAGGCTGAAGGCGTGATAACCGGGGTCATCGTTGGTCCGGGCCAGCAGCGTGAAAAAATCCGCCTGTATGCCGTTGGTGATGAACATCTTGGAACCGTTCAGGATGTAATAATCGCCCTCTTTTTTTGCGGTACTTTGAAGGGCAGCTACATCTGAGCCGGCGGCAGGTTCTGTCACCGCAATGGCGCCAATCATCTCTCCGGAGATGGCTCCCTTCAGGTACTTGTCCTTGAGGTAGTCACTGCCGAACTCATCAATGGCGGGTGTTGACATATTGGTTTGAACGGAGATGGCGATGGACAATCCCTGCCCCTTGATATGACCAAGCTCTTCCAGAAAGGCTGTTTCGTACCAGTAGTCCAGGCCCTGTCCACCATATTTCGGATCGTAGCGGATACCGAGAAAGCCCAGCTTGCCCATTTTCGGGAACAGCTCCTTCAGGGGTGAGATTTTGGCCGCTTCCCATTCGTCTATGTAAGGGTTGATTTCCCTCTTGATGAAATCGGCGACCGAGCGTCGCACCAACTCATGATCTTTGGTAAAATGGATCTCCTCCTTTGATTTAATCGTCTGACTATTCCCCATGCGGTTTTCTCCTGAATAATCGCGTCATATGAATTGAAAATAACCGTTTCCAAAGTCCTCCAGTTAGGGGGGACACCATCCCTGATAGGAAAGTAAGTAAGTATTATTCACCTATTTCGAATACAGTTTTTATTTCTTAGTTACAGCAGTAAACTGATGTCGTCAACTGAAAGGCTTTTGAGCCAGGGCAGCTAAGTCTTGACACACACTTCCCTGATAGCTATGGTTCTTGGTATCCGGTGCGATGTAAGCGCATTCTTCAAATTCGGATATGTGTTCGTCAGCGAGGCAGATTTACCTATAAGGAGATGGAATATGAAAAATATGGAAAGTGAGTTTAATGGGTTCAACGATACAAAGATTTTTTACCAGACTTGGACACCTGACAGTCCGAAGGGTCTGGTGATCGTTATTCATGGGTACGGCGAACATTCCGGGCGCTATATGAACGTCGTAAATACACTGGTGCCGGAAGGCTACACTGTGTGGGCACTGGATCACCGGGGTCACGGTCGGTCCGAGGGTAAAAGGTGCCATGTCAATCGGTTTACGGATTTTCTGGAGGATGTCGCAATCTTCGAGGGCATCGCCAGGGAAGCGCATCCTGATCTTCCGGTTCATGTTGTCGGTCACTCCATGGGATCGCTGATCGCTAACCACTATGTGTCCAGTCGAAAGAAACAAGAATACCGCTCATTGACCCTTTCGGGAACCGGAGCAGAGCCAGGTCCTGCCATCAATGGTGCCACGAAAGTCATCTCCAAAATCCTGTCATTGATACTGCCGGGACTGTCCATACCTTCCGGTCTGGACCCTAACTTCACCAGTTCAGATAAGGCTGTTGTCGAGGCCTATATAAACGATCCGTTGGTGGAGAATAAGATTACGACGCGTCTCGCAAATGAAATGATGGCTTGCCTGCCTGAGATGATACCGGCCGCTGCCAGGCTTAAAATACCGACCATGATACAGGTCGGGTCAGAAGATGAAGCGTTTCATCCGGACAGCTGGGATACTCTGTTTAAAGCGATTGGCGTTGAGGATAAGCAATTCAAGAAGTACGAAGGGTTTCTGCACGAGGTTTACAACGAGGTGAAGAAAGAGATCCCTCTGGGCGATCTCAAGGATTGGATCAACAAGTACAACTGATCGAGAGGGCAGAACTGGATAAGATCTGATCGGTTCTGCCTCCATATTCCCCAGTACAAAGGCATCTGACAGGGAGAAACCTCTACTCTGTCAGAGCAGCATCAGTTGAGTCGAAAGTCAGGGCGTACGCCTTGTCCTCTCCATCATCACCATTCTTCGGTAACAGCACAGCTGCTGAAGTACCCCCATCATTAGCAGTCAATTTTTTGATCCGGTTCAGTAATGTCTGGTTAAGGTTGAAAAAAGGGTATCAATTGATGCGCAAACAATGATACGATTGGTGTTGGAATTCCAGTACAAACTATTTAGCCACAACCCGGATGGTGGTTGATTTGATCCGTGAGAACTGCAATTGACGATATGTTGAGATGAAAAAGGTAAAAATACTAATCGTTGA
This sequence comes from bacterium, assembly GCA_029940215.1. Taxonomy (GTDB): domain Bacteria; phylum SAR324; class SAR324; order XYD2-FULL-50-16; family XYD2-FULL-50-16; genus JAHJRI01. The sequence goes on along the minus strand of JAOZRE010000019.1, from coordinate 16,851 downwards.
AGATGAATCGATAATAGCGATTGAGGTTAGAGAT
>JAOZRE010000019.1:0-16807 GCA_029940215.1 bacterium | reverse complement strand
CCATCGAACGAGCTGAATCAGAGAGGCCGGATATCATCCTGATGGACATCAGGCTTAAGGGAGATATGGACGGTATTGCGGCGGCTGATGTGATACGTTCCCGATTCAACATCCCTGTTGTGTTTTCCACTGCTCACCTGGATGAAGAGAGACTGTCCCGCGCCAAGATGACGATTCCCTTCGGATATCTGCTGAAACCCGTTGGGGAAAGAGACCTGAAAGTGGTCCTGGAAATGGCTCTTTATGTTGCCGAGAATGACAGGCTGCGGCGGCAGATGGAGGAGGAGCATCGTCTCAATGAGTCTCGTCTGGAGGCTCTCGTGACGCTCAGTAAAATGGAGTCAGATTCTCTTCGCGAAATCACCGATTTTGCGCTGGAAGAGGGGGTCCGGTTGACCAGCAGCAAAATAGGGTATCTCGCATTCATGAATGAGGATGAAAGCGTGTTGACTATGCACAGCTGGTCCAAATCGGCAATGGATGGTTGCGATATAAAATCCTGGCCGTTAGTTTATCCGATTGAAGAGACCGGGCTGTGGGGCGAGGCGGTTCGCCAGAGGCAGCCGGTGATTACCAATGACTACGTGGCTGAACCCAATTTGACGAAAGGAACCCCTGAAGGCCATCTGCCCATCAATTGCCACATGAATATACCGGTATTCGATGGAGACCGGATCGTGGCTGTGGCGGGAGTCGGGAACAAAGAGCTGGCGTATGATGAGTCTGACGTTCGTCAATTGCAGCTGCTGATGCAGGAGATGTGGCGGTTTGTTCAGAAAAAGGGGGCAGACGAAGCCCTGCGCCTGAGTGAAGAGAAGTATCGTAATGTGGTCCAGCACGCCATCGAATCTATCTGTGTTATGCAGGACGGCTTGTTTAAGTACGTTAATCCCGAAGCAATTCGACTGTTTGGGTACACAGCGGAAGAGATAGCACAACTGCCTTCGGAAAAGACCATACACCCGGAAGATCGTGAGCGGGTTACCTCAGTGCGTCGGAAGCGGCTTGCAGGAGAATCGGTTACCAGTACCTATAGTCATCGTATTGTGACGAAAAGTGGAGAGGTCCGCTGGGTCGATATTCGGGCGGTAACCATTTCCTGGAACGATCTGCCGGCTGTCCTGACCTTTCTTACGGATATCACAGAACGCCGGCAGGTGGAGACCGCCCTTCAGGAGGCACATGACAGGCTGGAACAGGAGGTCGAAGAGCGGACGGCGGATTACAAAAAGGCCAAGGAGGCTGCTGAGGCGGCAAACCAGCTGAAAAATGAGTTCCTCGCCAACATCTCCCATGAGCTGAGGACCCCGATGCATCACATCCTTAACTATTCAAAATACGGCATGGAAAAGATCTCCACTGCCGGTGCTGAAAAACTGTTGCACTACTTTTCTCAGATCAGGACATCGGGAAGCCGGTTGCTGGATCTGGTGAACGATCTGCTGGATCTATCCAAGCTGGAGTCCGGGAGAATGGAATACCGGATGAATCGAGTGGATCTCTACCTGAACCTGCAAAATCTGCTGGTAGACTTTTCTCATGTGATTCGTGAAAAATCGATTCACATAGAGCTGAAAGAGACGAATCTGCCAACGGTTGTCTGGTGTGACCCGATCAGGATCGACCAGGTCCTTCGCAACTTGTTGACAAATGCAGTCAAATTTACGCCGACGGGCAAAGCCATTACCATACGGTTTGATTCAGAGCCGTTGCGAATCGGAAAACGGCAGACTGACAATCTAACGGTTCCAGCGTTGAGAGCCAGTATTCAGGACGAGGGTGTTGGTATTCCGGAACATGAGCTTGAAAGCATTTTTGATAAATTTATTCAAAGCGGGCGCACCAAAACAAATGCGGGCGGAACCGGGCTGGGGCTCTCCATCTGCAGAGAAATCATTACTGCCCATCATGGTGTGATCGATGCGAACAATAATCCCCAAGGCGGGGCGACTTTCAGCTTTGTTTTGCCTTATGACCCATTGGACTGACTGATCTGACACCATTCCGGCCGAGAATTGGGCTTGTGGAGTTGGCCCTGCTTCGTGTAGGTTCCGGATGAGATGAATGACTTTTCCGGAATCTTATCATGGAGGGTACAATGAAGTTCAGCTACTGGCGTATTTTACTGCTCGGTTTTGGGTTTATGGGTGTTTCGGTGCTGTGGGGGATCTATAACGCATATATTCCGGTTTTTCTGCAGGCCGGGCGGCCTGATTTCAGCACAGCGGCAGGGGTATCCGGTTACGGTCTGAGTGCCGGGATGACCGGCTTTATTATGACCCTTGACAATATTGCCGCACTGTTTATCCTCCCTTTTGTCGGAGCCTATTCTGACAGAATCTGGACCCGCTGGGGTCGCAGAAAGCCATTTATCGCTGTGGGCGCACCCATGGCGCTGATAGGGTTTGTCGGCATTCCCCTTCTTCTGACACAACCACTGCTGATGTTCATGGGCTCTATCTTCCTGACCCTTTTCGCCATGGACATATTCCGCACACCGGTGGTGTCCTTGATGGCTGATATCACGCCTTCTCCAAAACGGTCTCAGGCAAACGGCATCATCAACTTGATGGGTGGTGTTGGTGGCGTACTGGCGTTTGGTGCCGGCGGGCTGCTTTTCAAAGTATCAGTGGGAGCACCCTTTTATTTTGGTGCTGTTGCGATGATAGTGGCATGCTGCATTGTCCTGCTGTTTATCAAGGAGCCGGAACCCGAAAGTGTAATGCCTGCAGAAGGAGAACCGGGCCTGATCGGCAGCATGAAGACCATTATCAAGGATCGGGACCCGTCCGCTCTTTATTTCCTGGGCGCCATATTCTTCTGGTTTTTGGGATACAATGCACTGGAAGTCTTTTTTACCTCTTTTGCGGTGAATGAACTCAATGTTGATACCGGGGAGGCGACCTTTCTGCTGGCTTATTTTTCGCTGGCCATCATCCTGTTTGCTCCTTTATGCGGGTTTGCGGGTGGCAAGTTTGGACGCAAGCGAACCATTGCCGTCGGGATCATCGCCTTTGCATTGCTGCTTGGATACGGCTATACCATAACCACCGTCTTCCAGGCTAAAATCATGCTTCCATTGTGCGGTATCTCCTGGTCTTGTATTCTGGTGAACTCCCTGCCTATGGTTGTGGACATGGCGCCCCAGGATCGCCTGGGAGCCTATACCGGTTTGTATTATCTCTCGTCGCAATCGTCGGCCATTGTCGGCCCGATTCTATCCGGAAAGATCATTGATCTGTTTGCCGGTAACTACCGAACCGCCTTTCTATACTCTGTCGCTACCCTGATTCTGGCTCTGCTATGCCTGATACCAGTGAAACGGGGAGAAGCGTTGAAAACAGGATAAATAACCAAGGAAGCGACGTTTGATATGATTTTGCTGCTGGATAACTATGACTCGTTTACGCATAATTTGTTTCAATTGATAGAGTCTCTGGGGTACAGGGTTGAAATTCGTTCGAACAATAAGATTACCCTGGAAGGTATTAAGCGGCTGAATCCCGAAAAGATTGTGATATCTCCGGGGCCGGGCACCCCGGACCATACAGGTGTCTGCAGATTGGCCATCAGATCCTTCTATAAAACCCTGCCCATTCTGGGTGTTTGTCTGGGTCATCAATGCATTGGTTCTGCCTTTGGTGCTGACATCATTCCTGCCAGCCAATTGATCCATGGGCAGGCGATTGACATCTACCATCACGCTTCAAAACTGTTTAAAGACCTGCCAAGCCCTTTTTCCGCTGCCCGGTATCACTCTCTTGTGATAGATCACGTTCCCCCTGAATTTGTGCGAACAGCCTGGGATGATCATGGAGATATTATGGCCATAGAACATACTGATTATCCACTTTTTGGCGTACAGTTTCACCCCGAGTCCTTTATGACTCTGGACGGTGAGCGCATCATGCAAAGGTTTTTAAATGAATAGCGTCCTGTTGCCTGGTCTTTCTCCCTTTCAGGCTTTTCGTCGTCTGCCATCAACGGTCAGACGGCCTTTTTTTTCCTGGAGTGCTGGGCCGAATGGCTGGAAAACCACGCTTGCTGTGGATCCAGTTGATGAACTGGTCCTTTATCCACATGATTCCATAGACAGGTTGTATCAATTCTGCAGGGAGCATACAGGCAGATTTCTGTCCGGATATCTCAGCTTTGAGCTGGGCTATGAGCTACTTGAATTGAAAACCACCAGGGCCCTCGATCCGACCGTTCCGCTTGCTCAGTTTAATGCCTATGACAATTATCTTTTGTTTGAGAATGGTCGGACAAACTGCTTCTACCGTAATCCGAAGTTCCCGGAATTTTGTAATGACTTGTCAGATTCTGACAACTCTGAAAAGGTAAAACATAGCGTGTTCCCGTTTAAGGCGTCACTGGATGAATTGGCCTATGGAAAACAGTTTGGAAAAATTATCAATCATATAAAAGCAGGGGATATCTATCAGATTAACTATACACACCAGTTGGAAGGCCGGGCAGAATTGACGGGACGGCAGCTGTTTGAGCATTTTGCCAGAAGCAATCCAGTGGACTACGCTGCTTATTGGGAAACGGATGGACAAAATATTATCAGTCTCTCCCCTGAAAGTTTCGTGCAGATTAAAAACGGAACCATCGTCACGAAACCGATTAAAGGGACACGTCCCCGTGGAGAAACTGCTGCTGAAGATTCTCGTCTGCAGGCTGAACTGCTGGCGAGTCGCAAAGAGCAGGCTGAGTTGTTCATGATTACCGACCTGTTACGAAATGATGTTGGCAAGGTCTCCCGCATTGGCTCGGTCAAGGTTGTCCACCAGAAGAAGCTCCAGAAGCTGCCTCGGGTGTTTCACACTTATTCAAGGGTAGAGGGACAACAGCGGCCAGATATTACCGGTATTGAGGTATTGGTCTCCATGTTCCCCGGAGGCTCCATTACCGGTTGCCCAAAAAGAAAGGCAGTGGAGATTATCGGGCAGATTGAAGACCAGCCCCGGGGGGTCTATACCGGGACTGTCGGTTATATTCTTCCTGATGGAGAAATGGCTTTTAATATTGCTATTCGGACAGTGATTCAGCGGGGAAATGCATTGTCACTTGGCGTGGGCGGTGGTATTACGATTGAATCCGATGTTGTCGAAGAGTATCATGAGACCTTTGCAAAAGCCCGATCATTTTGATTCGAAATCTGAATCGCGAAGATTGCAGCGCTGAACGACTCTTCATAAACGACTATAATCTTACGATAATTTGAAACAGACCACTAGCTGGCTAAAAACATGGTTATATTGATAAATGATCACTGGTGTGAAAAAGAGGAGGCTCGGATTGACCTGTTCTCAGATGTAGTTATGTATGGAGTGGGGCTCTTTGAAACATTTCGAACCTATCAGGGCCGACGGTTTTTCCGGCTGGAAGATCATATCGAGAGATTATTGGACGCTGCAGGTCAGATTGGGCTCAGGTCCGGTTATTCGACCCTGGAGATCAAAAATATGGTTACGCGGGTGGTAGCTCATTCCAATTGGGAGCTACAGCGTGTAAAAATCCTGATGTTTTCAGATCAACTGATTGTGACATCCTCCCAACTGATACCAGATGAATCCATATTCGAAGGGGTAGGCTTAAAGTCGGTTCATCAACAACGAGCCCTTCCGGAGTTCAAGTCCACCTCCTATCTGGATTGTCTGCGGAGTTATCAAATTGCCAGGGATGCCGGGTTTTATGATGCACTTCTGGTAGATGACCGTGGATACGTAACAGAAGGTTCTCGCAGCAATGTTTTCTGGATCTATGGTAATTCTGTCCTGACACGCGATGATGGTGTTCTGCCCGGGATTACCAGAAAGGTAATTATTGAAGACGACTCCATGAACAGTCAGTTCAAAAAGGCCAACCTCGAAACCCTGGTGCAGGCTGACGAATTGTTTATCACAAATAGCATAATTGGTGTGGTTCCAGTGGTCAGGGTAGATGATACGTTCATCGGGAGTGGAAAGGTGGGGCCTCTTACCCGGTCGATTGTCAGCAGGTATAATAGACTTCATACTCCCTGACCTCAAGGAGGGTTATCGAGGGGTTGTTTACGGCAGTCATTTTCGTCACGCCGGCCACACAGAAAAAGGTTGTCATTTCCCGTGGATTGGGCAAGAATGGGTGACAACAGGTCGATGAAAAAATAGTTGAAATTACTCCTTTTTCAGGAGAATAGCAGAGGATAAAACCATGTATGTCGGTTTAAAGATGATTACGGACCTGGTGTCCGTGATGAAAGACACCCTGATTACAGAGGCGAATCGCCTGATGGATGAGCACAAACTCTGGCTGCTGCCCGTTGTGGAAGACGATAAACTGATCGGGTATATTCACAAGGAGGATGTCCACACAGCGCTGCCGTCCCCTGCAACCATGCTGAGCAAACACGAGCTGCCGGACGCCATGTCCAATATTTTCGTGTCGGACTTCCTGCGCCCGGAACTGATTACAGTTACGCCGGAGATGGAGATCGAAAAAGCGGCTGAGGTGATGGCTCAACATGATCTGCCAGGCTTGGCGGTGGTAAATGCAGCAGGAAATCTGATAGGCTATATCAATCGCAGTGTGATGCTGGATGTCCTGGTAGAGGAGATGGGACTCCATCGCGGAGGGTCCCGCTTTGCCATCGAATTCAAGGATCGGCCCGGTGTGATGGCCGAGGTGTCAAACATGATAGCTGATATGGGCCTCAATTTTGTGTCAGCTGCCAGCTTTCTGCATGACGATAAGTATATCCTGGTCTTCCGAATCCAGACCGACGATCTGGATCCGGTGATTGAGGAGCTTAGAAAACGGGATTATCAGATAGTGGGTCCCGAGCAATTTGCTTCCCAATGGAGCTGAATCAAAAACGTTTCACCCCTCACCTCACCTGAACCCTGAAAGGGCCGGTCAATTACAGAGCTCCGGTGCCTTCATGGGTTTGTCTTTGTAAAAAGTCGATTCGCCTTCTTAAGCCATTTTTCAAACCGTTCGGGGCTCCAGCTTCGCGGGTAGTTCAGATAATGTTTATAGAGCTTTGTTCCGATGGTGGTTGCCTGGTTCAGTTTCATCAATAAACCGGGTCTGCCAATGCATCCGGTCAGGGTCTTGATCATTAACGAGAGGGTGGGTTTTTGAAAAATACCGTTGATGGAGGCAGTTAGCATCTCCCCGCTGAATATATCTTTCCGGAACAGGTATGAGTTATCTTCGTTGCTGACAGTTTGCAGAATATTCCTCAAGGCGGTCAGGGCTGCGAAATTGGAGCCGCGCCCCGACGTCACGAACCAGCTCAGGTTATAGGGCCAGAGAGCACCGATATCAACTTTACCGGTTTTTGATGCGGCAATGATCGTCTCTGCAGCCAGTTTCCCGCCGACCATGGCGCCGCCGGCACCGCATCCTGTCATGGGAATGGTCTGGCTGGCGGCATCTCCGATGACCATAAATCCACTGGCAACCAGGCTGAATGGCGATATGCCAACCAGGCAGTGTCCACCACCTCCTCGAATCTTATTTTCCGTAATTGACGGGTGTTTTGATATGTACTCTTCGACTGTATCCCCGGGCTGCATGACATCAGCACCGAGCTTGATTCCGGCACCGATATCGATCTCATCCTCATTTAAGACCTGGGCCCACTGGTAACCGGTATTATAGGCGTAACGATAGTGATCAGGCACTTGATCTGCATCGGTCTGGTTTTTGTCCCGCGCCCTGACGGTCCGAAAAACGAGGGCAAACTCATCGTTGGTAAAGGGACGGGCGATTCCGGTCTCTGTGGGCAGTTGAGTCCTCAGAACAGCCGTGTAGCCCGTGTCGTCGACGGTTATATCAGCATTGACAGTAGACGTCTCACCTGTTTCAAGGTTTTTGACCTGGGCCCCTTTTACTAACACATCGCTTAGGGTACTGCCCTTAAAGACTGGAGCTGAAGCCTCGTGTCTGTATTTAAATACCGCTCCAGCCTGTTCCGCCTGATCAGCAAGCAACCGACCGAGTGCTCTCCGGTCAGTGGTGATGTAGCGGAACTTGATCTGTTTTTTGCAGCTATAGTCCGGGGCCCAGACATCCATGTCGGGATAGGCATGTTCCTCGAATATGGCGTTGTCCCCATCCTCTTTTCCTGGAATCTTGACCAGGGGGCCTGTGTTTGTGCTCGATACTTCCGGAACGTCAAAGCCAACAGTTTCCAAGGCAATGCGCTCAACCGCGTCAGACCAGTTATGACCCAGTGAATCTTTATCTCCCTTCTCATACACGGTGACATCTATTCCTGCCTGTGCAAGATCCCGCGCCAGAATACACCCGCCGGGGCCTGCCCCGGCAATCAAAACCGTGAACGGACTGGTCATGTTCCAACTCCTTATTATTGATTGTTAGCGAACAGAAACAGATGGTTTGGTACTTGCCAAACTCTTTATCATCCAGGGTGATGCCATGTTGCCGTATTAGTTCACAGCCAGCGTTTACGGCGTTTGTACGATTTGAGGTTGTGGTAGGACTTGATACCCTGAGTACCGGCGGTACCCAGGTAGAACTCCTTGACGTCGGGGTTTTCCTTGAGGTCTTCGGCATTACCTTCCAGCACGATCTTGCCGTTCTCCATGACATAGCCATAGTGGGCAATTTGCAGGGCCATGTTGGTGTTCTGCTCTACGACCAGGATGGTGGTCTGTTGCTCAACATTCACGCGGCGGATGATCCGGAAAATCTCCCTGACCAGCAGGGGAGCCAGACCCAGTGAGGGTTCGTCCAGCAGCAACAGGTCTGGATGGGCCATGATGGCGCGTCCGATGACCATCATCTGCAGTTCCCCTCCACTGCAGAAACCGGAGAGCGTTTTCTTGCGGCGGGCCAGGGCGGGGAACAGTTCATAAACTCTTTCCAGATCTTTATGGTATGGCTTGCCAAAACGCGTTGCGGTCCCCACCCGCAGGTTCTCCTCCACGGTCAGGTATTTGAATTCCTGCCGGCCTTCGAGCACCTGAATAATTCCCTGACGGGTAATGGCTTCCGGCGGCAGGTTCTGGATGGACTTTCCCTTGAATTCAATGGAACCTTCGGTCACCTTTCCATTTTCAGGCTTGAGAAGTCCGGAGATGGCCTTGAGGGTCGTGGTCTTTCCGGCACCGTTACTTCCTACAAGGGTGACAATCTGTTTATCTGCGATGGAAAGGGAAACCCCCTTCAATACCTGGATCACATCTGAATAAACAACGCTGATATTATTGATCAGCAACTTTTGCTCGGTCGTCATGGGTCGGCTCAATAGGAGAATGGCCACAGCCGGAAATTAGAGCGCACAATGCGCCAGATCTCGGCCAGTCCCTTGGGTTCAAAAATGATGAAAAGGACAATGGAAAGCCCAAAGATAAACTCCCGCAACGGTGCTATAGTGATGGAAAGGTCGGAGGCCGATCCATAATTCATCAGGAATTCGGTAATCATGCTGAGTATTTCGCTCAGGGAGACAATGAAAATCGTACCGAAAATAGCTCCTGAAACGCTGCCCAGACCTCCAATGATGATCATGGCGATGAATTCGATGGAGAGCCACATGTTGAACGGCTCTGGCGTAATGGTCATCATGTAGAACGCGAACAGGGCACCAGCAAAACCTGCGTAAAACGAGCTGATACCGAAGGCCAACAATTTGTACTTGAAAATGGGAATCCCCATGCCCTCAGCTGCCCGGTCGTTATCACGAATAGCGACAAGGGCTCGGCCGAAGCGGGTACGTATCAGATTGACCATCACCCAGGTCAACACAATCAGGCTGATGAAAATCAGGAAGAAAAAAGCATGATCTGAGTCCAGCTCAATCCCGAAAATGGAAGCGTTGGAAACCGCAATCCCCTCGGCTCCACCTGTGACCCCTTCCCACTGCACCAAAATGTACTCGATGATAAACTGTCCTGCCAGGGTCGCTATGGTCAGGTAGAGGTGCTTGAGTCGCAGGGAGGGAATACCGAACAACATACCGACCACAGCCGTGAATACGCCGGCCATTGGCAGGGCGATCAGCAGCGGCACGCCCATTCGTGTCGTCATTACAGCCGCAGCATACGCTCCGACACCGAAGAACGCCCCGTGGCCCATGGATATCTGTCCGGTGAAGCCGATCAGCAGGTTAAGCCCGATCGCTGCAATGGAATAGATCCCGATGGTGTTCAGTATATAGAGCGTATACGAACTGCCTGTCAGTGGAATGACCACTAGCAGCACGAATATCCCGATTAGCATCCAGGTCCGGCCGAAATCGGTCTCGAAGATAGCCAACTCCTCTTCGTAAGACTCTTTATAATTACCACACAGATGATAATGAAGTTTTCGCATTGTAACGGCCCTAACGGCCTCCTTTAGTGTTTAAACCCGTTCTATCTCTTTCAGACCAAACAGTCCATATGGCTTGACCATGAGTATCACGACCAGCACCACGTAAGGAATGATTTCCCTGAGTGATGTGGAGATATATCCACCGGTGAAGGTCTCCAGCAGGCCGATGATAACGCCGGCCAGAATGGCACCACCAATGCTGTCCAGTCCTCCCAGGATTACTACTGGAAACACCTTGAGACCGATGGAGCTCAATTCGTGGACGTTGATGCCATTTATAATGCCCAGGACGATACCGCTCATGGCAGCCACCATTGCTGCGATGGCCCAGGAAAGTGCAAAAACTCGCCGTACGTGCACACCTAAAGACATAGCTGCCGGTTGATTATCCGCTACCGACCGCATGTAGATTCCCTGGGAAGAGTATTTGAAGAAAAAGCCGAACATGACCAGGAACAGAATCCCAATGATGAAGGTGGCCACATAGACTGACGGAATCTGGATGATGCCCAGGTGAAGGTTCATCGCCTCCGGCAGAAAGGACGGGTACTGGTGGATATCTCCTCCAAAAATAAACAGCAGCAACCCTTTGAACATGGCAGCCATCCCGACGGTCAGCATGATAACCTGGATCAAGTCCTCGCCGATCAACGGCCTCAGGAACAGACGCTCGATCACAAATCCCAGCAGAAAACAACCGGACAGCGTCAGGATAAAAGCCAGAGGGATGGGTAGTTCCGCCCAGGTAGTCAGAACCAGGAACAGAAATGCACCGGCTGCCATCAGTTCCCCGTGGGCGAAGTTCAACACGCTGCTGGATTTGTATATCATAACAAACCCAAGGGCTGACAAGGCATACAGAAATCCCAGCGATAAACCGTTTACCAGGAGATGAAGAAAAAACGACATATTAACTCCTTAAGAGACGGAAAGGATATTGATGGTGCTTTCGATGGTACCAATGGTACCGTCCCTGTAATTGACCTGCCCTTTGACCTCCAGGCTGGTTTTGTCTGAATAGAGGGCCTCTATCAGTTCTGCGTACCGCTGTGCGACAAATTTCCTGCGGACCTTACCCGTTCGCGTCAACTCCTCATCGTCGGCGTCCAGCAACTTATGAAGCAGCATGATACGGGAGAGACGCATGGCCTCCGGCAGACTGTTGTTGACGGTCTGCACTTCCTCGCAGATCAGCTCTTCAACAGTCCTCTGCTGTGACAGGTCCAGATAGGTGGTGTAGGGGATCTTTCGCTCTTCCGCCCAGCTGCCGACATTTTCAAAATCGATATTGATAAAGGCGGACAGGTAGGTCTGTCCTTCGCCCCAGATCACGGTCTCTTTGATGTAGGGGCTGAATTTCAACCGGGTTTCGATAAAGTCGGGTGAGAACACTTCGCCTTCCGCAGTTCGCATAATATCCTGTTTCCGGCCCAGGATCAGCAGGTGTCCGTCATCATCGAGATGTCCGGCATCACCCGTATGAAACCAGCCGCCCTCCAGGGCCTCGGCTGTTGCCTCTTCGTTCTGGTAGTATCCCACAAAATTCGATTTGCTGGAGACCAGCACTTCCTGATCCTCAGTAAGCTTGATCTCTGTGCGAGGCAGGGGTTTTCCCACTGTCTCAGGCTTGACTTCACCGTCCGGTTGAACCTGAAAAATACCCCCGGTTTCGGTCATACCGTAACACTGTTTGAGATTGAGGCCATTAATCCGAAAAAAACGAATGACCTCCGGGCTGATGGGATGTCCACCTGTGTACGCCTCAACAAACCCCAGGCACCCAATTCGGTCTAGCAGGGGCCGGGAAACGGTTACGGCGGCTAGCCATTTCAGAAAACGCAGGTGAATCGGAATCTGCGTTTTCGCCTCTTCCCGATGGATGACAGCCTTCCCGATTTTTTGTGCGAGGTGGTAGAATCCCTGTTTAATCAGTCCGGCATCGTTAATTTTGACTCGGATTTTTGATGCCAGATCCTCCCAAAAACGGGACGAGGTAATAATAATCGCCGGGCCAATCTCTCTGAAATCTTCGGTGACCGTCTCGGCGGTTTCCGGGAAATTCATGACCAGTCCACCGAAGAGTGTGATACCCACTCCCCACATCTGGTCGACAATCCAGGCCGGTGGTGAAATGGAGATCCAGTTGTCACCGGACGATATGGCGGAGCTCTCCAGCCATTTCGATGCCATGTCGGTGAAGTTTTCATGGCTCAGCATGACCAGCTTCGGTAACCCGGTGGTTCCCGAGGTCATAATCATCAGGGCCACATCCTGCGGGCTGCCTTTTTGGAGCTCGTTTGTAAACAATTCCGGTGATGCGGTATGCTGCTCCTGACCATCGGCAAGTAGCTGGCTGTATCGTATCAGCCAATCATTATCACCATAATTGCGCATACCAGTCGGGTCGATGTAGATAACCCGTTCAACGGTTCGCAACTCTTCACGGTTTTCGACCAGTTTGTCCGCCTGTTCCTGGTCCTGCACAATCACATACCGGGCTTCAATACGGTTGATGCCGAAGATGATTTCCTTGGCCACCGCTGATGTAAACAGGTTGACTGTCACGCCACCAACGGCTTGCACGGCCAACTCGCTGAAGAGCCATTCAGGGTGGTTGTCCACAACCAGTGCAACGTTGTCACCTCTTTTCAGCCCCAGCGCCTTAAGCCCGAGAGCCGTCTGCCGGGTGTAGTCCAGGTAATCGGACCAGCTGAATCGGTTCCAGATACCGTAGGCCTTTTCCCGAATGGCGGTCTGGCTGTCGTCGAACTGTTCAACCTGATGAACCAGCATCTGGGGGAGTGTCAGGGCCGGGATATTGGCACTTGAGGGGTGATGGGTCATACGGTTCTCTTGTTAAATCAAGGCGGTTTCGCCCAGATAGGCTTTGATGACTTCCGGGTGATTCTGAACAGTTTTTGGATCTCCTTCAGCTATTTTAATACCAAAGTCGAGTACAGCGATACGCTGGCAGATACCCATGACGATGGACATATCGTGCTCCACCAGTATCATGGTCTGCTTCCAGGTCGTGTTGATTTCTACGAGAAAGCGGACCATGTCCTCCTTCTCTTCAAGGGTCATGCCGGCCAGAGGTTCGTCCAGTACAAGAAGCTGTGGTTCCAGAGCCAATGCCCGTCCGAGTTCGACGCGTTTACGCATGCCATAGGGAAGTGACCCCACCGGTTCCTTGCGAATTGACTGCATCTCCAGAAAGTCGATCAGCTCTTCCAGGACTTGTCGATGGTGAACCTCCTCCTGTCTGACCGATCGGGAGAAGATGGCGGCCTTGGCCAGATTGTAACGGCAGTGCAGGTTTCTGGCCAGCAGCATGTTGGAAAGAACAGACATGCCGGAGAAGAGTTCAATATTTTGAAAGGTACGGCCAATTCCGACCTTTGTCAGGTGATGAGTTGCCATACCCGTCACGTCCTGGCCATTGAACACAATACTTCCCTTCTGCGGCTTGTAGTAACCGGTTATGCAGTTCAGAAGACTGGTCTTACCGGCCCCGTTCGGACCGATAATACCAACCAGTTCTCCGGTGTTGATTTTTAGATTGATCCGGTTCAGAGCTGTAATGCCACCGAACTTCAGAGTCAGATCGGACAGTTCCAGGTCCGACCTGACCGTATGGCCTGGGTCGGACCTGAAAATGCTGGGTTCACCACGAAACGTTTTCATCTCAGAATGGTAATTTTTTCTTTGCCCGGCACCCAGAACTTCGTAACCGGTGTGTATGTGGCATCTTCATGAACTTGAACGATCCTGGCCTTGAATGAGGCGCTGTGATCAGTAGAGGTGTATGTGATGGCGGGAACAATGCCGCCAAGATCCTCATTTCTGAAAGATTCAAGGGCTTCGTTGATAGTTTTGCTGTTAATCGTGCCGGAACGCTGGTGCGCTTTTTCAAAGGCCCGTTCCATAATCATGGCGATGGCCACACCTTCCCAGTATGAAGCGTCGAATTTCGAAACAGTGCCGTATCGCTTCCAGAGTTTTTCCATGATCTTCATTGCCGGAGCATCGTCGCCGGGAAGACAGCCTGGAAACTGCATGAAAACACGGTCACGAATCAGACCCTTGCCCCGTTTGAAAAAATCGGGATCGGTTGAGGTCCAGGTTCCAAAGAACTGCCCCTTGTAATTGGCACGATCAGCTGCCTGTAGAGCCATCAGAATGGCGGATGGCAAGTTCTGTACAAAAATATATTCGGCACCTTTTCGCTTGAGACGCAACAACTCGGTGTTCAGATCCAGGGCCTTGGGTGGAAACTCTTCAATATCAACGATGTTGACATTGTGTTTGGCTGCGTACTCCTTACTTGAAGCATGAATCGATTTACCGTAGGCATTATTGTATGTCAGCAGGCCCACTTTCGGGGCATTCGGGCCCGTGTGAATATTTTTGATGTATTCCAGAACCGCATAGGAGTCCATGATGTAACTGCCGAAAGGAAGGTAGGCATAGGCCACCGGCTTCTTCAGAATTCCCTGATAAGTGGAGTAGTTGATGTTCGGGATTTTATACCGCTGAATAATGGGCTTGGCCATAATACCGGAACCGGCGCTCCATGTTGCCAGCATGTCCATCTTATCGCGCGTGCTGAATTTCTTGACGTACTTGACTGCTTCCGAGACCTTGTAAGCACTGTCCACTATAGTTAGTTTAATTTTGTTCCCGGCAACACCACCTTTCACCTCATTTACATACCGGAAATAGTCCTTGTGTCCCTTAGCGTGATACTGTCCCCAGGAAGAAGCAGGACCTGTCAGATTTATAATGGCGCCAACCTTGATATCTTTGGCAAAAGCGTTTCCGCAAAAAACCATAGCCCCTAAACCTAACATTAGCGAAATTGTTTTCGATATTTTCTTAAGACGTTGCATCATATACCTCCTGTGATGGCATCCTGGTAATAGCCGGATTTGGGGACAGAGAAATCCGCCCTCATTTTCCGGAGTGAAAAATCGTCGCAGTAATGTTGAATTGAAATAGCTCAGCGGAAAGGTATCTCGACCAATAAACGCTGATAATTGACCAACGGATGTCTGTCAATAGCGGTTTGCTTTGCCTGAACAATTCGTTTGATTTATGTTCAGGGCTATTAAATACCGTCTATCTAACCTGATGTTTTTAGAATATCCGAGCGGTCTGGCTTTGGGGTTCGGTAGCACCGAGTACCTGAAAAAATAAGTTATTTACCAACATGATGTCAAGGGAAATAGTGATGGTTTATCAGCAAATTCAATATAATATTTATTATTCAGGGCATTATGGCGTAAGCTGATCATAAAACTGAGGAAAGTCGTTGAAGCGTTAAGGGTTTCCATGTATTGTGAATGCATGGCAAAATTACCAGACCAGCTGTATAACTTTTGTCTCAGTGAACTTTTTATCTTTGTGGTGAATGGGATTTTTCGTTCCCACATTAACTTACTGACTAAATGACAATGACGATTCTGCTTTCAACCAAAGAGGTAGCAAAATTTCTCAGGGTTAATGAGAAAATGGTCTATACGCTGGTGGCTGAAAAGGGATTACCGGCAACCAAAATGACGGGTAAATGGTCTTTCCCCAAACACCTGGTGGAACAATGGGTCGAAGCCAATACGATTAACTACCCCAAATCACCACAACCGTCCGCTATTCACCAAAATCTGCTGATTATTACGGGTAGCAATGATCCCTTACTGGACCGGGCAGTGAACCTCTTTAATAAAACCTATCATGAATACGCGGCTGTTTTCGGAAATATGGGGAGTATGGGAGGGCTCAGGGCCCTCAAACAGGGACTGTGCCATATTGCTGCCTGTCACCTGCTGCAGGATGACGAAGAGGAATACAACTTTGACTTTGCCAGCAGCGAACTGGAAAGCATGCCCGCCCTGATCAACTTCAGTCGACGGGAGCAGGGGCTTCTGCTGGCCAAAGGAAACCCTAAGGACATTCAAGCGGTTGCCGATCTGAAAAAAACTGACATGCGGATCGTGAATCGAAGCCTGGAAACCGGTACACGCCTGTTGTTTGATCGGGAACTGGTAAAAGCAGGTGTAAAACCGGAATCTGTCAAGGGATATGAAAAAGAGATGCCCAGACACCTGGATGCCGGGCTGGAGATTCTATCCGGACGGGTCGATGCAGCTCCCGGAATCCGTGCAGTCGCATCGCTACTGGGTCTTGATTTTCTGCCTCTGCGCTGGGAACGGTTCGACATCCTGGTACCCAAGGAGAAGTTTTTTGACAGAACCGTACAGGCTTTCCTGGGGCTGCTGACCCGAGAAACCCTGGAATCACTCTTTGAAGGGAATGCTGGATACGACCTGAAGACAACCGGAAAAATTATTTACCCGCACTGACACCCCCCTTTCTCCCCTGGCAACACTTGCCCCAAGGGGGGATTTAGTTCAAGGCAAAGCCGATTGTCTCAGACCGACCTCAAAGGACCCGGTTTTTACTGATAAAATAAAATTTA
>JAOZRE010000018.1 GCA_029940215.1 bacterium | reverse complement strand
GTCCTTGCTCATATTGACCATATTTTTAAACACTTGAATGCGGGGATCTTCATAACGACTGATTTTTCGGTTCAAATCATACCGATAGTCAATGGGGGTCACTTCCTGGATGGTCACTGTACCATCACCCACCGGAAACCCCATCTGCTTAACTGGGTCAAGAAAGGTGTTAAAGGTCACCAACCCTACCTGTTTGATGGCAACCAGAATAAGCTTCAGCCCCGATCGGGACAAGTTCTCCGCCTGAAACCGGTCCAGATTATGTCCCAGTTGTGCGACCTCAACCGATCGCTTCTCAAAGGTTTTCATCAGAGCCACCGACAGAAGCAGGACCACAGAGAGAGACATCAGTAAAGCCACTCCCTTGAACTGCTGTCGCTGTGAATGATGTGTTGATTTGATCAATCCCATGAGATCCCCCCCCCCATGGACGGCTGAAGATTAATCTGGAATTGTGTCTCGAAGATTTCGCCTCCCTGGGTCTGTAACTTCAAGGTTACCCCCACACCCGCCGGCACACTGGAGGCCTCTTTTGTTTGCTTTAGAGCTCCCGGGGCTCCCCACTCTTCGACAGGATCGGAGCTGTTTTTCCCATAGTACTTGATGTCAAACCCCACCACATTTTCCGACAGCGCGTGGACGATACTCTCATCTCCGTCGGTAATGTCAAGATCAATATAAAACTGCTCTCGTCTGTTGAACTGCAGCCGGTTGTTGTCGTCCACTTCGAGATAATAGCTCACTTCATGAATACCGGGGTCTTTTTCAGGGGGAATCCCTCTGAAAAAGCGTGTTGGCCGATTCACATGCATATGAATCCGGTCTCTCTCCTGTTCCCCCGACTGCTCGTCTATACCGACAATGCCACTGCGCCTGTCATCCTCCTCCCCCGGAAACTGCTTGACGAACGCTTTCAGGTAGACTACTGCCTGAAGGTCCTGCCTCAGCAAGTGTTCCAGGATTCTGGCCTCCTGCCTCAAGTCCAGGCTCGCGTCAAAGCGGGTGGTTTGGTCCTTGAATTGGAAGAAAACATTCATCAGCAGGCCCATAATCGCCGCAAACAAGCTCAATGTCAGTAACAGTTCCAGCAATGTGAAGCCGCGTTGTTTCATTTAGCGCCTCCCGCAGAGAATACTGGACTCAAAGACATGGTCCGAATCACTCTTGGGATTTTCCCAACTGACACGGAATGAAATGCGGATGACCTGTATCATACCAAGAAAGTAGGATTCCTCAAGCACCTCCCTCTGCCAATGGCTGCCGGCAAGCACGTGATCTCCCGAAAACTCGCCGTCGCCTGCGGTGGGCATGCTGGTCCCACACCCCCGTTCTGCTTTTGAGAGTTCGTTCATTACAACTCTCTGGACGAGTTGCTGCTTCCCGGTTTTTTCGAGAAAAAAGGCGGTTTCAGCCTGTGACTGGATAATAACCGTCAGGAGAGTTGCCAGAAGTGCAAAAGCAATCAAGACTTCCAGCAGCGTGAACCCAGATTTATTTTTCAAGAGCATCAGCGGGAACATGGTTTTACCTTTCCGAAACAGTACCTGCGGTTATCCGATTGGACTTTTCGATTAGATATCCCTGAGTTAATCATGGTTCAAAGCGGAATTTCTTTACCAATCACCATCTTTCCCATGATATTAACGACGGAAAGCGACAATTGATTCTTCTGGTCTTTCAACCGAACGGTAAACAGATCAACAAACCCTGAAGAGTCGATATAGACCTGAAACTGCTGCCCAAATATCTTATCAAAGACTATCTTGCGACCCGCAAACTGCCTGTCTCCCTCGGGCGTTTCTATTTGCGAAACCGTATAAAACTGCACCGGAGCCTTCAACGGCACCGGTTTATCGAATTGTTTGTGAGGGGCAAATTGTTCTGGTTGGTCAGCCTTTGCAGTGAAAACAGTATATTCAGATTTTTTCGTATCAAAAACCAGTTTTTGTGTTTCACCACTGAATATGGCCTGCTGCCTGAGTTCATCGATCAGCCGAGCCAGTTTACGGGTCTCCAGCTGCAGATCACTTTCAAACAGGCGGGGGAAACGGGGCAGGGAAAAGCCAAGAATGATCATCATGATAAACATGATAACACCTAGTTCCAGCAGAGAAAAACCCGGTTTTTTTTCCAGCCGACTATCAATCATGGCAGGTGTTTAGTCCAGAGGGATATCAGCGTTAATGCCCTCTCCACCCTCTTCACCATCTGCGCCAAGACTTTTCATCATTATATTTTTCCCCTCCGACTGGTAAATATAGTCATTCTCCCATGGGTCCTTGGGAATTTTGGTACTCCTCAAGTACGGTCCCCGCCAGTTCTTGGGAACTTTCCCGACCGACGGCTGTTGTAGTAGGGCTTCCATCCCTTGATCAGTCGAGGGATAGACCGAATTATCAAGGTGATAAAGGTCCAAAGCCCCGACAAGACTTTTCATCTGAATTCTAGCCTGATCAACCTTGGCTTCGTCCAGCTTTCCGAAAAGCATGGGCCCGACAATGGCTATCATACCCGCCATGATCACGATAACGATCATGATCTCAATAAAACTAAACCCTTGCTGACCTGTGTTAATGGCCTTATCAGCACTTTCTGTCTGACTGTTTCCTGCATTCATATTTTTTCCCCGAATTATACTACAAAATTCAAAAAGTCGTCGGTTACTAAATTCCCACAAATATAGGTTTGAAGTCAATTGGGCTAAGTTGGTTACACCTGCATATTTCTTTTAGTTTTTGCTATGGGATGATTGTAGCATATCATTTGCATATCCTTGTCAAAACAGCTTGTTTTTAGGTCAACGGACAAAATTCTTAGTTCATGAGATTACAATAGACCCAAGTTAACCAAAACAGCCCGATGAAACAAATACGCCTGCTTGCAGCCATACTGACAATCTTCTGTTTCCTGTTCAATTTAACGAGTCCAGCACTTGCTCAAAGCGGCGGGTACCTTGAGGACGAAGGAAACTATCTCTGGGAGGAACAGCAGTATCATGACTCTACTGGCAGGGAGTTTGAAACGACTGATACCCAATACGTGGGAGAACAGGAGGTTAAAGAGGCGGAAGCGGCAGCCAGAATTTCAGGACGCCCCTCTATTGATCTTGCAGCAGCCCTGGAAAAGGATAAGGAACTCCTGCCTGATAATATTGTTTATGGAATTGGGACAGGAGCGGTTATCGGAGGCTGGTTAGCCCTGGTACAGGGGGAGAACGCCCGCGATAACGTTCGGTTTCTGAGTGTTGGGGTTATCACTGGAATCCTGCTCGGCATGGCCGTGGGAACGAAATCGTTGTATATCCCGCAGGGACAACCGGTATCAAAGCTGGAAACGAAATCTCTGCCTTTTCGACTTGATCTTGCCCAGGTGAAGAACCGTACGCTTCCCCGTTTTAATTTCCAGTTTAAATTCTAGACAAGGGTCAGGGCTTACGCCACATTCTATCCGGATGTTAAAGCCATTTTATCGAGGTTGGCCTGATTTTCCTCCCAGACAGTAAATAGTTCGTTCAACTCCCCATTCAAAGTGTCCTTGCGATCCAGCATAGCCTTTAGCCGGTCGCTGTTGCCCGACTTGTAGAGTTCATCATCCATCATCTCCCCATCCAGGCCACTAATTTGCGCTTCCAGATCGGCAATACGGCTTTCATTTTTTTGAATGGTTCTTTTCAGCTTACTGGCCGCTTTGTTGTTTTCTCTCCATTTTTTGTTATCGACCGGTGCTTTTTTGCGAGGGGCTTTTTGTTTTTCAGATTTGCTCCGCGACATCGACCTGTCCAGGTGGTCTTCCCCTTGCTTTTCAAGGTATTCCTGATAACTTCCTGAAAACAGATCAAAACCGTTCGGTTTCAGCTCCAATATTCCGGTGGCAAAGCTCTCAATAAAGCGGCGGTCGTGACTGACACATACGACGGTGCCAGGATAGTCATTTAATGAATTCCCGAGTGCTTCCAGTGATTCGATATCCATATGGTTGGTCGGTTCATCCAGCAACAGCAGATTTGGTTTCTGCAGCATCATTCCGGCAAATATCAATCTTGCAGACTCACCACCGCTCAGCGCTGAGGTTGATTTATTAGCGTCCTCCCCTTTTATCAGCACTTTCCCCAACAAACCCCTAATCATGCTGACAGTTTCTCCAGGCGAAAAACTGTATAGCCATTCAAAGGGGGTGGTATTATCAGGAATGATATCCTTATGGTCCTGAGGGCAGTAACCGGAATAAATCTCGTGTCCCGGTTGGACAGTGCCACTACTCGGCTTGATAATATCTGCAACCAGTTTTAAAAAGGTCGACTTTCCGATACCGTTCGGACCTATGACGGCAAGTTTTTCACCACGATTGATTTCCACCGAGATATCTTCCAGAACCCTGGTGGTATCAAAAGCCTTGGACAGGTTTTTGGTGGTGAACGCAACCTTCCCGGACGGGCGACAAATATCGAAGGAGAAAAAAGGAGATATCCGTGAAGTGCGCTTAATGACGATATCATCCATGCGATCAAGTTGTTTCGCTTTGCTATTGGCCTGCCGGGCTTTAGTCGCCTTTGCCTTGAAGCGGTCAATGAACTGCTGAAGATCCTCCTTTTTCTTTTCCTGCCTCGATATTTCCGTTTCCTTCTGGGATATCTCCAGCTCTTTCTCCCTCGTGTACTGCTTGTAGTTGCCGGTGTATATTTTTACTTCTTCATAATCGATATCGATAATATGGGTTGATACCCGGTTCAGGAAGTACTGGTCATGTGAAATGATCAGGCAGGTACCCGGAAATCGATTGAGATATTCCTCCAGCCAGATGATGGAGGCGATATCCAGGTGGTTTGTTGGTTCATCAAGCAGCAAAAAATCCGGTTCACTGAATAAACACTGGGCCAGAAGTACCCTCAATTTGTAACCACCGGAGAGGGTGCTCAAGTGATCAGTCTGTTTCACCTGCTGGATGCCAAGTCCTGCCAGCAGTTCTGACGCTTCCGCTTCAGCCTGGTATCCATTGTGATCGGCAATGACGATTTCCAGTTCCGCTATTCGTTTTCCGATCTGTTCGGTGACCTGGTTTTCTTCTGTCAGGCTGTTTTTTTCTTTTATGGCGTCCCACAACCGTTTTTTCCCCATCATCACCACATCGATAATGGATTCATCTTCATAGATAAAGTGGTTCTGTTTCAATATTCCCAGCTTAATCGTACCGGGGACATTGATCGCTCCTTTCTCAGCCGTCATTCCGCCTGACAGAATCCGCATCAGCGTGGACTTTCCGGATCCGTTTGCACCCACCAGCCCGTAATGGTTGCCATAGTTCAACTGGAAATTCGCCCGTTCAAACAGGACTTTTTCCCCAAAATGCATACTGAGATCGGTTACACTAATCATAATCAAGGGTATGGGTTAACAGTTCATCAAAAATCAATATTCCGATACCTATTCTGGCAAACTGTTCTAACTAAGACAATCGGTGAGATCCAAAGATCTCTGTTGAATTGAAAAAACAGACCCCCAATGCTCATTGAATCGGTTGAGTTGAACGGTAAAAAGTAATAAATTTCTCATAAACATCAGACGGGCACGAGATTTGCTGGTATTGGTTCAAGGGTAGTTCTACCAACGATCATGACAATTTTGTCCTTATAGCCTTCGGGAACGGGAAAATATTGCAGCCCAATGAAAATCCACATATCACAACACCATCTGACGGCCTGTTATAAAAAGAAATCTTGCACTATTTTCTTGGCGTTGTTGATGATCACTATTTTTCCTATGACCACACTCGCACAGGAAACAGCCCCTCCCCCTGTTACAGGTAGCATCCAGAGTTCTTCCAGGTTCGGAATCAATGCAGTTGCCTCACACAAACCTCAGGAAAAGGATCTCTCGGATGTTGGTGGAGAAGAGGATATCGATAAATTTGAGATTTACTTTGATTGGGACTGGCTGCGAATGGGTTACAATATGACCAATGCTGAGTTGAATTTTTCGGCTTACAATCACAACTGGAAAACACGACTTAAAAAAAATACAACCTATGCGGCCTACCGCATGTCCAGTGCAACAACGCAGTCAACATGGGACCTTTATTTGCTTGCGGGGCTGGCCTATACAGAGGCAACACTCACCATTACTAACGTATCTACCAGTAGCTCTTCAAACCTTGGATACTTGACCGGCGGCGGTGTTTTTTATCAAATGGGCCGCATGTCGTTTGGAATCGGGATGCTGGTCATTTCATCCCAGGGAAGCTTTGACGGACTCAAGATTGCAACTGGATCAACACAGATTCTGACAGGGGTCCGATATGGCTTTTAAGAACCTTCAATCATTTATTTTCCCAAGTCGGCGCTAAGAATGAAATACACAGTTATAAAACTTGCCAATTATCTGCTTCTGGCCCCTGTGCTTCTTCTGCTGGCGTTCGCCTGTAAATCCGATAACGCTCTCCAATCTTCACTGACCGACTACGACCCCATTCTTGATCTGTCCCGGTATATCAGCTACAACCGATCCTCAGCCAATCAGGTCAAGGGCGTTTACACCCTGTCCATGTCAGGGACCCAGAGTTTTGCCCCGTACTACTGGGGTTGGGAACAGGGAACACCGGAGAGCGTGCTGAACAAAAGCAATACAGTGACCGACACCAGCCAGGTACCGGAGTATTTCTTAAGCAACCACAACAAGACAATCAACACGGTCAGGACGTTCAATGACAACTACCCGTCCGGCCCCCAGTATTTCCAGACTCATACTGGTTATCCTCCTTTTGCTGATGAGTCCTTTCCGAACACTAGAGCATCATCAGGTGTCATCCGCCCACTGAGCTTTGCCTCAATAGAGAGAACCCTGTTCAATTCGTCCAATGAACTGGCATACGATGCAGCACTTCGAACCTATTCCCTGAGCTATAACAGTTCAACCGGACAGATCCAGAGTTATGCCATCTTAACCCAGAATAACACGGATAATTCAGTCGCTCTGGTCACATTCGGGTTTTCATCCGATCCAAGATCAACCAGCAGTTATTATACATCCAGTTACATCGAAAAATCAGGGACAAACAACACCCTTGTCGGATCAG
Source organism: bacterium (assembly GCA_029940215.1). Lineage (GTDB taxonomy): Bacteria > SAR324 > SAR324 > XYD2-FULL-50-16 > XYD2-FULL-50-16 > JAHJRI01. The sequence goes on along the minus strand of JAOZRE010000018.1, from coordinate 18,368 downwards.
TCACCACAGCGATCGAAGTGGACAGTACGGTAACCAATTCAACAGAGACTTACACGTATAAACGGTTTGATGAGAACGGAGCACTGGGCAGTTTCACGGCCAGCAGCGACCTGGACTACCTTGGAGACGGTTTTTTCAATAGTGCCAACGGACAGACCATCGTCAAAATCGTCACTACCATCACCACATACAGAACCGCTTCAGGGAGCATTTCAGCAAATTCAATCGGGACGGTAACAGAAAAATTCAGCAGCAATACCAATGTTGTCTTTAAAGAGGTTACCATCAAACACTATGAGGATAGTAACCTGCTTCAACTAGCGGATTATCAGTACATGACATACAATGTGTCCGGGTCGACTGAAACCAGGATCAGCCAGGACAAAAAGTGGTATTCCGATGGATTTCTGGTCCTGGATCAGGACTACACATCCGGTGTCGGCTGGACATCACCTTCAAGCTATATTGTCTACACGAGAGATGCCCAGGGAAGGATCACATCGAAAAAACATTACAATACGGCAGGAGAGCTGGACATAAAACAGAACTACACCTTTTACAGTGACGGTCGTACCGAAACCATTCGCTCTTATCAGGTCGACAGCAGTTCCGTTGAAACCTGTTACAACACCACTGTCTATAAAAACAGTGACTATACATACAGTACAAGTGCCGGCAGCAAATTGATTTCAGAAACCCGTTTTCTTTGCGATGGGGATACTGTCAGCACCTCACCCTCGACCAGGCACATCTGGACTTACAACTCAACCGGCAAACTCACCGAGTATCAGAAATATGACTACCTTACCTCTTCTTTCGTACTCGATGAACAGACCAGGTACGAATATGGCAGCAGCGGCGAACGGCTGGTTGAGCAGAGATATACGGTTTCCGGAGGGAGCGCCACCGCAGGAATCCGATATGAGTATATCTATGACAGCAACCTGTTTCAAACATCAGAGATCATAAAAGACTCGTCCGGACAAATCGCCACCGGCTACTACGTCTATTCATATAGCTATCGATAAACACCCCAAACCGGTCTGCAACTCCCGGTAGAATTCTTCTATCCCCCCCCTCCACGCTCAATGTCACGTTATTTATGGTTTTCAGCAAGAAACGTAATTTAGCTTATACGGTTGTAGCAATCCACATAGCATGATAAAATAAGGGCATAGAGACAAGAAACAGGTCTCCTAACAACAACGAAAAACAACACATAACATAAGGAGTATCTATGCAAACAGCTCACAGCATCAGGAAATCAATTCCGGCGGCAGTCGCCCCTTTAGAGGAGAGAATGGCATTTCTCAAAAAGGTGTATGGACTCTTGTCCATCAGCGTATTTCTGGCAGCCGGGGCATCATGGACAACCCTGAACAATGAACCCTTTTTACGTATAGTGGCTGGCAACTATTTTCTATTTATCATCCTTGAGTTTGCCGCAATCTTCTTTACCATGTGGGCCAGGAAAAAAGAGACCATGGGGCTGGTCGCGCTATTCAGTTTTACGATACTGACAGGTATCACGACTGCTCCCATTCTGCTTAGATACAGCGGCAGCACGGTCACCAATGCGCTTTTTTTAACTGGGCTTATTTTTGCGGGGCTCTCCTTTTACACAATCGTATCTAAGAGAGACTTTTCATTTATGGGGGGTATGCTGACCACCGGGCTGATTGTACTGATCGTTGGTGGTCTGTTGAATGCTTTTATATTCAAGAGTTCAGGGATATCATTTCTGTACTCTGCAGGCGGGGTCTTTCTTTTCAGCGGGTTTATCATCTACGATACATTCAACATACTGAAGCGATATCCGACCGATGAATATATCTCGGCAACGCTGTCCTTGTATCTTGATATTTTGAACCTCTTTTTAATGCTACTGCACCTCCTCGGAGGAAGTCGGGACTAGTCAACACTGGCGGTTTCAAACAAGCCCGCTTACAACACTACTATCTGACAGGCGGATGGATTTCTCCAACCCATCTGCCGTCACAAACCCGACCCACCTCTTATCCCAGCGCCTGGTTCCACTCCGCAATTCGACTACTCTGCTGTTCCAGAAGGGCATCACTGTCTCCCGAGATTTCGATCGCAGTGATTTTATCTCCCTGACGAATACTGTTTACCACTTCCATATCAGCATCACCCAGAACCGCTCCAAAAACTGTATGTTTCATATCCAGCCAGGGCGTTGCTACATGAGTAATAAAAAATTGGCTGCCATTGGTTCCCGGACCGGCGTTGGCCATGGACAGTACACCAGGCTTGGTATGCTTCAGATCAGCTGTACATTCATCTTCAAATTGATAGCCAGGTCCACCCCTGCCATCACCTGCGGGACATCCTCCCTGAACCATGAAATCGTCGATCACACGGTGAAAATTCAGGCCGTCATAATACTGACGCTGAACCAGATTTACAAAATTGGCCACCGTCACAGGCGCCTGATCAGCAAAAAGGTTCAGTTGGATATCTCCTTTTTCTGTTTTTACTGTTGCTTTCAATTCCATAGTTTATCCTGTTAATTCTTCAAATATTTGCAATAAAATCATTAGCTCCGTTCACCACATCAAGAGAACCGCCCCACAGGTGGAGCCTCTCTTCAAGTCGTCCCGTGTATTAAAAGATAAGAATATCACGCCCGGTACTTTTTTAAAATCCCAAAAATCCACTTCGGAAAGCCCGAAATTAGATAGTGAGCCAATAATAATTGGGCAACCTGATTGTCAGAATTCCCGATCATCGATACCTTATTGGACAGTTACCAGCTGGTATTTTCACTGAATCGCTATTTCAAAAAAACGGCACGTATGAAGCCCAAAGCTTGTGCACTCTGTTCTCACAACGACATTGAAGCGTTTCATCAGGACCGTAGCCGGTCGTTTTTTCGGTGCCCCCGATGCGAGCTGATTTTTGTTCCTTCAAGTGAACATGTATCATCCAATATGGAAAAAGCCAGATATGATCAACACAACAACAGTCCGGATGATACAGGATACCGCCAGTTTCTGTCACAAATTCTGGCACCACTACTACCGAAAATTAACCCAGGCGGAAATGGTCTGGATTATGGATGCGGCCCTGCCCCTGTTCTCACACAAATACTCCACGAAAAAGGGTACCAGGCAGAACATTTCGACCCAATTTATCACAATCGAACGGGGCTATTGTCCCGGCAGTACGATTTCGTCACATGCACCGAAGTCGTTGAACATTTCCGGAACCCGAAAGCGGACTGGGAACGACTGATAAATCTTGTCAGGAAGGGGGGCTGGCTGGCCGTCATGACACAGCTGATACGGGCAGATATGGATTTTGGACAGTGGTACTATCAAAGGGATTCGACCCATGTCAGTTTTTATTCCGACGAGACGCTCAGATGGATAGCCAACTGCAACAAGCTTTCAATTGAGCAGTATGGGAAATCAATTGCTCTTTTCCAGCGTTGATCCCCTTAAGACTTGGGGCGTTCAGACCTTGTTCTGATCCCGAAAAAGGTATTTGCGGTAGTACACCAGTTCAGCAATTGACTCATGGACATCTTCGAGAGCCGTGTGCTTGTTCTGTTTCTTAAATTTAGGAAGGGTGGGAAACCAACGGTAGGAGAGTTCTTTAATCGTGCTAACGTCAATATTCCGATAACTTAAAAAGCCGTTCAGGGTCGGCATGTACTGGTAAAGGAATCGTCTGTCTTGATGGATGCTATTGCCACAGAGAGGGGCTTCACCCTCCTTGACATACTCTTCAATAAATCGAATTGTTCGTTTTTCAGCCTCTTCAACAGTTATCTCAGAATCCAGCACTCGTTGAATCAAACCCGATTGCCCGTGGTGCTCCTGGTTCCACTCATTCATTTTATCTAAGATCGCCTGCTCTTGAAAAATAGCCAGTTGAGGACCCACAGCGATCAACTTCAAATCGATATCTGTGATGACTGTAGAGATTTCCAGAATTCGGTCTACTTCTGAATTCAACCCCGTCATTTCCAGATCCATCCACACCAGATACGAACCTTCAAACATATGATATCCTAGACAATTTCTGCAGTTTTTTGGTTGAAGCCCCCTACTTCTCGGGGATATTTGACTCCAGTAGGTATACCCCATCTACCCCTGTTCATCAACTAATATTCCCGGGAAAAGAGCTAAAGAGGCTCTTCCAAATCTTCTGCACGGATCACCTCACTGATCCGGATACCATAACGTTCATTTACAACAACAATTTCGCCCCGGCACATCAGCCGGCCTCCCACAAGCACATCCATGGGTTCTCCGACGACCTTGTTGAATTCCAATACAGAGCCTGTTTTCAGATGCATGATCTCCTGAACGGATCTTTTTGCCGCACCGACAACCGCATGCATGCTTACCGGAACATCATGAAGATAATCGACCTCTCCGTGGGGAACATCCGATTCCTCATCAAAAGCGGCTGAATGTCGAGAATAGCTTTGACTGACGCCCTCGTCAAAAAGATCGTCTTCTGCATGTTCTTCTGTTTGAATCTCTACCATTGTTTTTTTAATTCCTCTATTAATGATTTGTCTGCCTAACCTCTAAAGGCCGGTGCGCCTTCAGTCGAGACTTGTAGAACTGTCACGATAACCGGGCGCAAAATGGAGACCAACCAACCAATGGTCACTTCCGCCTCTGGACGAATTCCCCGCTATCTGAAAACCTTAGGGATCGTTCATAAATAACTTCACATAATCTATTTGCAAACAGAAAGTGAACTAATTTTTGAGCCGACCCTTAAACAGAGACTTGTCAGTATCCTTACCGTTATCAAGCAATAATAGTTCCATCACCAGAGATATCAATAAATCAAACAAGAAAGATGCCAATCATATATCTTCAAACCATACTAATTGCTGTTATTGAGGGATTAACAGAGTTCATTCCCGTATCTTCAACTGGCCACATGATTCTGTTTGGACATTTCATTCAGTTCACCGGTGAAAAAGCAGCAACCTTTCAGATCTTCATCCAGGCCGGCGCCATTCTCGCTGTTGTATTCATTTACCGTGAACGCTTTCTTGGCCTGTTGCCTCACAAGCTTAACCCCACTGACATCTATCGCTCGCTTTTTAATGGCAATACCCATCCAACCGGCCTTCATATTCTTTTGGCGATCATGCCCATTATGATAGTGGGATTATATTTGTACAGCATCATCAAGTCGCAATTGTTCAGCCCTGTGACCGTTTCTTTGGGGCTGATTGTAGGCGGGTTATTAATGGTTATTGTCGAGTTATTGCCAATCCGTTATTCCGTTTGCAAGCTGGAAGAAATCAGTTATCGACAATCTTTTCTGGTAGGGTTAGGCCAGTGCCTGGCTGTTTGGCCGGGGATGTCTCGTTCCGGATCGACCATGATAACAGGTCTGCTGCTGGGAATCAAACATAAGCCCATAGCAGACTTTTCCTTTATTATAGCGGTACCGGTGATGTTTGCCGCAGTCAGCTATGACCTCATGAAGTCATGGAGGTTGCTGGAACTGTCCGATGCAGGCTATTTCATCATCGGCTTTCTCATCACTTTTGGCGTAGCCTGGGTATCGATAAAATGGTTTTTGCGTGTCCTGACACGGGTTCGGTTGATACCATTCGGCATCTATCGAATAATTATCGGAGGCATTTCATTGTGGATTTTTTGGGTATAAACAGGTTATATTATTGGGGAATTTGTTTTTTTTAATTTATTTTTACCGTATAGTTTCATTATTTGCACTAATATTGAATGATTTAGTTGATAAGATAAAGAGAAGTGGTGCGTATCATTTCCCTTTGGCACCAACGCGGACATAAGTAACTGTAATTTCTTTATTTTTTGGTTGCTGTGCCTTGAATTTGTCTGCCAATTTTATAAACATTTTTAGAGGCTTATCAATGAAACGTTTATTGCTGATAACATCAATCCTGATTTTCATTCAGGGCACCATCTGGGCTGAGGAGTTTTGTTCCGGAGCGTCCTGTATGCCAAACGAGGTGAAGAGTAACTGTACAACCATGCAGGGAAACGGTTGTATCGACTGGAGCAACGGGGTCATTTATGCCACTGGAATGGGGGTCCCCATGCAGAATGTCAGTCAAGCTCAGAAGAGATATTCAGCACTCGAGGCAGCAAGGCTGGTCGCCATGCGAAATCTACTGCAGATGGTAGAAGGGATCAATATTTCGTCTACAAGAACCGTTAAGGCCGGCATGCTGGAAAACGATACCATCAATACACAGATCAATGGCAGAATTCGCCAGGTGATCCAGGCAGGAAAACCGAAAGAGATGTCTGATGGATCGGTGTGGGTTACCATGAAAATGTATCTTCGCGATATCATGTCGATCCTGATTAAAAATGAGCAGTTTGACACACAGGAAACCAGCATGAACAAATCTGCCGCACAAAAACAGGAACCGGAAGCGAAGAAAAAAGAGGGACCCTCCTACGGAGGAGATGCCGGCACCGTCTACACCGGTCTGATCATTGATGCCCGTGGTGCGGGAATCAGCCCGGCCATGTCCCCTAAAGTATACAACACAGAGGGAAAGGAAATTTATGGCTCTGCCGCTGTTGACAGAGACTTTGTCCTGCAGCACGGAATCGTGGGATACGTCAAGGATATGGAAAAAGCACGACAGCATCAGCGTGTTAAAGGAAATCCTCTCATTATCAAAGCACGCAGCAGCGACAAGGCAACCGATTTGACCATCTCAAACGAGGATGCTGGCCTTCTGGAAAAACTGGATGCCAGCCAATCCTTTTTGCGTGAAGCAAGGGTTCTTATTATCGTCGGATAAGCTGATCAAAACTGCCGGTTGATAATAGAAGGCCGGCAAAATCAAATGAGGAACTGACAATGAAGAATATGCAGAGACAGAGCAGAAGCCTGGCATTCGGCCTGGTCATTATGTTAATACTCGTTATGGTGGCCTGTGCTCCTCCCGCCGCTAAAAAACGCAGCAAGACAGGAGCCATGGACACCCCCTCATTTCACGTGCAAAGGGGAGACGAAGCCTTGATAAACTCCGGGTATGAAGCTGCAAGATCGGCTTATCGAAAAGCGTTGAGTCTGGACGGTTCATATTCTCCCGCACTCAGTGGAATGGCAGCTGCATCCGCCTATGAAGCTTCGCGACCAGGTGTCTCAGACCAGACTCGAATGGAGGTATTTGATGAGGCCGTTTCGCAAATCGAGCAGGCACTGGACAATGCATCCTCCACAGCCGACAAGGCCCGAGCACACAACTATGCCATGCAGGTATACCTGTCACTGAAGTTACCGAAGGTAGAATGGTACGAAAAGGTCAAGGATCATTTTGAAGAGGCCCAGGATTTAAAACCGGGTAATGCCGCTTCTGTATTCTATATGGCAAAGGCGGAAAGCGCCGGCTATAACTACAGCCAGGCTTCCCAACTCTATCAGAAAGTTCTGGAGATAGGAGGTGCTTTCGAAGCACGGGCAAACCGCGAACTGAAGCGAATTCAGAGAATTCAAAGGGCCATGCCCGGCAGCGAGTTTGGAAAGCAGGTGGCAAATGTGGAAAAAATCACCCGTGCGGATATTGCCGGTCTTTTTATTGCAGAATTGAGGTTGGATCGCTTATATCGTGACCAGAAGAAAAAACGAAAAGGCGGCTACCAGGTTCCAAAATCGCAACGGAAGATGAAGATGGACCCCTTACAGAAATACCCGGAAGCGGTTGACATCAATGGGCATCCCATGGAGGCTGCCATCAAGCAGATCATGGCCATGCAGATCAAAGGACTGAGTCCAGACCCATCCCATAAATTCTATCCGGACCAGGAGTACAAGCGAGCGGAATTCGCTCAATTGCTCCAGGACATCCTGATTAAAATCACGCGGGATAACTCTTTGGCAACCCGTTACGTTGGTGAATCCTCACCGTTCCCAGATGTTGGACCGGATGTCTGGTACTACAATGCTGTGCGAACCGTGATTATTCGGGGGTTGATGCAGGTAAACAACACTGTTACCGGTAGCTTTGCCCCACTAGCGCCTGTCAGCGGAGCAGATGCCCTGCTGGCGGTCCGAAACCTCCAGGAAATTCTCAAGTCATATATCCGCTAAGCGGATAGTGTCCCCACCGGCAGGGTAGCGCCATTGCTATCCTGCTGTTTCTGAGTCTTCTGTAGGCTCCTGCCACCTTCCCTTCTCCCTGATTAGTTCGATCAGCTTCTCTACCGCTTGATTCTCTGCAATCCCGCGTCGAACCCTGGTCTGTCCAAAATAGAGATCAATTTTACCCTTTCCGCTGCCGACATAACCAAAATCTGCATCCGCCATTTCTCCGGGACCATTGACAATACAGCCCATCACACCAATCTTGAGTCCTTTCAAATGATGGGTATGTCTTTTAATTTCCGCTGCGGTCCGTTCAATATCAAATAGTGTTCGACCACATGAGGGACAGACAATATAGTCGGTCATAATCATTCGGACACGGGTAGCCTGTAACAGACTCAATATCCTTTCCAGCGCCTGGTGACTTTTTATCTCCGGCAAGAGCAAAAAATCTACCAGCCCTTCACTGAGAACACCAGCCAACTGAATATCATACCAGAGGTCTTTCTCATTTATTTCCGGGGGAACCACCAGGCCTATCGGCAATCCCTCAACCTCGATTTTTCGTTGGCTATGGATCTTCCGCAAATGGAAAAGCGGGGCATCACTTTGAATCAGGATAGCAGAACCAGCTTTTTTTTGAGCAGGGTTGACTTCAGGAAGCTGATCACCCGATGTCACCCGCAGGGGCTCTGAATGCCCCTCTATCTTGAAGTATCCGCTTGAAGAACTGTAAAGAAAATCGGGTTCGAACTCAAAGGCACACGCTGGCAATTCTGAGTCTGCAGGAGTTCCAATTTTTAGTCCAGAGCGGTTCCCGATGGCCACCTTCTCCAGATCAAGCTGTTGACTGGCCGGACTTTGATGATTGAGAGGCCTTTTCCAGGTGCTCTTTTCCGTCCCTGCCGTCACCCCCGATTTATCAATCGAAGCGATCAGGGACCTGGCAAACGCAATCTCATTCGGCCCGGGTTCAGTCAATGAAACCCTGATGGTATCACCAATCCCGTCTGCCAATAGCACCCCGATACCCACTAGGCTTTTAATGCGCCCCATCATGTGGTTCCCGGCTTCCGTAACACCCAGGTGAAGCGCTACCGGTTCTACAGACGCCTGCTCTTCCAGAAGCAGACGATAAGCTTTCTGCACCACAATCGGGTTGGAGGATTTAAGCGAGACCACCAGTTGATCGAACCCCTGGTCCTCAAACAGCGCTATCATTTCAAGTGCAGAGGCAACCATGCCTTGGGGAGAGTCTCCATACCGCTCTATCATTCGTGATGACAACGAACCATGATTGACCCCGATCCGAAGTGCCCGCCCATACTTCTTCAGGTTGCTGACAAGCGGGATAATCGTTTCTTTGAGCCGTTGATATCCCGCCTCAAACCAGGCGCCACTCTCTTTGGCGTGGGCACTTTTCGGTCGGTCCGAGTAGTTGCCCGGATTAATCCGGACCTTCTCAAACAATTCGCAGGCATCGATTGCCAGTTGCGGAGAGAAATGAACATCTGCAATCAAGGGTCTAACAATACCTTCTTCCCTCATCAGGCGACGAATCTCGGGAATAGCAGACAGGTCTTTCCGGGAGGGGACCGTTAAGCGCATCATTTCACAACCGGCCTGGTCCAGGGCCAGGATTTCCTTGAAGCAGCCGTCGACATCACTGGTCGGGGTTGAAAGCATGGATTGAATGCGGATCGGACACTCCCCACCCAGATTCAGATCACCTATCTTAACTATACGAGACGGTTGCCTCTTATATCCAAGCTGATATCCGATGGATTTCATATCGATCTGTGAGGGCAGGTGGTAGGGTGGTGCAGTTCTCTGCCAACCAGTTACCGGTTGAGTGGCAAGAAGGGGAGTCATCGCCCCCCCCTTTCTGAAAATGCTGGTCTTTAAACGAGGGTGGAACTTAACAGATCATGACTACTCGTAGTCCATATCGTCCAAATAGTCAGACTGCTTTTCCTGCTCCTGAATTTTCGGCTCAATCAGGCCTTTCAACAGCTCATATTGTGCAAGCGCAATCGGCTTTCCGCCATCAGCGGTTGAAGCCAACCGGCTGGTTTTTCCAGCGTAAAGATCTTTTGCACGACTGGTCATTATCCGAACTTTTTCGAATAGATTGAGACCCGGCTCCTGATCATACTCTTCAACTAGATCCAGATAATTGTATGTCTCTTCAAAACTACTTTTTGATGCAACCATATCACCAATCCTGTTTGTCTTCTTGTTTCTATTACTAGCTAGGCGAGCAGACAGCCCCACGTGAGGCGTTACTCAATACGACCTTTGATTATAACCTTTTAATTGAGTTTACGCAACTGGTTACAGGAGCCCCAACAGTTGTTTGGCCTTCCCGGCAAATGGGCTTTTTGGGAAGTCCATCAACAGGATATCGAGGGTTTCCCGCGCTTTATCTTTTTGACCGGTCTGCAGATATAACTCTGCGATCTCCATCAGCAAAACATCGGTCATTTTTCCAGTTTGAGCCGACTGCAGCACCTCGATAGCCTGAGTCAATTTACTTTGATCTCTCAACACATTGGAAAGATACAGACTGGCCAGAAGATATAGTTCCGACTCACTATTCAAAGAACTGCGAACCGCTTCAAAATCCGCCTCCGCATTGCCAAATTCAGATCGTGATGCGTACAATCCTCCCCGGTAAAGCCGTGCCAGAATATATTGCTTTGTATCCTGGTGTGACTCGATGAAACGGGTCAGAAGAGGCATTGCCTCCTTATACTGTCGATCTTCGGAAACTGCCCGATTATTGATAATCTTCTCAACAGCATACAACTCTTCATTCCTGAGATTGTCACGATACTGAATAAATCTGAATACCCCGAAGATGGATGAAATGATTACAGCAAGAGCGATAGCCAGAGAGATAAACAGTTTGCGTCGAACGTAGATGTAATTCGCTGCGTGAAACAGGAAGTCATCCAGCATATCCCTTTGCAGCTCTTCGCTCTCCTCTGGTGGATTCTCCGGTATCTCCACCAGATCCTGATGTGTGTTAGCGACCTTTTCTTTTCTTTTTCCAGCTGGTTTTGTTGCTTTTTTCTTTGAAGTTGCCAAATTATTTCCAAATGTTAATGGTTGGTTAAAGTCCTCTGACATTCCGCTTTTGAGTGCCTACAGGCGGAATCAAACTCTTTTCATGTGGGTTGCCGCCAGATGCGTAACTTAAACCCGGGATAGACTTTGCAGCCATGAAATATCTGCTGCCCTGATTTTTCGTAATATTGATCCTTATCATAATCGGCAAAACAGCAAAAGCCTATATTGATGTGTTTTCAGGATTGGGATCAATATTTTCAAGGAATCGCTCGGTACCTCAGGAGCTTCTCCTTGATCCTGGGCAATCACATGAAACCTTTCCAATCCGCCTTCAAGCTGTTCTACCGACTCGCGGATCAGCAATATCGCCCCGCGATATTTCAATCCTGCTCGACTCGAATCATTTTAACCAGGGTTGTGACGAATGACAAACCGTTCAGTTTCTCTATCGCAATCTTTACCTGCCCTTCATTTGCGCTTTCAGTAAAAATGATCATGTACTTCTGTGTGGGCAGATCATTGGAAATAGGCCTCTGTGTAATTGATTGAATACCAATTGATTCTTCATCAAGGATTCGTATGATATCGCCAACCGACTTTTCAGTATTATCCAGTCGCAGCCTCAGATAGAACGCACCATCCGTCTGTTCCGGCGGAATAATATCCTGATGTGTCAGGTGCTCAGCGTTGATATTCAGAAGCGGAAGTGGGTTATCCATTCCGTTGCTTTTTGCCCTGATGGTTTCAATTATATCTGATACCACTGCTGATGCTGTTGGATAGGATCCTGCTCCAGCCCCATAACTCATGGTTTCCCCAACAAAATTTCCCCAAACTGAAACCGCATTGAACGCCCCGGAAACCGAGGCCAGCATATTGTTTTTGCTGACCAGTGCCGGCCCTACCCGCCCCTGGAATCCGTTTGCTGTTCTTGATCCACTACCGAGTAATTTAATAACAAATCCTGACGCATCAGCAATCGCAATATCAATCGGTTCAATGCCTGTAATCCCTTCAACCGACAACTGGCTAAAATCAAAATAGGCATTAAATGAGACAGCCATTAAGAGGATAACTTTATGAGCCGCATCGATACCTTCAATATCAAAAGCAGGGTCGGCCTCTGCAAATCCTTTTTCCTGGGCCGCTTTCAACGCATGGTCAAAGCTGACACCATCCCGGCTCATGGCGGTAAGGATATAGTTTGCGGTGCCATTAACGATTCCTGAGAATTTTTCAATCCGATCCCCGGAAAATCCCTGCCGGATACTGCGTATGATAGGGATTCCGCCAGCTACAGCAGCCTCAAAACCCAGTGTTCCTGCCGCCAGGTCTGCCGCTCGAAAGATCTCCTCCAGATACTCGGACAGAAGCGCCTTATTGGCAGTCACTACTGATTTTCCATTTTGTAGAGATTCCAGCACAATTTTTTTAGCAATCGTCTTGCCACCAATCAGCTCCACTATGATATCAATTTCCGGATCCCTCAAAATGTCGTCAACTGAATCCGACACCTCTGTATTGGAGAAATCAAGTCCTAAGTTATCGTATCGATCCAGCGTAGCCACTCTTTTAATAATGATATCCCTGCCGGTACGCTGTTTAATAAGTGATGCATTTTCAGACAGTAGCTTGAACACACCTGAACCAACAGTTCCCAGACCACACAAACCAACCTTAATTTCCTCTTCCATTATATTCCCTTATTCGATCATAAAAAATTTGAAAACGATTGCTCATCATAGTTAATCAAACCAAGCCTGACAAACTGCCTCCTGCTGATCTATTCAACATAAATCTTGGCATTTACATACTTCTGCAACAAATTCTTAAACCCGTCCCGCACTAGCTTTTCTTTATCCTCAGGGTGGATATAAAAGTAGTCGATGATTTGATTTCCGATAGTCGTAATGGTCACCTGTTGTGGTATAATCCCAATGGCTTCGAATGATCGCATAATCTTGTAGTAACAAAATGGAGCGTCGAACAGCGATATTTTAACCACAATAAAATCCGATTTTTTCCGTGCGAACCGCCCCTTGTCCGATTCCTGTATCAGGTAGCCCTTTTCCGGTTCGTGAAAGTACTGCACCTGGATTTGCGATTCCACCCGCTTAGAAACCGGAGGTGGATTCAAAGGGGGAATTATCAGATTTTCGATGACGGATTCCAACTCGATATTAGACAGCCTATCCTCTCCACTTTGCTGAGAGACGTTAAAAAAGCCCACCCAGCCTTCCTGATTGTCAGCATAAACCACTTTGTTGATTTTGCCATTCTCAATATTGACGCCCCGCCAGCTGAGAGCGTAAGCAATTTTCGCCTGGATTTTTAAATCACCGATACTATAAAACAAAATCGTATCATATTCACCCGGCTCCCCCTTATTGAGAGAAAACCTCGGATTACGATTCTGTCTGGCTTCAAACTGCTGCAGTTGTGAGGTGATGACACCAACGTCCGAACTGAGCAGGTATCGATTGGGAACCGTGGTAAAAAACCAGTTCCACTGTGAACTCAAGGGTTTTACCAGTTCAAATATATAGGCTTCCGGAATCGATGCTCTGATGATCTGGATAAAACGAATACTGTATTTCTCCAGGGTTTTTTGATCCAGTTCAGCCAGTTTCAGATAAATCAGTGCGTTTTCAAGCTCCTTTCGATGCTTTTCAACCTCCTGCTCCGCCTCCACCGACAGTTTTCTGAGTGGGGACAGAATGATATCCTCCAGGCTTCTGTTGCAACATTGATTTAACAACAACTTCAACAGAACCGACGTCCGCACCTCTGAAACCATACGATTGAGATAGTTGTTAATTACCTCATTCATCGATCCCTTCTGCTGCCCGCCTTTGAACTCACTCAGGATACTGACTGTTTTTTCAAAAAACTGCTCCAGGTGAACAGTCCGGTGCTTCATTTCTGAATTGACACTCTTATAATCGCAAATATTAATTAGATAGAGTAACAGAACCTTGACGGGATCGCGTTGTGCCAGTTCAAAAAATTTCAAAATTCCAAGATCCAGATAGGTCGACAAGCGACTGAAACGAACAACCGACTGATGGTGCTCAATTAACAGGCGGATCAGGTCCAACGTCCCAGAATCCTCTGCCCAACCCAACCTCAGCAGCATTTGGGTAGAAAGAACCGGTCCCAGTTCTTCATGATTACGATAGGGATTGATCTTTCCCACATCATGGAAAAACACCGACCACTTCAACGCAAAAATATCCTTTTCACTGATGAACCGCCACAGCTCCGGTTCGTTTTTCTGAACGTTTTCTATCTCTTCTTCAACCTGCTCCAGCGCTTTCAGGGAGTGAAGACACAACGGAAATTCATGTACTTCGGTATTCCTCAGGAGATAGCGCATCTGATTGACCTCGGGCAGGAATAGTCCCAGCATGGTCCGGATATTCCCTTTCCGACTCAAGGGAGATGCTATGTCTATCATTTGTCGAATCGCCACCGACCCGTTTTCGGTCACAAACAGATCAAAAATAAACTGGCGTATGAGATCTGAATGTTCCAATTGAACGGATTGATACAGATCCGGAATCAGGGCGGACAGGGTTTCCGACAAGTTTGAACTCAACTGGTTTCCCGACTTCCCGATATACTTGAACAACTCCAGAAGGTTGGGAAGATGAAGAAAAAAGTCCTCCAGCGGCCCTTTGCTGACGACCCCCGATTCGACATCCCCCTGGCTTTCATCCAGGGGTTTAAAATGGGTTATCTGATTCGTTCCCAGATGCTTGAACAGAATAAACCCTGGTAGCCTCTGTGTGATGGTCCGATCCAGTATATTCCCGACAATGGATTGAGACAATCTTGCCACAGTGTGCATGGAAAACAACCGAAAGCGATCCAGGAAGTCGACCGTGGTAAACCGATCCTTCAATTTGAGGTAAGCCATGCAGGACTGGTCATCCAGGAAGTTGCTTCCTTCTGTTTGACGCTTAACAAGGTTTTCAAACCCCATATTGCCCAATCGTTTGGAGAAAAATTCATATAGCCCGATGAAATTCCGCAGATCAAAATAGAGTTCCAGAGCCTGATTCAATCGCGTTTCATCAAGTGGAGATATCCACTCATTTCGCTTCAGGAAATTGAATATGTCGACAGAATTCCCGCTCTCGTGACTGACAACAACCAGGACCATCCATATTGAAAACTGAATATGCCTTACCCCACCATATCCTTCCTTAATATCGAAGGCCTCGTTACTCCCCAGTTTCAGTTCATCCAACTGCTTTTTCAGATACCGGATCATCTTTTCCTGTGGGCAGATGGTTAAAATCTGCTGTTTTAGCTGCTTCAGGTTGGAGTGGTTCCCGATAATTGAACGCCCCTCCAATAACGATGGGACCGTGTGCAGCGCTGCTGTCTGACTAAAGCGAGACAGGTCCTCCTTCAGTTCAAAATATTGGGACGCAATATCCAGGTCCAGGTCTTGAAACAGGTCCTCCATTCGTTTGATCAGTTCCCTCGCCGTCTGCTGTTCGAGAGCAGAGATTGAATCCAGGTCAACACAATACCCGAGATCGATATCTGAGGTGAAGGTAAGCTCAGCTCTTCCATATCCGCCTCTTGCAAAAATAACCAGGCCCTCGAGGATTCTACTTTCATCGACCCTTATTGAGGCAATCTGGGGAGTAATCTCTTCCAGGATACCCAATTCCTTTTCTACCTCCTCAAGGTCTCTTTCAAGGTCAAACAAGCTGTTTTTATAATAGGCCCTCTCAGCCACTTCCATGTGAAGTGGTTCACTGTTCGCGGAATGGAGAAACTCAGTCAGCTCCTCCTTCTTTTTTTGCTTATCAGGTATGGTACCCTTCAAGAACAGCAGCTTTTTATCGCTCTCCTTGAGCAGTTCCCGCATCAATGTTTCTTCCTCAGCGTACACAAATTGCCAGGTAAATATAATCCAGGCATCCATCCAGGCGGAGTGGTCCGCGACAACATCAAAGGCACTCTCACTGACCAGTATTGTCTCAGCCATCTGTCGGCGATAGTCAAGATACTCCGCCTGGAAAAAGCTCTCGTACAGAGCCTTTCTGTCGGTAAGAGAGTACTCATCCTGTTGGCTCGAAAAGGATTCAAACTGCTGGTTAAAGTAGGTCACATATTCAGCAGACATACCTGCACTCTTATTTTGCTGGACCATTTTGGATGTTTTGTGGTGAAAGGGTATCGAGGAAAAATCTCGTAAGCGCGCCCAACTATCGTCAAAGCCCGGCACAGGACAACTGCCTGCCGACCACAAATTGCCCGTTCTCTGTTTTAAATCATTGTAATATAATACAAATAAATTGGCACCCTCAAATTGAACATTTTTCCCTGAGAATCTCCCCTAGCAATTACAAAAACTGTAAAATCAGAAACATTAGGGACATATATCAAAAAAAGCGAGAATACCCATTTCTTTGTTGCGGGTTAATCGATAGTCTGAATATTTTAAGAGCTGTTCAGATCAAAAACCAGCTGACTGTTTTGATTTTAAGGCCGCTACTGGCAGCCAACTGAATACACACAACCGGGTACATACAAGGTAATAGATGGATAGTCGAAAAACCCTGATCCTCTCCGGAATGGGACTAAACTGTGAAAAAGAAACCGCATATGCCTGCCGGCGGTCCGGCGCATCTCATGTCGATATTGTTCATATGCTGAGGTTTTTAAAAGGTGATATTCAATTGAGTGACTATCGTTTTCTGGTGTTTATTGGGGGCTTTCTTGACGGCGATTATCTCGGGTCCGCCCGGGTGGGGGTCAATCGATTCAAATACTCCTCTCCAGACAAAATGGATCTTGAAGCAGAATTGAAGCGCTTTGTGGCAGACGGTAAATTAATACTGGGCATATGCAACGGATTTCAATTTCTGGTGAAACTCGGCCTGTTACCTGAAGAGCAGTTGGCGTTTCAACAACAGACTGTTTCCCTGACTCAAAATCACAAAGGTATTTTTGAAAACCGCTGGGTCCACCTTGCAGTCAACCCCAGCAACAACAACGTGTTCACAAAAGGTATCAAACAAATGTATCTCCCGGTTCGACATGGTGAAGGACGCATAGTCATCACAGAAAAAGCGATACAGGAAAAGATTCTTTCAGAAGAATTGATCGCCATGTCTTACGCTGACCAGAAGGGAGTTCCGACCGACAGCTATCCAGAAAACCCTAACGGATCGTGGCAAAATATTGCTGCCTTGAGTAATAAAAAAGGGACTATATTGGGCCTGATGCCACATCCGGAAGCATACAACCATTATACCAATCACCCTCACTGGACACGGCTCACGTTTTCCGAGGAAGATGGCGAAGGCCTCCTTCTATTCAAAAACGCCTATCAATATCTTGACCACCTTGAAAGTCCATAGCTGAATCATGATCTATCTTGACAATGCAGCCACAACCCGGCCCCACCCCCTTGTCCTTGAAAAGGTAGAAACCTGCCTTAGCCTGGATTTTGGAAACCCCTCCAGCACCTATACACCGGGGATTAAGGCCAGACGATTAATTGATGAGGCACGAAGACAATTGGCTGGAGCATTCAATGTTCCAGAAGCCGGCGTTATTTTCTGCAGCAGCGGTACTGAAAGCGACAACCTGGCATTGAAGGGGATTCTGGGGGATCGTCAACGCAGTCCGGGCAGACTGGTTACCACAAGGCTGGAGCACTCGGCCGTGATCAAAACAGCCGAATGGCTTGAGCAGCAGGGCACAGTTGTGGATTTTGCGAAAATCTCTCCCGAGACCGGCCAGGTCGACCTTGATCATCTGTCACAATTGATAACCCCCGAAACAAAGCTTGTTTCCATTCAACATGTCAATAGCGAATCTGGAATCATACAGGATCTGGCCGCAATCACAAATACCATTAAGGGACAAAATCCGGAAACCCTGATTCATTCAGACGGCGTACAGGCCTTCTCCAAATTCCCGGTAGATATGAGAAAACTGGGGGTTGACCTTTACTCCATCAGTGGGCACAAATTCCACGGGATCAAGGGGGCAGGAGCTCTGATTATGTCGCGGCAGACACCTGTTAAAGCAGTCACCCACGGAGGCGGCCAGGAGTTCGGTCTGCGGTCAGGAACCGAGAATGTTGCCGCAATCTCCGCCATGGGACTGGCAGCCGAGCTGGCACTTGCAGCGATACAGGTAAACTATGACAAGGTTGTCAAATTTGCAGAAACGTTTAAGGA
>JAOZRE010000002.1 GCA_029940215.1 bacterium | reverse complement strand
GGACAACGATCCCCTGTTGAATTCCCAGTAGATTGCAGATGTGCAGGTGTTCCTTTGTCTGCGGCATGACACCGCCATCGGCTGCGATTACCAGGATCAGAATCTGGATACCACCCACACCAGCCAGCATGTTATGAACGAATCTTTCATGCCCGGGAACATCCACAAATGAAACGTCGATGGCGTCTTTCCACACATAGTGCGCAAACCCGAGGTCAATGGTGATTCCCCTGCTTTTCTCTTCTTTGAATCGATCCGGATCGGTTCCGGTGAGTGCTTTAACCAGTGCTGATTTTCCGTGATCGATATGGCCGCTGGTTCCAATGACAATATGTTTCAACTTTCCGTTTTTTGAACGAGTAATCCGTTTTTTTCAGGCGAGAGCCCGAAATTTATGAGTGTTTACCGTCGGTTGACGAATTAAAAATTTATCATTTTATCTGATTGATTACCATTGTTTTATTTTGAAAATTCAGGATTTGCTGAATCCTGACATGGAATGGGGAGCCTGTCTCAGGCTGGATGAGGCAGTCGATTGGACAAGGACACTGGTGACAGTGTCCCTGGAGATTTCGGGGGGAGGACTAAAAATCGAATATCAGGCCGAGCTGTGTCTGTTCTGTTGACACCTGATAACCAAGTGTGACGGCCCCGGCCTGAGTGTAGAGTTGTACGCCGAATGCACTGTCGCTTTTTATCTGAGGGTCTTCATGGTGATAGATCAGCGAGTCTGCAAACAGCTTGATTTCAGATGTTAGCAGGAACTTTACTCCGGCACCGAGGGTCTGGTTGTCCACGTAAACATTGTACAACAAGCCGATAGAATCCAGTTTGCCTGTGGCTGTGAGCAACAAAGTCGACTGGTTGTATTGGTCATTTTTGTCGTTCACGTCATCGCTACTGTTGGTGAAGTCGGTGTTGTCATCATCCCACGCCAGCCGCCTTTTAAAACCAAATGCTATGCTGATAGGTATGGCAGTACCGTCTGACACCTGGTATTTGGCTATAAAGTAAGTTGAATGGTGACCCTGTTCCTTGCTGTTTGGTTCTTCACTTTCTGCATATTTTTTTTTCGCGATGGCGTTGGATTGAATGCCGAGCTGAAGTATCTCAAATAGGCGGACATCGTAGCGCAGTCGAGCCAGCCGAACATCAACTTCGCCCAGGTGTTTCAGCCAAACGGTGGCTTCCAAGGACTGCAGGTCCGGGATAATTTCAGCGGTTGGTGAGAAATAGATCCATGCATCGTTTTGCCCAGCTAGAAAAGACTTGGGGATGAAATCCAGCTTGAAGGATTCATAGATTGAGTTCTGGGGCTTGGATGACTGGGTGACGACGCGCGCTGTCTGATAGTTGGACGTTCGAATCGGCTCGTAGGGCAACTGGATCTGAATATCAGATATCTGCTCGTGGCGATTATTAACCAGTTTCATCTTCGTCTGCAGGTAATCTTCCTGTGCTCTCAGCTCAATGAAGAGGACCTGTGAGCTGTCTGTTCGATCGGCAAACTGTTTCAGGATGGAGCTGTTGCCCGATATCTGGTGGTACTTAAGCCGGTTGGTCTTGACCACTTCCTGTACGATGATTGGGTCGACCACTTCAAATGATTTCAGTAGTTCGTGTGAGAGGTCTTTTTTCAGCTTGACCAGGTTGGTCCGCTGCTTGACCCCTTCATGATCCGGAATATAGTAAACGATGGCAATACGCCTGTTCAGCCCGGCTGTACTGGAGGAGGCCAGGTCATTGTGCATCGTTCGCCTGACATCACTGAAATCATAGGCCATGGTGCTGGAAGCCGATAACAGCAGTGCTCCGGTCACAACGAGTTTGATAAAGCTGGTGGTTTTACCGAAAATTCGGGACAGGAATGTTTTTTCTCTCATGATCATCTCCAACAGTGAAAAGATTGTTTTGACGCCTGTAATGTATCTGCTTGGGCAGATAGTCGTCAAGTGACCACCCCTGCTGTGTGATTCCCTCCACCCCCTGCAGTGAATAAAAGGGTGTGGGTTCGATTCAAGTTGGATAGAGCGACAGGGAATTTGGCGATGTAATAATATGCCACTGACAGTGGAATTTACCTTTCGGAACTGAAGGGCTATCCGAAATCCAGGCTGATGTCGAGCGCAGGTGCTGAGTGGGTGAGGGCCCCGGCTGAAATGATATCCACGCCCGTCGCCGCAATGGATGCCACGGTTTTAAGTGAAACGCCACCGGACGCCTCTGTCTGTGTACGACCATTGATTAACTTTACCGCTTCCACCAGGGTTTCAGGTGACATGTTGTCCAGGAGGATACAGTCCACACCGGCTGAGACGACAGCTTCGATCTGTTCCACCCTGTCCACCTCAATCTCGATCCGGGTTGTGTGCGGCAGGTTGCCTCGCAGCTTGCGGACAGCCTCCTTGATTGAAACCCCTTGCTGTTTAAGAATGGCAAGGTGGTTATCCTTGAGCATCACCGCATCAGATAGCGAGTAGCGATGGTTATGTCCACCACCCATGCGAACCGCATATTTTTCCAGATACCGGAGATTTGGGGTTGTCTTGCGTGTGTCTGTGACCCTGACAGTGCCGGACCGCTGTCGCGCCAGTTTTACGTATTGCGATGTGAGCGTGGCAATTCCGCTCAGTCGTTGCAGAAAATTCAGTGCGACTCTTTCTGCCATGAGAATTTTCTGGGTATTGCCCCGCAGTCGGACCAGTGTCTCTCCCTTGTTCCTGAATGAACTGTCCTTTCCCAGCGGTTCCCAGCTCAGGTCCGGTTCCAGATGTCTGAAAGTCCTTTCTGCAACGGGTACGCCTGCCAAAACGCCGGCTTCCTTAAGCAATATGACGAAATCATGCTGCAGGTTCGGGTCGATAATGGTTTCAGACGTAATATCCCCCCATGGGAGATCTTCATCAAGGGCAGCCTTGATGATGGGATCTATATGACGAAAATCCATAATGGCCTGTTGCTATGGGTTATATCAGTCGAATGTTGATTTGACATTAGCTGAGATCCAGCATGCGATCCAGTGCGATCCGAGCCTGTTCTTTGATTTCGGGGGCAACCGATACGGTGTTGATCGGTTTCTCCTCGACGAGGTTTTCAAGCACCCAAACCACGTTCGACAGGTAGATGCTGTACATCGTGGAGCAGATGGATGCGCTGGGGTTCAGGTTCTCAATTCTCTTTCCCTCTTTTACCAGAAGGTCTTTTGCCAGGCGCTTGACCATGTTGAACTCTGTTCCCACAGCCCAGTCCGTTCCCGGCTTGGCCTCTCCAATGACCCGGAGAATATGGTCTGTCGATCCGGAATGGTCAGCGGCATTTACGACCTCTTCACGGCATTCAGGATGAACAATGACCTGAACATCAGGTCGTCTCTGCCGGGCCTGCTCAATTTGTGAAACAGTAAATCGGTCATGAACCGCGCAATATCCACTCCATAGCACAACCTGTGACTGCTTCAGTTCATGGGCTGTCATGGCTCCATCCGGTCGGGTTCTTTCCCAGACCTTGATGTTGTTCGATGGAACTGACAGCTCATTGGCTGTATTGCGCCCCAGTCGCTGGTCCGGGAAGAACAGGACCTTTTTATCCTGTTCCAGTGCCCATCCCAGGATTTTACTGGAGTTGGATGAGGTGCAGACCGTCCCGCCATGTTTTCCGCAGAATGCCTTCAGGGTAGCCGGGGAATTGATGTAGGTAATGGGGATAAAGGCGTCTTCTCCACAAGCATCGACCAGTTGGCGCCAACAATTCTGAACGCTGTCTATGTCCGCCATATCAGCCATGGAACAACCGGCAGAAAGTTGTGGCAGCATGGTGATCTTATCATCGGTGGTGATAATATCCGAACTTTCCGCCATAAAATGAACCCCGCAGAAAACGATATATTTCGCGGGCGTTTTAGCGGCCTCTCGAGCCAGAAACAGGGAGTCGCCGGCAACATCATTGAGCTGAAAAACGCTGTCCTGGACATAGTGATGAGCCAGGATGACCAGCTGATTTCCCAGCGCTTTCCTGGCGGAATCCGCACGTTGGTAAAGCTCTACTTCGGTCATTTGATGGTAGCGGGCGGGAATCTGACCCATCAGCATTCCTTCCCGATTAAGCGGCGAAAGGTGTGTGTTCATTTTTCTACTTTATGAAGCATGGCTACATGATTAATATCCGGCAGCCCTGCAGGCCGCGTACGGAAATTAAGGGTTTTTTCAATCATGGCGCCAATATGATTGACGGTCACTGAGCAATATCATGAATCGATTAAAATTGATCTGTGATGGGTTTCTCTGAAATTACATCTGGTCTTAGTTTTTCTGAATCAGTAAACTTATTCTTGTAGTAAAAATGCATGTGGTTTTACCGGATGCAGAATGAGGCGTTTTCACACGTTTAAGTTAGCGTCAGTGGCGGTTTTACGTGCAGAAGACAACAATCGAATCAAGAAATCTGAAATGAGAAAAACAACTCAGTTAAGACAGCTGATTGAAAACGACCAGCTTGAATTTATCATGGAAGCCCATGACGGTTTGTCAGCAAAAATAGTTGAAGAGGCCGGCTTCAAGGGGATTTGGGGAAGTGGTCTGGGAATCTCTGCCTCCCTGGGTGTTCGGGATAACAATGAGGCAAGCTGGACCCAGGTTCTGGATGTTGTTGAATTCATGAGTGACGCCACATCGATACCGATTCTGCTGGATGGCGATACCGGGTATGGGAATTTCAATAATATGCGCCGGCTGGTTAAAAAACTCTGTCAACGAGGAGCTGGCGGTGTCTGCATCGAGGATAAGATCTTCCCCAAAACGAACAGTTTTCTGCGGGGTGATAAACAGCCACTGGCTAATATTGATGAATTCAGTGGTAAAATAAAGGCAGGAAAGGACAGTCAGTTGGATGACGATTTTGTGATCGTGGCAAGGGTTGAGGCATTCATCGCCGGCTGGGGTCTGAAAGCAGCGCTTGAAAGGGCGGAAGCCTATCGACAGGCTGGAGCGGACGCAATTTTAATGCACAGTAAGCTCAATAACAGCAGCGAGATATTCTCGTTCCTGAAAGAATGGGACAACCGGTCACCTGTTGTTCTGGTACCGACAAAATACTACACAACCCCGACGGATGATTTTCGCCGCAAAAATGTATCGCTGGTTATCTGGGCAAATCACTTGATTCGAGGCAGCATTGCCAAAATGCAGGAAGTTGCCGGGCAGATTCATGCCGATGAGAACCTGCTCACTGTTGAGGATATGATTGTCCCGGTCAAAGAGATATTCAGACTTCAGGATGATCAGGAGATTGCGGATGCGGAAAAACGGTATCTCAGTCAGCAGGCCAAGAACCCGATCAAGGCTGTGGTGTTGGCCGCCACACGGGGTAAACTGCTGGGCCATCTGACAGGTGATATTCCCAAAACCATGCTAAAAATCGGCAAGAAGAGTATCCTGGAACGTACGGTTTCGCATCTGAACGAGTATGAAATCAAGAATATTACCGTGGTGGCGGGATATAAAGCCGAAGCCATCAACCTTCCAAACCTCAACGTGGTGGTCAATGAACAGTATGAGGAAACGGGGCAGATGTCATCGCTTGCCGCTGCAGTCGACCAACTGGATCAATCCACGCTGATCATTTTTGGCGATATTCTCTTTAAAAAGTATATTCTGCAATTTGCCATCGAGGATCCTGAAGATGTGGTGATCGTCGTTGACTCCAAGGTTGACCGAAGTAGTACAGTTGAGTCCGACTTCGTGGTTGCTACCCAACCGGATCATCAATCCTATTTTGCAGAAGAAAGCTACGCCGACAAAATCGCCTTCACAGCAGCTGATGATAGCCACAGCGGCGAATTTATCGGGGTGATGAAACTGTCACCAAAAGCTGGAAAACAGGCTCAGGCCTTTATCGAACAACAGCAGGAAAGCCCTGAATTCGGCAAGCTGGATATCAGAGACCTGATTGATCACTTTATTCAACAAGGAACAAAGGTCAAGGTGCAATACATTTCCGGGCACTGGGTCGATGTGAACCAGATTTCCGACTTGACTATCGCTAACGAGTTTTAGACATGATTAAAGCTGACGACTTTCTGCAGCTGTGCAAACAACACCGGGTGGACCTGTTTTCCGGAACGCCCTGCTCCTACCTGAAACCGCTGATCAATGCCGTGATCGATAGCCCTGATATTCAATACCTTCCCGCCACCAATGAAGGGGATGCAGTTGGGATGATATGTGGGGCTTACCTGACCGGACGGCAAGGGGTAGTGATGTTCCAGAATTCCGGTTTGGGCAATGCTGTTAATCCACTGACCTCACTCTCGTTTCCCTTTCGCTTTCCGTTTATCATGATTGTGACCCACCGGGGGCAGCCGGGGGGACCGGCAGATGAGCCACAGCATGAACTGATGGGGAAGGTGACCGAGGAGATGCTGGATACGTTGACAATCAGGTGGGAACATTTCCCGGATGATTTAGATAAGCTGGATGGGGCATTCCAAAGGGCACTGGATCACATGACAGAGACTGAGCTTCCATATGCCTTTGTGCTTCGCAAGGGCACTATTGAACCGCAGGATTTGAAGACCCGTAGTCCGGAGTTGCCGACAGGCGACCGATCCTTTAACTATACTGAAACTATCGGTAAACCATACAATGACCGCCTGACCCGGACAGAGGCGTTAAGGTCCATCCTGAAATTCAAACAACCGGATGATATTCTGGTGGCGACAACAGGCAAAACCGGGAGAGAACTGTATACGCTGGCGGACACACCGGATCAACTGTACATGGTTGGGTCCATGGGATGTGCCTCATCTTTCAGCCTCGGTGCGGCAATCTGCTGTCCCGGAAAACGGTGGGTGGTGATCGATGGGGACGCAGCGGCACTGATGCGATTGGGAAACCTGGCATCAGCTGGATATTTTCAACCTGCAAATTTTCTGCACATTATCCTCGATAATGAGATTAACGACTCCACCGGTGGACAGACAACAGTCAGCCCGAACGTGTCCTTTTCTGCTGTGGCGCTGGCCTGTGGTTATCGACAAGTGTTTTCAGCCGACAGCGAAGACGACCTGGACACCATCCTTGAAAATCTTGCGGTTGACAGTGGACCGGCCCTGATCCATTTTCGTATTCAAAAGGGCTCCCCTGATGGACTGGGGAGGCCTAAAATCAAGCCTTTCGAGGTAAAAACAAGGCTGATGAACCACCTGACCACAAAGTAAGGCAGGGATTGCCATCACAATGAACAACTTATGACTGAAAAAGGAAAAAAGATAACATCCGCTGTCATTCTCGCTGCAGGCATGGGGCAGCGGTTGCGGGAAATAATCGATGACAAGCCGAAGGGATTGCTGGCCATCGACGGAAAAGAACTGGTCTGGCGTTCGCTCGAATGCCTGATAAATCACGGTATCACCGATATCACAATGGTGCTTGGTTATATGAGGGAGAAGTATATTGAGACACTGAAAGAGGCTTTCCCCGATATTAAATATGTTCAGAACCCGGATTATGCGGAAACTGGCAGCATGCATTCGCTGCTTCTTGCCCGGGAACAGCTCCGGTCGGATTTCCTCCTTCTGGAATCAGACTTGCTGTATGAAGATCGCTGCATCTCATCCCTGCTCGAAGATCCAGGTGATGAGGCTGTTCTGATTTCCGGAGCGACCCACTCCGGTGACGAAGTTTACGTCCATGGAGAAGACGGCCTGATCAAATATATCGCCAAAGAGAAACATCCGGATTTTATCAGTCAGGGGGAACTGGTGGGGATTTCAAAAATTTCAACAGACCTGTACGAGAAAATGTGTGAGTTCTATAACCGGGAGATTCGTTTTCCATCCAATTTTCACTATGAGGACTGTTTCTCAGCTCTGTCAGAGCGGATGCCGATTCGCTATCTGAAGGTAGAAGATGTGATCTGGACCGAAATCGATGATCCAACTCATTATAAAAGAGCACTGGACTTGATTTACCCGAAAATTATTGAAGCACAGGCTCTGGCTACCTAGGGGAACCTATTTACCCGTTCAGTTGACCTTCGCAACTGTGAGCCGGTTGGTAGATAGTATATGCTGTGATATATTAGCCTTTGAAATTAAAGAACTATTAAGAATATTATTGACTGTTTCTCTGAATAATGATCAAATGAAAAATTAGCTCGAAAAAGAGGCGCAATTTCAACCTTAAACAAACAAAAAGAATAGGACGATATGGAAGTAAAAGTGATTAACAATCAGATAGAACGATCGATGAGGGAACTGAAGCGAATGTTAATCAGGGAAGGTGTTTTCAAGGAACTGAAAAAGCGTAGATACTACTTCAAGCCGAGTATCAAGGACAGGATGAAGCGTGAAGATGCTGAAAAAACAAGACATAAGGACAGGAAACGGGCACAGGCTCGCGCACGGGCTGTCCTCTAAGCATTTTCCCACAAAATCTTCTGGTACTATTCTCCGCTTTGAGGAAACAGTTGCCGACTTCAGATCAGGACTGGTCAGCTTTTATAGCCGCCGGTTCTTTCTGACCACCGGGGGCATATGATATATCTTCTGCCTTCATGGTGTTTTCACTGCCGTCGATTTATCTCCAAACCCCTTCGTTTTCCAACAGCTCTTCTTTGTTCCAGCTGTCTTGACCAACTGCCGGTTATCGATACCCCTATTTGCAACAAATGTGGTTTGAAGCACAGAACAGATGATTGCCGGGAGTCCTGGGCAAAATCGATTGACTCCTTCCAGTCAATATTTTACTACCGGGATCCTGTTCACCACTGGATTGTTAACCATAAGTATTCCAGCGGCTTATTCGCTGGCAGACTCCTGCGTGAGTTCGTCACCAGATGGTTTAAAGAGCATGCAAGCCGTGTCAGTGGTCTGGATGCTGTGTTGCCGGTTCCGATTCATTCGCTGCGGCTTAGGCAGCGTGGGTTTAACCAGACGGCCTTCCTTTTAAAAGCCCAACGAGTGCTGCCACTGAAAACCGGCTGGTTGAAGAAAAGCCGGTTTACACCTCAGCAGGCCGGCTTGACGGGTAAAGCGCGCAGGGAGAACGTGCAGGGATCCTTCGCTGTGAAAACGGTGGTTGAATCGAAAAAACTGCTGGTTTTTGATGACGTCTGTACGACAGGACAGACGCTGGGGGAGGTGTGTAGTAGCCTTAAAAAAGCCGGTGTGGCTGAAGTGCATGTACTGACGCTGAGTCGCAGTATGTGATAGGGGATTCGTCGCGTTCTACTCCTGATGCCTCATCAGCTCAATACCTTCGTAGAAATAATAGAGAATTTCATGGTATTTATATCCCTCCTCCGCCATCTCCTTGGCTGACCATTGGCTGAGTCCAACTCCGTGTCCGTTTCCGGTACCCCGGAACTGGAATCCTTCAGGAATCCGATTGATGTTAAAGAGTAGGCTTTGAATACGCTTGTATCCTGCGGCTTTCCTGAATCCATTTCCTGAGAGGGTGTGGCTTGTCGAGCCTGTGATGGTCAACTCATGGACCCGGTTTGACCGGGTCCGTTTGCTGATGGCAAGCGTACCGACATGGTTGATCGGGATCCCTGCACTTTTGAAAATTCTCACCATTTCCCGGTTTTTGATGGTTGCCTGCCAGTGGTATCGCGGATCCTTATTGCCAAAGGGGACCTCCCTGATTTTCAGGTAGGGCAGTTTATATTGCCAGACATTACCAGGATCAGCGGTCATACCGCCACAGTTTGAATGATAGAATGTCTGTGCCAGTTGCCCCCGGAATCCAACGACAATGCCGGTGGTTGCGAGGATGGCTGATTTCCCCCTCTCATCAGCGATATCGGTGCCCTTGTATACCTGATCGAAGTGATCAGCTGATAGGTGCCAGGGTTGCTGGGATTGTTTCTGTCGCTTGAAGAGAGCGAAGGTTCTTGAGATGACCGCCTGGGCCTTAACAACCTCCATATGCCAGCGTGTACTGATTTCAGCGTTCAGGACCCCTTCCAGGTAGGATTCGGTTGGGATATGGTTAATCAGGTGCAATCCTCCTTTGAAAGGTTTGATCGTGAATGTGCCCAGGTACCGCCTCTTCAGGTGGGAGTCCAGGTTCAGTACGCTGGTTTCACCTGTGGTGGTGATGGTAATCACCCCTTTGTTTTTCAGTTTCTTGTTGATCAGCAGGCGATGTGGACTATCAGGAGTGATCATAACCTGTTCAGCCGAGCCGATGACAGTTCCGTTTCTGCTGAGTGTCAGTCCCTTTGGATTTGAGATGAACAGACCGGCGGAGGAATCAACCAGTAAGACATTCAAGATGGGGTTCTGATAAGCAGCCTGCAGTGGGAATGTTGTGCTTGATACCAGAATCAATATCAGTAGCAGGAAATAGGTGCTGTTCAAACCGGGCGGACATTTCCGCTGCTTGTAACTGTTATTCAAGATGATTTACCGATGGTGATTGTTTTATGTCGCCCCGAAATCTGTACACCATCTTTCAGGTTGATTGACCAGTTTCCCCTATTGGACTGCACCTGTTTGAGGATCAGTTCGATATTGTTCCGATTGATTTCAGTCTGTCCATTGTGGAGCAGGTAGCGATGGATCAATTCGCAGGCCAGAAGTGGGGGGTAAGCATTAATGTCACTGTATGCCAGCCTGTCACATTCAAACTGTTCTGATGGTACACTTTCCTGGAAGAGTGCTTTCAGTAGTCGAGCATCATGGTCAAGTGCCAGTAATTTTTCTTCCAGTTTTCCGCCGGCGCATGTCTGCATGATGGGTATCAACTGGTTACGGATCAGATTGCGCGTATAGTCATTTTCTGTGTTGGAGGCATCCTCACACCACGCCTGCCCAATTTCTTTTAGATATGATTCAAGCTCCAGCTTGGGAATATGCAGGAGGGGGCGGATATAAGGAAGGTTTTTTTTGAGAATGGGATTGAAAGAAAAAAGTGATCCTCCCCGCACTAAACGCCAGATCTGGGTCTCAACCAGATCATTCAAATGATGCCCCAGGGCGATCTTGTCAAACCCAAGCTCCTGCCTGGTTCGCTCAAGATTTTCGTAGCGCCAGTCACGTGCCTGGTTCTGCATCCCTTTGTGTCCGCTAAGCCGATCGGTCTTGACAATTGTAACCGGGATTCCCTTTTGATGTGACAGTTCACTGATAAACAGGGCCTCCCCTACACTTTCAGGTCTCAAACCGTGGTTAAAGTGAACCCAGTGAAGGTCCAGTTCGATTTTCTCCCTGAAATCGGATAGCAGGCAGGAGAGGCTCATTGAGTCGATTCCACCACTGAGACTGATGATGATCTTATCGTGAGGCTGGATCAGGCCTTCGGCAAGGCTTGATTTGAAAATGTCATAACAGAAACGATTCATGCTTTCCTGTTGAGTCCAACCGGTTTTCGTAAGGCGATTTCAGGGCTGCCGGGTGCTATCACAACCCCTGAAAAAAGGGTTTATAATCCGGTCCTGAGCGTAACATTTTCAGGTGGAATTGGGCAATTCATCCTGGATTTTGTACTCGGTGTAAAATATGATAATCGGTTGAATATAAAGGCTATATTAGAGGGAAAAGTTTAAGAGGACTTTTATTTCAGGTCTAAAAAGTTTGATGTTTCTCCTGAGCTGTGATATTCATCGAAGTAACATTGGAGGGTTATTTTGGATTCAGGATATCGTTTCATAATATTTTTTCTATGACGGTTGAAGAAAAACAACTCGAGATGTAAACCGGCAAGCTTCTATCAAATAGACTGACTATCAGACACGAAGGAAAATGGCAGACCGTTCAGACGTAAAAGTACTGATAATCGATGATGAGCCCTTTATCAGGGAAAGCCTGGCAGGTTTTCTGGAGGATGGTGACTATAGCGTCTCTTCAGCTGACAGCGCCGAGCAGGCAATGAACCTGCTGCGAAAGGACCCGTATGATATCGCCATAGTCGACTTGCGACTTCCCGGAATGAACGGGGATGCGTTTATTCAGGAGGTTGACCAACTCGTCCCGGGGATCCGCTTTCTTATTCATACCGGCTCAGTGGATTATCGTCTGTCAGTCGAGCTCCTGGCTGTGGGCATTAAGCCCGAACATGTTTTCTACAAGCCTCAGCACGATTTAACCCATTTTGTGGATACCATAGAATTGCTGTTGAAGGAACGCTCCGCTTAAGAACACAAATTTTTCAGTACCCCTTCCAGAACGCTGTTCCATGCTACAACAGCAGGAACGACTCTACTCCGCTATGTTAATTCCCCTTGAACGTTGGTGCCCGCTTTTCCATAAATGCCGTTACCGCCTCGGCCAGATCTTCCGACATAACAGCTGCGGCGTTTTTCTGTGCGACGTATTCGAGGCCTGAGTACACCCCATTATCGCGACTGAAATTCATCACATCCTTAACGCCCTGGACGGCCAGTGTTGCATTGGCTGCAATCTCCTCAGCAATTTCATCTGCTTTCCGGTAGAGTTCCTCTCTTGTGTCACAGAGATGGGTAATAAAACCCATATTCAGTGCATCTGCAGCTGTAAAATCCCTTCCGGTCAGAGCCAACTCGCGGGCCCAACCCTGTCCGATAATATGAGGCAGGCGCTGGAGGGTCCCCACGTCGGCAACAATTGCTATCCTGGTTTCACGAATGCTGAAAATGGCGTCTTTACAGGCAAGTCGAATATCGCAGGCACTCATCAGATCAATGGCACCACCGATGCAGTTTCCATGACCGGCAGCAATGACGGGTTTACGGCATTTTTCGATCTGGTTCATACCCTCTTGCAGATCCAGTATATGAACCCTCAAGTGTTCGCGGGCCGCTGCACCGGTATCACTGCCAAGAAGGTTAGGGCCAGCATCAAACAGATCCAGTCCTACAGTAAAGCTTTTCCCTTCGCCTTTGATGACAATAGCATGCACCGACGGGTCTCGGTCAAACACTTTGAACTGTGTGGCCATCTCACTAAAAAATGAAATCTTCATGGCGTTGTGCTTTTCAGGCCGGTTCAGGTACAGGTATGCGATATTCCCTATCTGTTCAACACGAATGCTCTCATTACCCATTTTCTCCCCCTGTGATCATTTCGTTCATAATTTCGGTGACACTGAGAATATTGTGGATCAGCCCAATATTCTCACCGGCCGGCAACAGGCCAGCCTCCATGTCTCCCTTTACCCATGATGCTTCCAAACCCTCTTCTGAAAATCCTTTCCCAATCAGGGATGGGTCCTGCCTGATTTTGTCGATCAGCGGTGTATTCAACGCCCGTACCTGAAAGGGGCCCAGATTCGCGAGCCTGGTATCAATTTCTGATTGAGCAACAATGGCCTCCTTATAATTGCTGTGAGCGGTGCATTCCCGGGATGCGATGAATCGGGTTCCCACCTGCACGCCACTTGCGCCAAGGGCCAGGGCTGCGCGGTATCCCCTGGAATCAGCAATACCGCCAGCGGCAATAACCGGAATGCTGACGGCGTCCACGACAGCTGGGACTAGCACCATCGTAGATGCGCCGGTCAATCCCTGGATACCGCCCGATTCAGACCCTTCCGCGATAACAGCATCTACACCCAGAACTTCCGATTTAACAGCAACCGAAACCGATGGCACAACTGTGACTGTGTTCAGTCCGTGGGACTTTAGTATCGGAACCAGTGTCTTGGGCGAACCACCGGAAATCGTAACTGTCTTAATGCCGTTTTCAACGATCAAATCCACAAACTGTGGTGTCAGAGGATTCAT
This sequence comes from bacterium, assembly GCA_029940215.1. Lineage (GTDB taxonomy): Bacteria > SAR324 > SAR324 > XYD2-FULL-50-16 > XYD2-FULL-50-16 > JAHJRI01. The sequence continues at coordinate 51,978 of JAOZRE010000002.1, read as the reverse complement.
TACCTGGAGGTTGACACCGAACGGTTTGCTGGTCAGCTTTCTGGTTGCCTTGATCTGCTCCTCCAGAATATCGACGCTGGATGCGAATGAAGATGCCAGGGTTCCGAACCCACCAGCCTCTGATACCGCTGCGACAAATTCGGGATTGCAGATAACCCCCATGGCACCCTGAATAATTGGATACTTGCAACCAAAAATCTCACAGACACTGTTCATCAGTTATCTCCTTTACTTTATCGTCGGTTTTTTAAAACTATTCATCACATTTCCGGAGTCGAGGGTATTTTGATTCAAAATGTTGGAAAACAGGAGGTTTTCCCGACGTGTTTCTGACGAAACACTCGGCTCCAGGGACGGATCCATGCGTGTTTTGTATCATAATACCCTCGTTGGAGGGGCTTGTATGGTTACGTTTTTTTTAGCTGAATCACATAAAGTTGATCTGCTGGACGGTTTCCCGCTGATCGATGATTTTGCGCAGCTCTGCTTTCTTCGATTCATCCCGGATCGGTACGTACTCGGTTGTCTCGAGCCCGCCGCTGCTCCTTCCGTTTTTCCAGTTTTTAACATAGCCCTGGACCAGGGCGTACCCGCAACCGCCGGTACCGCATCAGGAGGAATCAAAGACGGAGTACCCGGTCAGATACAGAACCTCCCGGTCCTGGAATGGCAGACGGACTTCGCCTGTGGTCACCTGGTGCCCGGCGGTGGTTCTGACCTCCTCGTCCAGTGGCTGGTGTTCATATCTGCTGGATGTCATTGTCGACCTCCTGAAGGTTGATACTGCGTTGACACCGGAATCATCAGAGGGCTAAAGCCCCATGGATTGTGCGATGATGGTTTTCATGATTTCAGTGGTCCCCGCAAATATAGTCGTAATACGCAGGTCCCTGAAAGCGCGAACCGCATCGAGCTCTTCAATCATCCCATATTCACCGTACAGGTCAAGTGCCCGATCCGCCATCAGGTTGGCGGCTTCTGAACTGGCATACTTGGTCATCATGGTTTGAGCGATGACATCTTCACCGGCGATGTGCCCATTAATAGCGTCATCAAGGAGAGCCCGGTTCATTTTAGTCTCAGTTGCCATCTCTGCCAGGGTGAATTTAATTGCCTGTTTTTTGCTCAGCGGCTTGCCGTCTACCTCCGTTGTTTTTGCCCAATCGATACACTGTTCGAGCAGGATTTCCATGGCGGCAACAGCGGCTACGGCGGATATTAGTCTCTCCTGCTGCAGCTTCTGCATCAGCATCATGAATCCCTGTCCCTTTTCACCCAGGATGTTTCCCTTTGGAATCCGGCAGTTGGAAAAGAAAAGTTCTGCGGTATCCTGGCTGTGCATCCCCATTTTTTCCAGGTGACGACCTCTTGTAAAACCAGGCGTTCCGTCATCAACAATGTAGAGGGATACAGCAGCATGTTTGTTCGTTTCTTCCGGGTCTTTAGCGGCAACAATGACCATGTCACAGTTTATACCATTGGAAATAAATGTTTTTGACCCATTGAGCACGATTCCATCCCCGTCATCCTCGGCTGTCATCTCAATGGATGCCACATCACTGCCAGCCCCTGGCTCTGTCATTGCAACAGCGGTGATACAATCCCCGGAAACACAACCGGGCAGGTATTTATTCTTGATCTCATCGGATCCGAATGAATCGATGTACGGTACCACAATATCGCTGTGGAGCATGGCTACCAGACCGGTCTGTCCGGTCCTTGTCATCTCCTCTGCGGTGATGACGGAATAGAGGAAGTCCAGTCCCGGTCCGCCATACGCTTTGTCAACCCAGGTACACAGAAATCCGGCAGCCCCCATCTTTCTCCAGGCTTCTTTGGGGACAATGTGATCCTTCTCCCACTGGACAGAATTAGGTCTAATCTCCTGCTCCATAAATTTTCGGACCCGGTCTCTATAGTCATGATGTTCAACGGTATAATTTAAAATTCCCATGTGATCTTCCCCCTATTTAATTTTGCCGATGGCGTTTTTGGCGATGATATCCTTCTGAACGTCCTTGATCCCATCCTGCAGTTCGATCACTTTGGCATCGCGGTAAAAACGCTCCACTTCGTACTCGGTCATAAATCCGTATCCACCAAATAGCTGAATAGTATGTGACCCAATTTCTACGGCCGCTCTACCGGCTGTCAACTTGGCCATCGAGGATAGAGAATCGTCGGCTTTTTTCTGATCGGCTGCCCATGCAGCCTTGTATGTGATCAGCCGGGCAAGTTCAATTTTAGTGGCCATGTCTGCAATCTTGTGCTGACTTACCTGGAATTCAGCTATTTTTTTACCAAACTGAATACGTCCCTTGACATACTCTATCATGCGATCATAAGAGCCTGCGGCGTTACCGAGTGAGCGGGCAGCTGAGATGATGCGACTTTCATTGAAGTAGTCCTGTAGATGGGTAAATCCCCTGCCCTCTTTGCCAATCAGGTTTTCAGCAGGAATTTCTACTCCTTTCAGGGTCAGGCTGGAGGTAGCGGTCAGATTGTTGCCCAGTTTTCGACCCGCTGGTTCAGTGGACAGGCCGGAACGAGTGGATTCTACCAGAAACAGGCTCAGTCCCTCTTCAGGTGATTCCTCAACAGTTGCAGTGCGGCAGAGGACAACATAGAAACCGGTGTCCGGATCACCCCCGTTGTCAACATACCGTTTTTGACCATTAATCACCCAGCTGTCCCCCTTTTTTTCAGCGCTCGTCTGGATGTTCAGGTAGTCTTCTCCCCGCAGGGTTTCAGTCAGGGCTCGGCCTGACAGGACCTCTCCCTCTGCCAGCCTCGGAAGCCAGCTGTTTTTCATCTCCTCACTGCCAAACCGAAGAATACATTCGGATGCGCTGGTCGACAGTGCCAAAGCACTCCCCAAACTGCAATCATTGCGACAAAACGCCTCGTTGATCAGTACATTCTCCAGCAACCCCATGCCACCCCCTGAGCAATTCTCGGGATAGTGAATGCCCAGAAAACCCAATTCGGCAGCTTTCTTCCAAATCTTACGGGGAAACTCACAGGTAATCTCAAGCTCGTAGGCGATCTCCTTGTCAAACTCCCCTTTAGCAAAATCCCTGGCTGCTTTCTGAATTTCCTTTTGTGATTTGGTCAATTCGAACATAAGATAACTCCTCAATAGTGTGTCACTGTTTTAATTCATAAAAATCATGGCCCCTGCTAACCCTGATACCAATATCTGCCCGCGATAAGCCAGATCCAAAGTATTTGATTCCAACAGATGATGGAATAATCATGTCAAATCTACTTATGGCTGTCAAGAATCCGTGATATTAAAAGATCAGGGAGAACAGCTTCCGGTCTTCGGGCTGCCAGATTGCGCAGTAATTGTCGGTTAGCGCTCCGCAGGTGATGAGTGCGGTATTGTGCAGGCTGAGGTCAATTGCTTCGGAAGTTGGTAACGGTTGAGGATCCAGTGAAGATAATGCCCTTGAAATTATTTCCGGGTCGTGTCCATGCCCTCGAAAGAGTAGTTTGCCAGGAAAGCGCCTGAAGAAGAGATCGATCTGCAGTTCATCAAGGGGACGAATCATACAGGAGAGCCCGAGTTCGCGCTCGAAAGGCAGGGAGTGGGTAAAAACAGCATTCTGATATTCACGGACCAGGGGGAGATGTTTAAGAAAGGCAAGCTGAGCACGGGACAACTTTAACTTTTCGTGTGTGCTGTGGTAACAGGTGATGACATGATCATTATTACCCTTGATCGCCTGAATCCGGTTGCATTTCATCAGATTCAGACAGTCTGCTGTTTCCGCCAGGTAGAATGAATCGCAGATGTCCCCCAGGTGGAAAATGGTCTGACATCCCTCTGATGTCAGAAATGAGATGGACTGCTCAATTTTTTTCGCTACACCGTGACTGTCAGCAATGATACCTATCTTGAAACCCATGGCTGTCTGAAAATATTGCGGCTATCTACGGGAGAGCAGGGTCTGCTCCTCTGTAAATGGCTTAAAATTAAAATACAGGGCTTTTGATCAGAGGCCGACGAAATACATGGAATGGATCGCTTCACTCCTATCGGTGTTGATGAATCGCAATAAATATTCAACTTATTTTCCCGACAACTGTTGAATGGAAAAATCGGTTCAGTCAGGCGCGGGAAGGTCTGTTCGAGAGCGAAGTGAAACCTCTTTAACGAGCGAACGTTCGATTTTAGTCTTGACACCCTGTTCTTATCTTAATATTTAATCACTATGTGATTGAGTCTGGCAATGGTAAATACCGGACCCAACTCAAGGAAACCCCGGGGTCAGCCTGTTGAATGGTAGCAGGGGTGGCGCCTGCCGGGTCAGGGCTATAAACTTTCTGATAATAGATCATGAATTTTGAAGAGTTTAAGGAAATTGTCGTTTCGCATGCCAAGAGCAATTCACAGGATGCGTTCACAGAAAACCGTAAAGACATTCGTGTAAAGAAAGAGAAAACGGTTGTTAAAAATCTGGAGAGGATTTTTGAAGCGACACTGAAGATTGGTAATGAGAAGGGATTTCATGCCATGAGTATGCGGGATCTGAGTGAAGAGACCGGGTTGAGTATGGGGGCGCTATACGCTTATTTTAAGAGTAAGGAAAACCTGCTGGTGATGCTGCAGCGTAATGGCCGGGACAGTTTTCAGCAGATCCTGGAACAGTCAGTTACTGAAGAGGCTGGTCCGCTGGAAAATCTGAAGATTGTGATCAAGACCCATCTTTTCATGAGTGAAGCCATGCTGCCACGCTTCTATTTCACCTATATGGAGGGGAAGAACCTGAACAAGGATGAAAAGAAGATCGCGGTTGAGCATGAAATGACCAGTGATGGCATTTTCACCGATATTCTCAAACAGGGTGAAAAACTTCAGGTTTTCAAACCACATAACCATGAATTGACAACAGCTGTGATCAAGGCAATGCTGAACGACTGGTACTTGAAAAGATGGAAATATGCCAAGCTGAACGTCTCGGTCGACGAATATGCGGAATATTTGCTGAGGGTCGTAGAGGGATTTTGCCTGGCGCAACCACAGCCGTAAGATCAACTGCGTTGATTTGTACCGCCATGGAGATCAACCTGCCGGAATCGGGTCCGATCTGGAACGAGAGTCGGGTGGTCTCTGAATCTGAGAGTGAACATTCTAAACAGAGGTAGGAACCATGATTGTAATCGCCAAGCTAAAGGCTCAGGATGGGAAGGAAGCGGAACTGGAGAAGGTAGTCAAGGCTATTTTGCCACAGGTTAAAACAGAGGAAGGGACTCTGACGTACAATTTTCATCAATCAAAAAAAGATCCCACTGTATTTGTTTTTTATGAGAAGTATGCTGATCAGGATGCGCTCAACTTTCATTCAGCGACACCTCATTTCAAGGAAATGTCCGGGGCACTAGGTTCTTTGCTGGCTGCACCTCCTGAAATTGATCTATATGACGAGTTGGGCAATATCGATTGAAAGGCTATTTTTTGGCTGTTTGGCAATGATTCGAACGGCCCGATGAAATCAGGCGGGCTTCAGTTTCTCAACGGTTTCGATGAAGGTTGGGATGAAAGTGGTCAGATCTTCCACAATGCAGACATCCGAATAATTGAAGATGGCGGCTTTGGGGTCGATATTGATTGATACGATGAATCCTGAGTTTCTCATGCCGGAGATATGCTGGGCAGCGCCTGATATGCCGCAGGCCAGGTAAAGATCCGGCGTAACGGTCGCACCGGTGATTCCGACCTGCTGCTTGTACTCCATCCATTCCAGGTCGCATATAGGCCTTGACCCACCAACGGCAGATTTTGTAAAAACTGCTGCCAGGCGTTGAACCAGTTCCAGGTTTTCTTCCTCCTTGATTCCCCGACCTGCTGAGATAATAACCGGCGCTTCTGCCAGAGCTGAGCTCTCTTTCTGCACCTGCTTGACCTTTACATTGTGGATGGATTCCGCTGGTGTGTCAATGGTAAGGCACTCAACAACTTCCGCTCCGGAGGTCTCTTCGGAGAAGGGCTTGAAGGTTCCCGGCTGGGTGACAATTACGGCTCCGGATGCATCGACCCGCACTTTCTCCATAATTTTCCCGCCGTAGATGGCACGTGCCAGGCAAAGGTTCTGCTCCTCTGTTACCACGCTTTCGACTGCAGTCATACATTGTTTAGATAACCGGGTGGCCAGCCCCGGGGCATAATCGAGTCCCTGTGTGGTTCCTGCCAGGCAGATATGGGTTGTCTCCTGATTCCTGAACAGATCGGAAAGCATGGAAAGTGTTCTTTCTGAATTGTACAGGCCACCGTTTCCAATGTCGATCGCGATGACGGGGTATCCGCTCTGCCGGGACAATTCCCCTGCTTTTGTTTTCGGTTTGTCGTCCATCAGGACCAGCGTGATCTCGTCAACTCCGTCTTCGGAGAACTCAATGGCACATGTCAATGCTTCCCAGGAGGCGATCCGGAGATTTTCCTGGAATGATTCGAATATAACAGCCGTTTTTTTCTTCATGGTCAGTTTGTGATAGGCTTTAGGGGAAAATGGCTTTTTCCTGGAGAATGTGAAACAGCTGTTTAGCTTTCTCTTCTGCTGTTCCCGCCAGAACTTTGGCTGCCCGGGTTTTTTCAGGATAGTCCAGACTGGCTTGTGCGATCGCCGTTACCTGGGTCAGGGAGTCTACTTCGATGATATCCAGTTTGGCGCGCTTTGCCCGCATGACGTTAGACAAGGATGGGTAGCGGGGAGTATTCATTCCTGATTGAACCGTCAATACTGCAGGCAGTTTCAGTTCAAGAATGTCTCTGAATCCACCTTCTATTTCCCGCTCGACAGCTACCACACCTGTTTCCGGCATTATCTCCTGCCTAATGACAGATGTTGCGCAGGGTTGCTTGAGGGTTTCGGCCAGGATCGGCCCAACCTGCCCTTGCATCTGGTCTTCGGACATGACGCCGGTCAGAATCAGATCGTAACCACTATCCTGCACCACCTGTGCAATCCACTGTGCTACCTGATGGGCGGGTCTATTGCGGCTGTCTGACGTCCTGATATGGATGCCATGGTTTGCTCCCATGCCCATTGCCCGTCTGACAACAGTCGCAGAGTCATCCGGACCTACAGTCAGGGCATCAATTGTGGCGTCTGGGTGCTGCTTTTTGATCAGCAGCGCCTCTTCCACTGCGTACTCATCTACCCGGTTTATCCGAAATGCGGTCAGATGATCATAAATAATGTCCTGTCCATTTTCGGAGATCGCGATTTCCGCTTCCGGATCGAATTCCGGAACCTGCTTGACACATACCAGTATTTTCATGATTTTATGAATTGTGGGTCATTCTCTTGTCGGACCACAGAATAATATCTGTGGTCCATTGCCTGCTTTATACTTGCTCTATGTCAAAATTACGCCCGAAGCGTAGCCATGTCAAGATAAATAGAGCATATGCTCGATTTATCTTGACATCAGAATTCGATCACTGTTACAACAATTTTTGGAAATGCTTCTCATACTTCTGGCGACAGAGTCAGGATTTTGGTGATGGGAAGTTCATCCCGGAATTTCAGGGAGGAGGCGATTTCGGGTGGTGAACCATAAGTAAAAATGACTGGAACTCCCAATGAAACGAGTGGCTTGACTTCGGTATTGTTTTTGGGGGTAAAGGGTAAACAGGGTTAAAAATTGAGCAACGACGACAAATCAACAGATTATCAATCCTATCTAAAAGAGACATCCTTCCGGAAGGAGGATTTCTACCGGCAGGCTTTCATCGAGGATTGCAAAAGTACCCGCATCAAGAAGGAGAAGGTCGCGATCAAGAATCTGGAGAAGATATTTGAAGCAACCTTCCGAATATGCACACGCAAAGGTTTTCAGGGCATGACCATGCGGGATCTGAGTATGGAGTCCGGTCTGAGCATGGGAGCTCTTTATTCCTATTTTGCCACTAAGGAAGAGCTGCTGAACACCCTGGAAAGGGTTGGAAACTATCAGATTGGAATCTTGCTAAATGAGAGCGTGGCCAAGGTGAAGGATCCGCTTGATAAACTGCGGGTTTATATCCGGACGCATCTCTATATCAGCGAAATGCTGCAGCCCTGGTTTTTTTTCTCCTATATGGAGGCAAAAAACCTGGCCAGAAGAGAGAGAGAGAAGTACATTCAGGCTGAACTCAATACGGAAAAGGCTATTGTGGATGCCTTGAATGAAGGTGAGAAAAAGGGCCTGGTCCGGAATCGGGATCATCAACTGGCAGCCAGTGTGATCAAGGCCATGATTCAGGACTGGTATCTGAAGAGGGGAAAGTACGCAAAACGGGGCACAACCGTAGAGGAATACGCGGCTAATATCATCGAATGGATCGAGTCATACTATCTGCAGACTGTTTGAACGCAGAGTGACCCGTGATATGGTTCAGATGGAATAATACTGAACTTAAAATGCCTCAGGCATTAATAGCGCTTGTTTGCGCGATCTGTGATCCTCCTGTTAATTGGGGGACTGAAACATGAACAATCAATAGTCAGGAGAAGAAATGGAAGAGCGATTGTGGCACCAGCATTACGATTACAACGTCGAAACCAGTTATCGAATTCCCCGTATTACCGTGTTTGATATGCTGGGTATCTCTGCCAACGCATACCCGGATAAGGCAGCGATCAACTATTATGGTTCTGAGATATCCTTTTTTGATCTGCGGCAGATGTCCCTCAGAATGGCCAATGCCTTTCTGGAAATGGGTATCAAGCAGGGAGACCGGTTTGGTATTCACCTCCCCAATGTCCCTCAGTACCCAATTGCGTACTATGCCGCCATGTCAATCGGAGCTGTTATCGTTAATTTCAGTCCACTATACACTCCTGATGAACTGGTGCCACTGATTGAGCAGACAGGTGTTTCCACATTGCTGACCTTTGATATGACCGTACCGGTGATCAAAGAGGTTTGCAAGCGGACCAAGATTGAGCGGGTTATCGCCACATCGGTCTTTGATTTTATGGATGGTGCTGAAGTCAGCACGCCTGAAAGTCTGCAACTTGAGGAGGGCTGGTTTCACTTTTCACAACTTCTGGACGGCAGCACCAACAACAGTAAGCCAAAGGTAGAAATCGGCCAGGATGATCCGGCTATGGTTCAGTTTACTGGTGGAACAACCGGTATTCCTAAAGGGGCGCTTCTAACTCAGCGGAATATGGTTTCAGCAACTTTTATGATTAAACTCTGGGGGTCAGCAGTCATTGAATTGACTCCTCCGGAAAGAAGAACTGTTTTGGTGGCGCTGCCGTTTTTCCATGTCTATGCCAATATTGTCTGTCTGAACTGGGCCATGCTCAACTGTGCCACCATGTACATCGTGCCCCGGTTTGAGATCGATCCCTTCATGGACCTGTTGGCCGGAATTGATCGCATCACATTTTTCCCGGCGGTCCCGACCATGATCAATGCTGTTGTCAGCCATCCCAAGGCGGCTGAGATTGACCTGGCGAAAAAGATTGACCTGCTCAACAACGGGGGTGGCCCCATTCCAATGGATCTGATCGAAAAAGTGGAAAATCTGGGTATTCAGTACGGCGAAGGCTGGGGAATGAGTGAAACAACCTCTATTGGAATTGGAAATCCCATTCTGGGGTTGAAAAAGCAAGGCTCTATCGGAATCCCCTTGCCCATGATGGATGCCAAGCTGGTGGATATCGAAACCGGAGAAAAAGAGGTTCCGATCGGTGAGCCGGGGGAACTGCTCGTGAAAGGGCCTGTGGTGATGAGAGAGTACTGGGATGCCCCGGAAAAAACAGCTGCAGAGCTCAAAGATGGTTGGCTCTCTACTGGTGATGTCGCCATTATGGATGAAGATGGCTATTTCTTTATTGTTGACCGGAAGAAGGATATGATTATTGCAGGTGGTTATAATATCTATCCCCGTGATATCGATGAGGTGCTGTACCAGCATCCCAAGGTGGCTGACGCCATCTCTGTCGGGATTCCACACGAGTACCGTGGTGAAACCGTAAAGGCCTATGTCGTTCTGGCTCAGGGCGAAACCTGTACTGAGCAGGAGATCATCGATTTCTGCAAGGAAAAACTGGCGGTTTATAAGGTGCCCAAGATGGTGGAATTCAGAGATGAACTGCCCAAGTCCGCTGTGGGTAAAATTCTGAGAAAGGTTCTTCGTGAAGAGGAAGCTGCAAAACTCAAGTCATAGTTCACGATTCAACTCCTCCCCCTGACGGGGGCAGTTGGCCGGCCACGGATTTTGCCGGGTCGGCCAATTCCGTTCAAACAGTTTCCTTCCTGACTCAAGAACCGGTTAAACTATTGAATTGTCTAAGGGGCTGAAATTCTGTTTGCTCCATAACGAACGAACGCTCGATTTGTCTTGACAGGGAATATAGGTCTTTGCCAAAATTTTAGAAATGGAAAGGATATCGCGTCATGAAGGTTGCGGTACAGGGATGTATCGATTGAGAAAACCGGCAGTTCCCGTGAGGGTGTTGCCGGTGATTGATGACAACCGGTTTTTGTAACAACTTTGGTATTTCGGGCCAATTCAGGTCTGACAGGTGGTCAACGGCCCGACACGGGTGATGTGTTGTCGTATAGAGCGGCCGCGGGTTTAGAATTTCAAATCAACTCATTGGAGATAGAGATGGCAAAAGAGTGTGTATTTATTGATGGTGTCAGGACGCCGAACGCAAGGGCCCATGCTGAAAAAGGCTGGTTCAAGGATGTAAGACCGGACGAAACACTGACAGCGGTTTACAAAGCAATTTTTGAAAGGAATCCAAAGGTCAAGCCTGAGGATGTTGAAGGCGTATTTATTGGAACAGCCAACGTTTCAGGAATGCAGAATGATCTGGGAAGGATCTCCTGGATTGCTTCCGGTATGCCGATCAGTGTTCCGACACAGACAGTTACCAATCAATGTCCTTCCGGGATGTCAGCAATCATGAATGCTGCCCGGTCTATTATCTCCGGCGAAAACAGCATTATGCTGGCTGGTGGTGCAGAAGACATGGAAAAAGTACCCATGGGAGCGAACATGGATATGACGCCTCGCCTGTGGGATTACATCAACCCTGCTGAAGTTCCCATGGGAAATACAGCAGAAAAGGTTGCTGAGCAATACAATGTCTCAAAAGAGGACATGGTCAAGTTTGCCGCCAATTCAAACAGACTGGCAGCAGCGGCCAGGGACGCAGGAAAGTTCAAGAGTGAGATCATTCCGATAATGGGAAAGCAAGAAGATGGAACGGAGTTTCTGGTTGAGAACGATCAGTGGATCCGTGACAATCCCGATGAAGAAAGAATGATGCTGATGGAATCCCCTTTCAAGGAAGGCGGCGTGGTTTCTGCTGCGACTTCATCTCCGTTGACAGCTGGTGCTGCGATCGTTCTGATAATGAGCCGCGAAAAAGCGGATGAACTGGGTTTGTCATACACATACAAGTACAGCTTTGGAACACAGGCTGGTAATGACCCATCAGTCATGGGCGTCGGACCGATTCCTGCTGTTCAGCAGTTGTTCAAGAAAACCGGATTGGGACCTGCTGATATCGGTGCTGTGGAACTGAACGAAGCGTTTGCTTCTCAGTCACTGGCTGTGATTCGCGAATTGAAACTGGAGGACAGTAAGAATGTCCCCTTTAAGAAAGTTAACACCTGGGGCGGTGCAATGGCACTTGGTCACCCACTTGGCCAGTCAGGTGCTCGTATTATCGTGACACTGCTCAACCGTATGAAGACTGACTATCCGGACGAAAAATATGGAATTGCCACACTGTGCGGTGGTTTCGGTAATGCCAATGCTGTATTGATCGAGAAAGTGTAGGTCGTACCAAATAGCCATAAAGGCTTTTTGCGGCCGGGGACGCATCCGAGTCACGGATGATTTGGATCCCGGCCGATCCCTCCTTCTTTTACTTGCCTGCTCGACCCGATCCAAATTCCGTTATATCCTTCTCAACAGTTTGGGTACGTTGTTGTTCGCCTTGTCTCACTCAATTCCGGCTATTCCCTCAGGTCCAAACGGCTTAATCAGGACGATGAGTTGCGGCAGCAGGGTCAGAGAAGCAATCAGGGCGATGACCATGGCCAGCCCGGTCAACAGACCGAAGTAGACACCGGGGGTGAAATTGGATAGAACCAGGATGGAAAACCCGATAATGATGGTGATGGACGTATAGTACATTGCGTAGCCGATGCTTTCATGGCTGCGGTGCATGGAAGCTATATAGTTTCCGTCTTTTGTGAACTCCTTTTTGAAGCGGTGTATATAGTGGATGGTATCATCCACGGCGATTCCAACGCTGATGGCAGCAATGGTGATGGTCATCAGATCCAGTGGAATACCGGCCCACCCCATAAAGCCAAGAACCACCCCTACCGAGAGCAGGTTGGGGAAGATAGCGATCAATGAGATGCGAAATGACCGGAACAAGATTAGAAACATGCCCATTAACACCAGCAGAACGGCCCCCAACGTCTTGATCTGGGAGTTAAACAGGCTCTGCAGCATGTTGTTATACAGAACCATCATGCCTGTCAGATGAACTTTTTCCGGCTCCACACCGATCTTGTCTGTCAGTTCTCGACGAATCTGTTTCAGCATGGCATCGCGGCGCAAACCGGGTTTTGAATCGACAACTCGTGCCGAAAACCTGGCCTGATTGTTTTCAACCGAGACATAAGGTGTCAGGATGATTTTGCGGAACTGTTCCGGCAGCTCGTTATAGATCAGGGCCAGCATGAAGTTATCGAGGGGGTCTCCGTCATTCAGTGTTTTACCGACCTTGAGCATTGTCCCCAGCGATGTGACCTTACCGAGCGCGGGAACTGTTTCCAGGTAGTCATGGACCTTCTCTATTTGCTCCATTTTGTCAGATGTAAACCAGTATTGTGCCTGCTTTTCCGCCTCTTCGAACTCCTCTTCGAATTCGTCCATCTCATCATCTTCTTCATCGGCGCTTTCTTCAACGGCAGCCTGCTCAACCGCATCATCGTTTTTGTCAAGATCGATGATGATATCCAGGGGGGTGGTACCGCCCAGTTGCTGATCGATGGTTTTCATCCCCTGATAGATCTCGGTGCTCTCCTTAAAGTAATCGATGAAGCTGTTCTCCACCTTTAACTGTGCTGCCCCGGCAGCAGAAAGTAACATGACAATCGCGCTGACAACAAAGATTGACTTGCCATGTCGCTCCGTGAACGATGCCATTTTTTTTGTAGCGCTAAAATAGGATTCGAACGAACGGTTGGGCAGGGTTTTTTTCATCAGCATCAGTACAGAGGGAAAGATCAGAAAGGTCAGTACCAGTGAAACCCCTATACCCGCTGTCATCATCCAGCCGAAACTGATAACGGGTCTGATACCGGAAAACACCAGAGAGCTGAAGCCGGCCATGGTGGTCAGGATAGCGTATGCGCAAGGCTTGGCCATAGAGAGAGTGGCCTCCAGAATGATTTCCTGATGGTCGGTTTCTGGCATTTCTTCCACCAGTTCCCGGTATCGCACGATCAGGTGAATGGTGATGGCCATGGTGATGATGAGCTGGATGGAGATAAAATTCGACGAAATCACACTGACCTCCCAGCCGAACATTCCTAACAGGCCGCTGGTTGCCACTACTGAAAAACTGCAGCACAGCACGGGGAGCAGGACCCAGCGCAACTGGCGAAAGATAATCCAGAGGGTGATGACCAGCAGCAGCAGTACGCCTAGTCCGAAGGTTTTTAGATCGTTTTTTATGAAGGTGACCAGGTCGTCAGCAATCATGGTGACCCCACCTAGAAACAGGTCGGCATCGCCTTCGTATGTCTTGATCAAAGCACGGACCTGCTGGATGTTGTCGTGGTCCTTCTCCCGCATCATATCCCGGTGTGCTTTAAAATCGAGTAGAAGCTTTTCCAACTGCTGTTTTTCAGTTGGGGTAATGGTGCCATCCTTTTCTTTCTGACGCAGGACCTTACGCTGTTTGATGAACTCCTGCCACTTGGGGTCATCATGCAGGTTGGCCAGGATAGCTGTACTTTTGAAATCCCGGCTGACAATATTATTCTTGTAGATGGGACTGTTCAGCAGTTCCTTTTTGGCCAGGACCTTATCGATGCCGGGTGACTCGAGAGTGGGTACATTCTTGACCATCTCCTTCACGGGTAGCGGAGGGCTTTCCATCAGCGGAACATCCAGAATCGATGTGACTGACTCGATCCGTTCCAGCTTCAGCAGGTCTTTTCGTAGGCGCCGGATGGTATCCAGGGTTTCGTCGGCCAGCAGGTCGCCCCTTGGAGTGAAGGTGATGAATAGAAAATCCTGGCTTTTGAAGCGCTCGGCGAAAAGCCGGTACGACTCGAGATCCTTGTCGTCTTCCAGGGTCAGAGTTTCTGCGGAGGCATCAACTTCCAGTTTGCGCGCCTGGTAGCCCAGCAGGCCAATCAAAATGACGATTACCAGCAGCACCATGGTTGGATGTTGAAGGATGATCCGTTTGTATAGTTGTCTTAGCATCTGATTTCGGGGGATTATTTTTTCTGTTTTTCTCCAGTCGGCACGCCGAAGGATCCGGTTTCCGACAACTTAGCCAACAGGTCATCCATACTCTTGGACTTCAGAAAGCCTGAAAACTGGGACCGGTAGGTCGAAACCATGCTGACACCGAGGATTTCAAGGTCATAAACCTTCCAGCCTTTTTTTGTCTTCTTGAATTTGAAATTCATATCCATTTTGTCCCCCTTGGAGACCAGATAGGTGAGAACATGAATCCGTTTCTTGACCTTTTTTGCCGACTCGATCACCACCTCTTCATCCGTATAGAGGTCCAGTTTTTCCAGAAAAGACTCCTGCAGACGCTTGACGAACAGATTGGTGAACAGTTTCTTCTGATCCTTGCTGAGTCTTTTTCGGTGCTTTTTTTCCAGGCAGACCATGGCCATGAAATCAAAATCAAAAAACGGCACGACTGTCTCGATAATCTTCTGGTTTCGGACCTGTTTATCGATACTCTTGTCCTTGACGTAGTTAATCACGATGGTGATGTTACGATCAACAATACCCTGGACTTCTGCTAATCCATTGGCCAGGGACGGTTGGGCAAATACCAGAGCGAAAAAAAGTGACATGACCAGTGTTTTCATGGTTACTCCTTAATCTGTTTGTTGCGCATTTGTTCGTAGCTGTCCCTCAGGAAGGGATAGAAATCCAACGCATCCTTTTTCAGGCTTTCATACTCCCCGGGACGAAGGGAAATTTCATTTGTGACATCGTAGGCACGAACACCGTATTCTGTTACATAGTTATCCGTCTGACCGATGGGCCTCTCCTGCCCCACCGGGTCCAGGAAATTATCCGGAATTTTGGAAAAGACGTCCCGCAGGTTGGATGGTCCGAAGAATGGGAGTACAATGTGAGGACCTGCTCCAACACCGTAAGATCCAAGGGTCTGACCGAAATCTTCATCGTGAGCTTCGAGCCCGAACCACTCCCTGGCAGGGTCCCAGAACCCCAGAATACCGATGGTAGTGTTGGTGACAAATCGAAGGGTCTCCTCACCCGCGTTTTTCAGCTTGAACTGCAGCAGGTTGTTCACCACACGGATCGGGTAGAGGAGATTGGTGAAGAAATTGCTGATACCCTGGCGAGGGGCCTCGGGCACTACATAGGCGTACCCCTGGGAGATCGGGGTGAGTACCCACAGGAAGAGTGTATCGTTGAAGGTGGTCATTGCGCGGTTATAGCCCCCAAAGGGATCGTACACCTCAATCTTTGCTTCCTCAAATTCGGCTTCAAACTCATCCATCTCATCCATCTCATCAAACTCTGCATCTTCGTCGCCAGCTTCATCCGTCTCCGTTTCAGGAGCCTCTGTTGCAGATGCTTTTTCCGGTGATGGCGGTTTGTCTGCTGTCACTGTCGCAGGAGGCCCTGTTTTTTCTGTTGATTGCTGGGAACAGCTGATCAGAAGGGTTGCCAATATCAATGCCGCGAAAAGAAGTGTAAATCGCTTGAACCGGATCATAGTGGTTTTAATTTTATGGGGAGACTTCCTGCGCCTGCTTTATTGCCGTTTCAGGCTCTCGACAAATCTCCTGAGAGTATGTGTCAAAAACCGGAAAAATAGTCAAAAAATGCCAGTTATCCCGAAATATGACACTTATGAAATAGTCTTGTAAAGTGTGTCGGATGACAGAGATATTCTGCTTAAAAAGCGAGCCTGACGCCGACATCGTAACTGCTGCCGGATCCGTCAATGGTACCGGATACCGAACCATCTTGATAGTCAAAACTGGCGGATACCATGTGAATCCCAAAACGCACACCCCAGGTGTCACCTTCTCAACTGATTTTTTCCCATCACGCTCTTTTAATGACTGTTTCTCTCGTAAAATATACAGATTTACCCTGTTCGTAAACAGGTTGTATTTGTGTCGGGCAGCTATTTTAAGCAGACCGCGAAAAAGAGGCTCGTGAACTCAATGAATTCAGACTTTGGTCTATTCCCTCCTTTAAAAATCCATTGTCAACGAAGTTAAAATTGGTATAGATTCCGTATTGAAATTGGGGTGGCACCATTAATCTGCCCGTCAGGCATTGCATTTTCAGACCCGGATTTCCTGCTATAGGTCGGGAAGCCGAGTTGATGATATCACACGTGACAGGCTGACTCTATTGCCGCATATCAACAGTGAAAACTCATAACCGGAATTCATGGTCGACGATTTGAAATAGTGGGTCGGTTTCGGTAGAGTAAGCTGACGTTTGCTGGAGGTGTAATACCTACTTCGGCTTTTCAGTTAAACAACCACTATTGAGGATGGAACGATGATAAAACGTCTGATTGTGACAACTGTCCTGCTATTAATCGTGTTGGGACTCACAGCGCCGGCCTCCTTCGGGAAAAACAGGCGATTGCGCAACGGCTATGCGCTGGAACCTCGAGGGACCGGGCTGGTGACAGAACTCGCGAAATTTTTCAAGGGATATACCCGGCTAAAAAAAGACGGTTCGGGATGTACCAGCGAAATTATTCAGTATGCTCAACTGGACAGTAATGACAAATTCTTCCAATGGGTTGTGAAACAGGCGGATCGTGAAGGAAACCATAACGGTATCGCCGAGGTGGGTGAACTGCAGACCATGTGGAATACGGCCTGCACAAATAGGGGGGAGTAAACCTACCCCGCTTGATGAAAGACAGGTCAGAGCCGATCAGGACTGCTGACGGGCGGCCATCTTTTTCATGATGTTGGCTGTCGCAAGTTCTATGGCCAGCGCATTTCCGGCAGATTCAGTGGGTGCGAATTTTCGGATGAAGGCCACCTCTTTCGCGCTTGGCGGTTCTGTAATTTTCAGATTGTCATCTATCATCAGATCCCACGGCACATCCTTTTTGACATCATCCACCGCTATCCCTGGGTGTATCTCGGATAGATAAATCTCCTTGGTTTCTGGGTGAAACCGGAAAATCCCCTTTTGTGAAATCAACATGGACGGCCCTGACCCCTTAGGGAACAATCCACTGTCATCACGAGCGCTGCCACCCTCCAGGTAACCGGGAGAGGTAAAATAGTCCAGTTTGTTCACAAAATTGCCGCCACGCATGGTCAGGACCGTTCGCTTTGAATAACTGATAAAATCCGCAGCCCCGCCGGAACCGGGCAAACGCAAGTCTGGATTGAAATAGTCTCCTATCACGGTGGTGTTCAGGTTCCCGAATTTATCCACCTGTGCCACACCCAGAAAACAGACATCAACAAATCCCCGGTAAGTGGTGGTAAAGGCGGTGAACAAATCAGTGGAGCAAGAGAACCCCCGACAACTCATGGCATCCGCGATATGATTGGGCCTGACCAGGGGCTCAAAATCGAAAATCCCTGATTCCATCATCAGATTGGCATTGGGTGCGTGCAGTGATTTGGCCAGGGCTCCTGAAACAGTCGGCAGGCCAACCCCCAGGATGATATTCTCGTCATTGTGTATTTCTCTGGCCGCGACAATGATCAGCAGTTCGTTGAGTGTGTACTTAACAGTCATGAAATAGCCCCCTTTCTTCCATAATGGTTTCCAACTCCTCAAGTGTGACTCCCATACCCCGTTCTGTGCCATCATGCTTCCAGGGAGAGGTAAAGGCGGAACCGTAATTGACCGGTGTCGAATAGTAGTCCTTGGCCCTGAGATTTTCCAGTGTCTCTGAACCGAATGTTGCCACGTATTTATCCATATAGGCTCCTCGATCCGGGCACCCGTATACCCACTCATCCAGCCAGGTCTTCAATCCGTCTTCAGTTGCAGCCGCTCCCTGGAACATGCCGTAAGCCAGTCTGTCCATATTGTAGTACCCGACCACCTCGGTTGGATGAGATCCCCAGGGAACCTCAACAACCGCATCCGTTCGGAAAGCAGGAATAATGGTGTGATGGGGACTCGCCTGTATCACGTCATGCTCAACAATCTCTTCGCAGGAGACTATGATTCGCTTGCTGGCCAGTGCCGCAGCCATCACACTTCCCATGGCACCCCAGTACTGGGCGTTCCCAAATTTATCCGCCCGGGGAACATGAATGATGCAGACATCGGGATTTAAAGCCGGGACTGTCAAAATCTTATCGCCAGTGTAAGGGCAATCAATGACCCGGTACTTGTCATCTCCCATAAAACCCCTGATCCGGTAGAGATCTGTTGCCATGACCCCTTCGAATACCTGCATGAAATTGAAGCCATGCATGCCGGCTATCAGTCGGGCATTATAATTATAGTTGGTGTAGTCTTCCAATTGCAGTGTTCTTGCCTGCAGAGCCCTCTCCACAGCCGACCCACCGGATTTTCCACCGGAGCGCATTGTGTAGGTGGTGACCAGCCGATCCACAATTCCCGCTGCGACCATCACCTCCACATCAAAAATTCCTGACTGGGAATAAACTGTCAGATGCTTTTTCTGCTGCCGCACCACTTCGAAAACCAATTCGGCACAGGCACACAGGGTATAATTCCCAATGATGAGCTCGTCACCTTCCTTCACAAACTGGCTGACAGCATCTGAAAGACTCATTACCTTCTCGTTGAACTGAGACATAATCCTTTCCTCTCTTGTTAATGATCCCGGATATAACCGGTGGTTCAATACTCTCAAGCGGGTCATATACATCCAATCCCGGCGAGGCAACTAATACCCCCTGATTATCATCCTTCGAAGTTTAGAAAAAATATGGTAAAGGGGCAATGAAAAAATAGGCGCCGCCAGAATTCGTGTCAAATAAGAGGTATGGCCGAACTCGTTGATCCGTACTCAACGATCTGGCATGAGGCAGGGTAAGGCTGAAGAGGGCAACTGTTTTTTATGGTTTCCCTGAATCAGAACTTCATTCCCGGCAGGTTCAGTGATGCAGTATTTCCCCCGTCCACGGCCAGGGCCTGTCCTGTGATGTAGCTGGCATCATCACTGGCGAGGAAGAGGATGGCCTGGGCGATCTCTTCGGGTTTTCCGTAACGTTTCATCTCGCAACGGCTGCCAAGCTTCTGTTCCTTGCCGGCGTCTCGGGCCATATCGAACACCGGCTTGGTCATGCCGGTTTCTGTCAGGCCGGGGCAGACGGCATTGACGCGGACGTTGAACTGTCCCATGTCACAGGCCGCGGTTTGAGTGAAGTTGATCAGGGCTGCCTTGCTGGCGCTGTATGCGTTGGTTCCTGCACCAGCGCGAATCCCGGCCACCGATGCAGTGTTGACAATAGCGCCGGCACCATTGGCAATCATGTGCGGAGCGACATGCTTAATGGCTGCCATGGCGCCGATCACATTAACAGCATAAACCTTCTGCCAGTTCTCTGCATCATCATCGTTGATTCCTTTAAAATCGCCGGTGATCCCGGCATTGTTGCAGAGAATATCTATCCGCCCGAACTGTTCCAGAGCAAAAACGATGAGGCTTTTGATGTCGGACTCGGCGGAAACATCCGTTTTTTTAATTGTTGCTGTTCCGCCCTGTTGGGTAATTTTCGCAGCTATTTCCTGAAGGGCTGACTCATTCAGATCCGCCAGGATAACTGATGCCCCTTCCCTCGCAAACAGGTTGGCCGCTGCTTTTCCGATGCCGCTGGCGGCTCCAGTGATGATAGCTGTTTTACCTGCAATTCGTCCGTTATCTGTCATCATCTCTCCTCAATTCAAGGTGTTGGGTTTTGTTCCGCCTGTTTATAGTAAGATATCATCGCCCGCAGGGCGCGGGCGACTCTTTCCGGGTTGGGAAAAACGGGAATGCCATTCTGGATAAATGCCTTGTTGATGGCCTCCTCCATACCGCGAAAGGTAAAGGCGAGAATTGGCTTATCGTACTTCTCCCGTAACTCCCTGGCGATTTCTCCCGCGGACTGAATCATCTGATCCTGGGTTCCAGCTATCTTCTCCTCTGGTATGCCCATATCTCGCATCCGCTTGGCCATCATACTGCTCGGCATGAAAATGTAGATCAGCAGGATGTCGATATTGTCATCTTCCATCAGGATCTGGGGGATGCTCAGGAAGAAATCCCGGATGTCGCGGGTGAAGGTCAGGTCCACCGGATTGTTCGCGTTGCCGGTACTGGGAATATAAGGTGACAATCGTTCCTGGGTAACCTCTGTAAACGAAGGTAAATTCAAGCCTTCCCGGCCGCAAATATCAGCGGCAGTGGCTCCTGGACCGCCTGAATGGCTGAGGATGGCAATATTATTTCCCGCAGGTTTTGGCAGGCTGCCCAGCAACCAGCAGGCATCAAACATTTCGGTAATGGAGTGAGCCCGAATGATGCCGCACTGCCGAAAAACAGCATCGTAAATATGATCAGGACCTGACATGGATCCGGTATGTGAAAATGCCGCCCGGCGGCCGGTTTCAGAACCGCCCACATACAATGCGACGATGGGCTTGTGCGGTACGATGCGTTGGGCGGCTTCGATGAATGCCTGCCCCCGGTTGATACTTTCAATATACAGGGCAATAACCTTGGTGTGTGGGCAAACTGCCAGATATTCCAGGCAGTCAACCAGGTCAATGTTCAGCTGATTGCCGACGCTGAAGGCTGTGCTGAAACCAATGCTGTTGCGGGCCAGGTAATTATACATCTGAATAACAAAACTGCCGCTCTGGGAGGCCAGTCCGATGAACCCCGGATCCCCTTCGAAGGAAGCCGGTGTTGTGCAAACGTTTGTATAAGGGTTGGCAACCCCCAGACAGTTGGGGCCCAATATGCGGATACCATATTGATCAGCCACCTCTGCCAGCTGTTTTTCTGATTCGATACCATCATCACCGACCTCTTTGAACCCGCCGGACACGATAATGGCTTGCCGAATCCCTTTTTCACCGCAGGCGCGGAGGGTTTCAACCACTATTCTCCTTGGGAGTACGATGACGACCAGATCCGGGACCTCCGGCAAATCTTCCACAGACTTGTAGCCTTGATGTCCCAGGATCACTTCGTCTCTGGGATGCACTGGGTAGATGGGACCTTCAAACCCCACCTCCAGAGTGGAATTCATGAGCATTGAGCCCATGGCAGCCATGTTGGATGAAGCTCCGAAGAAGGCGATACTTCGGGGATTGGCCATGCGGTACAGCGGGCTCTCTTCGATGGAGGATATCATTGAATTCCTTTTCCAATAGAGGTGTTTTTAGGAAGCCGGCAAGTCCCTGCCGGGCAAATCCTTCATCAACGGTCTGTTTACCACCGGTCGCTGATGAAAATTTTTTGTCGCGGTTCGAGATAAAAACCGGCGCTTCTCTTCTTTATATGAAACTTGATCATGGAACGTCAAGAGTTTTCGAACGCCCGCTCGTTTTTTGAAAGATTCTACAACTGTTAAATAACAAAAGGATAGCGGTTTCATAGATAGCTGATAAAATGGAACATATGCTCGATTATTCTTGACGGTATGCTATACGGGGAACTAAAATAATAGGCATATAACTTGATAGCCGTGCAGGTACAATGATCGTCTGTGATGGTGGCGGACTGATCTGATCATTATCTACAGGTCCGGTTCCCGCCCAGAGCGGTGGCGGTATACCCTTGACTCTGGAAATGTGGTGAACAGTTACAATAAAATAACACAGGAGCCCTGAATGCATGAACTCCCGGTAACGGAAAAAATTCTGGATATTATCGTCTCTCACGCCCAGCGGAACAATGTCCAGAAGGTTGTCAGTGTAAACCTGAGGGTTGGAGAGCTTAGTGACCTGGAAAATGAGTGGATACAGCACTATTTCGACTACCTGGCCAAGGATAGTGTGGCCGAAGGCGCCAAGCTGGTGATCGAACGGGTGCCGGTGGTCATGCATTGCAATGGTTGTGGTGAGTCGTTTCAGGTTGATGTGAAGGCGATGAAGGAGATACAGTGCGGTAACTGCGACAGTAAGGACTATACGCTTGTTTCCGGAAAAGATTATTACATTAAGGATATGGAGGTTATCTAATGGATGAAGTCAGATTGATTGAAGTTAAAGAGGATATTCGAGCAGACAACGAAAAAAAAGCGGATGGCCTGAGAAGTCAGTTGAAAGCGGAGAAGACTTTACTGATGAACCTGATGTCCTCTCCGGGAGCAGGGAAAACCACCCTGTTGATGAAGAGTATCGGGATGATCAAGGATGAGATCAAGGTGGGTGTAATGGAGGCGGATATTGACTCCAAAGTCGATGCTGAGAAAATGGTTGCCCAAGGCATTCCGGCCATTCAGCTTCGCACGGGCGGTTTCTGTCATCTGGATGCCAATATGGTGGAGCAGGGGTTGGGGGCGATGGACGTCAAAGGCCTGGACTTGATTATTATTGAGAATGTCGGGAACCTGGTCTGTCCGGCGGAATTTGATACAGGGGCTGTCCTGAACGCCATGCTACTTAGCGTGCCGGAGGGTGATGACAAGCCGTTGAAGTATCCATTGATGTTTTCAATTTGTGATGTGTTGATTGTGACAAAGACGGACTACCTTTCACTATCTGATTTTGATATGGAGGCGGTCAAGGAACGGGCGAAGAAGTTGAACTCCAATATCAAGATCTTTGAGATCTCAGCCAAGAGTGGCGATGGACTGGAGGCCTGGACTGACTGGCTGAAGAATGAGGTGCTCACTTTTGTGAAGTAGTCCCGGTAATCCGGTAACAGGGATTAGAAGTGAAGCCTGACGCGGTTCTTGATCCACTGATCGGGGTTGATGCGAATGTCATTGATGCTGAGGCCGAAGTGGAGGTGGGGACCGCTGGCAATTCCGGTTGAACCGATCCTGCCTATTGTCTGTCCCCGCTTGACCCACTCTCCTGTTTTCACCAGTATTTTGTCCATGTGTATATAGACGGTCACGATTCCATGGCCGTGATTGATCAGAACGGTTTTGCCGTGGGATTTCCAGACAGCTGCCAGAGACACCTGCCCACCGTTTGCTGCGCGGATGGGCGTTCCGGTCCGATTCGCGATATCCAGTCCCTTGTGATAGGAGGAAATGGCATCCCCGTTATATTGCCGACGCAATCCGAATGCTGAGCTGGTACGTCCTTCAGCCGGTCGTTGGAATGGTGATGCAAAATACACTTTCCGATCCTTCTTCAGGAAATGTTTTTTCAGAATACGCCCCTCCTTCCGGAGTTGTTTATGATCCAGCAGTTTGGTTTTCTTTTTTGAAAGGGTAATCTGCTGGATCTTGAAGCGGGCGTCTTCAACTGTTATCGTGGCGTGAATGGCGAGTGGCTGCTGGTTGATATCCACAGCGCGAGCCACAATCCGGTAGGATCCAGGCCGGGTTCTGGCTGGAATCCCCACAAAGGCCCGGAACAGGTGGGGCTCTTCCTTATGCCACATGTGATACATCGGCAGTTTCTGTCCCAGCGCTTCTAGTTCCACCTGCTTAAGGCGGTTTGCCGACGTTACAAATACGGTCACTGTCTGTCCCTGTTTGATGACACGTTCCGATAGAGTGATGGTGAAATAGTTTGATGGCAGGGAGTTGCTTTTGCCGCTGGCTGTCGTGACCAGACAGGTAGCCAGCAGAAGGAGGAACATGAGCTGTTTCATACGGAAAAGAATTCCTGTGTCCGGGCTGTTATAGCTGTAGCCGGCCTGAAAGTTGGCTGGTCTTGTTCGTAGAGTATATCAGGGAAGGGGGTACTTCCGCAAACGGGGCCTTTTTTTGGAGGTCCTGGGGTGGAAAGAGCTTTCCAATGTGAGAAGCCTTTATATTCTGACTGATAACTGCTTGATTCCGGCAGGTTTTTGCGTTATGGGTGAGGTGTTCAGATTCAGATGATCAGTTTCAGTTCATGTTTGTCACGATTCGGGTGCTTGAAATGCGGAAAGCGGATTTCCGGAAGAGTGCACCTGCATAGGGTTTTCTAAAATTAGAAAATCTCAAAATATATGGAAATATAGGAGACGAAAATGACAACGATTGAGTTAAAGGAAGTGGACAAGGTTGAAATTCTAACACTGCAAGATAACTATATCGACCTGGCCTCTCAGGATGGAAATGAGGTGGTGCAGCGAGCCATGCCGTTGAATGGCCTGGAATTTTCAAATAGTATTACAGCAGAGCACGGATTTTCAGCGTTGGTATCGATCACCAGCGGGGACAGTGTCAGGACAGTCCTGTTTGACTTTGGGTTTTCCAAATCTGGAGCCTATAAGAACGCAAAGGCTATAAACGCAGATCTTTCATCCGTTGAGATGATGGCGCTTTCCCACGGCCACATCGATCACACGGGCGGCTTCGACTCCCTTGTGGGAGCCATCGGAAAAACCGGAATTCCTATGGTCGCTCACCCTGCGGCTTTCAGAGAGGGGCGGGTGATCAAGATTACTGACGAATTCAAAATTATCATGCCGATCCTGGAAAAAGAACAGGTAGCAGCAGCAGGCGTCGAGCTGATAGAGTCAGCAGATCCTTATCCCATGCTTGACGGCGGGCTCTGTTTTCTGGGAGAGGTTCCAAGAAAGTCCGACTTCGAAAAGGGGGCTGCCTCTTTTCAATACCTTGAAAACGGTGAGGAAAAATGGGATGCGATCAATGATGACACGTCATTGGTTGCCCATGTCAAAGGTAAGGGCCTGGTGATCCTCTCTGGGTGTGCTCATGCGGGAATTGTCAATACGGTGAACTACGCAAAGGAGGTCACAGGAGTCAATGAACTCTACGCAGTGATGGGTGGATTTCACCTGACCGGTGGCGAATTTGCGGGAATTATTGAGCCGACAGCCAAAGCCCTGAAAGAGCTGAATCCCCGCTATATTGTCCCTACCCATTGTACGGGACGGGATGCGAGTGTGCGAATCCAATCGGAAATGCCGGATCAGTTTTTGCTGAATATGTCCGGTACACGCATGGTTTTTGCCTGATCATCTCCCTGGAAGAATCTGCGTCCTGTCCGGCTTGTTACCAACAGGCCGGACAGTGATAAAAACCGGGACTACACTCCTGAATCCCCGCTTCTCATAAGCTGTCGGAACGACATCAAGATAGCAATGCCCCCCAGAATTGCCAGAGACACCAGCGAATATCGCATGACAGACAGATAGTGGCCGGATGTCTCGGCAGATATGGCTGCTTTTCCCATCAGCAGCGATAGGAAAAGGGTGATCAACAGCATACTGACAATCATTCCTAACGAACGCATCTGAGCCGTCAGAGCAGAAGCCATGCTGAGATGCCCCTTGTCGATGCCGGTCATAATAATTTTCATATTAGGGGAAGAGAACATGCCAAATCCCATGCCTTGAACTGCCATAATAACGCCCAGCATGAAAATGGGGGTCGTGGCTGAAATCCCTATCGCTATCAGGGTGCCTGCAAAAATCAGGAAGGCGCCCCCGGCAGCCAGGATCTGGGGACGGAACTTGTCGGCAAGACGTCCGAAAATCGGTGACATAATCGCCATCACCACGGGTGATACCATCAACACGACTCCGGTTGCCTGGGGAGAAAATTCGCGAACGGTTTGCAAGTAAAGGCTAAGAAGGAAGGTAATCCCGAAGGCACCGGAGTATGTAAAAAGCTGAATCAGCAGAGCCCAGGTAAAAACGGGGTGGATGCGGAAAAGTCTGAATTCGAGTAATGGTGCTTGGGCACGATTCTCCACCCAGACAAAAACCGGCACCAGAACCAGGCCGGCTGCCAACAACGACAGTCCGGTCATCCCTTTGTCGAGGGTTGAGCTGCCGGTTATCCATAATGTCAGGATAGCCATGGCCAGAAAACTGCCACTCCAGTCGATGGGACTGGTGGGTTGTTTCCATCTCCCCTTCATGGCGCGTACGCTCTGGGCATAGGAAAATATCATGATGATGGCTATCAAGTAATAAATCCACCGCCACCCAAGTGTTTCAGTGATAAAGCCTGCGATGAAGGGGCCTGTGGAAAGCCCGACATAAACACTCCCAAGTGAGATTCCCAATAGCCGCCCCAGTTTCTCCTTCGGGTAAACATCTGCTAGAATGGCCATGTTGGTGGCAGCGGTCATTGCAATGGTTGCTCCCTGAAAAAGACGCATCACGATAAACATTTCGATGGAGGTGGCAAATCCCAAACCAAGTGTGGTTAACGCACTGAGCAGAAGGCCGATTTTGAAGATAAACTGCTTGTCCGTCAGGTCTGCCAGACGGCCAAAAGGCAGCATAAAAGCCCCGGAAGCCCCCAGATATACGATTTCCACCAGCCCCAGGGAAACAGCACTGGCCTGAAATTCCTGGCCCATGACCGGCAGGGTGACGGTGATGCCGGAAAACATGAAAGGCATGATAAACTGTGTCAGCAGGATAGCTGATATGATGGGGAAATGGGACATTTTTTCGTTCAAGGGAACTCCAATAGTTTGTTTTGATCGTTGTGCCAGAGTCGCCTTCTGAAAAATTGATAGGCCCGGGTGTAAAACAAAAAAAGAAGATTCTATAGGCGTGAAAGCGTTCCAAATGGCAGGAAGTGATATCTCAGGCGCTTTATACAGCGTAATTGGTTGCGACTATGTTTGCAAGCCGGGGGTCAACCGGTTGTCCTGCCCTTGTATCATATGGCCAACCTGCGCTGATGATTGACAGTTTTAGATACATATGTCTAAATAAGATCCAGCATGGAGGCCCTGTCCGGGCTGGGGATTTATTACAGTGAGAACCGCACGCTATTTCAAGTTGGAACACTGGTTATGGAGAAAATTCGGATTCTAATTGTTGAGGACGAGGCGGTCGTCGCTCTGGAACTGAAGATCACACTGGAGAGCCTCGGCTACGAGGTTACCGACTGTGTCGCAACCGGCCTTGAGACCATTGCGAGCGTTGCGAAGGATGCACCGGATCTGATGCTGATGGATATTCGGCTGAAAGGTGACATGGACGGCATTGACGCAGCCAGAAATGTTCAAGACCGAATGGATCTGCCTGTTATTTTTCTCACCGCCTACGCTGATGACGAAATTCTGAAGCGAGCCCGTCAGATTCGACCGTTTGGCTACCTTATGAAGCCAATCAATGAGCGGGATCTGAAAACAGCTATCGAAATTGCCGTTTATTCCGATGCCATTGAGTCTAAACGGAAGCAGGCTGAAAAGGAACTACAGGAGAGAGAGGAGCAGTATGATAAGCTGTTCAACAGTATGCTGAACGGGTTTTTACTGGTTGAGATGATATTTGATGAAAAAGGTGAGGCCTATGACTGGCGCTACCTGAAGATTAATCCTGCTATGGAAAAACTGATGTCCAGGACTGCCGAAGAAGTTGTCGGAAAAACGATTCTAGAGGTTTTTCAAGATTTCACGGATGAGTGGCTGACTATTTTTCCCCGCATTGCTGATAACCCGGGTGGTGAAATATTTGAATTATATGCTCCAGTTTTTGGCGGTTATTTTCAGGTAGCCGCGTATATGTTGAAAGAGAATCAGGTCGCTGCTGTTTTCTCCGATATTACCCCTCGCAAAGAAGCGGAACTAGCCCGTCTGCAGATGGAAGAAGAGCGGGAAAAAGCCCGGGAGGCCCTGGAAAAGAAAGTCGCGGATCGAACCGAGGAGTTGCAGACTATTAACCGGAAACTGGTGGAAGAGATTGAGGATCGCAAGGTTCTGGAAGGGATTCTGGCAGAGAGCGAGACGCGGTATCGCAACCTGGTGGAAGGAACCCGGGACTTGGTGACCCAGATTGATGAGAGAGGGCAGTTGTTGTACGTCAATCCGACAGCCAATACCATATTTGGGTTGCCTGTGGAAGAGTGCCTGAATAAAAAGTGGTCCGATTTTGTTTATCCGGAAGATCTGCAGATGACGCAGGGGGTTCTTGACGACTGCCTCCGGAATAAGCAGGAGAGTGCCCGGATTGAAAACCGCCAGGTGAACCAGTCCGATGGAACTGTTCGCCATATCGGCTGGACGATGCACCTGAATTTTGATGACGATGGTAAGTTAAGGTATATCAACAGTATCGGGCAGGACATTACCTCACAAAAGGAGACGGAGGAAAACCTGCGAAAGGCCAAAACCGCTGCGGACAATGCCAATCAAGCCAAAAGCGAGTTTCTGGCCAATATCTCCCATGAACTCAGAAATCCCATGCACCAGATCCTGAGCTATTCCAAATATGGTATAAAGAAAATTACGACAGCCCCTCTTGATAAACTGCTGCACTATTTCAATCAGATTTATAAATCGGGCAGTCGGCTGACGCTGCTGCTCAATGACCTGCTTGATCTTTCCAGGCTGGAAGCGGGCAGTCTCAGTTATCAGATGAGTAAACACGATCTGGTCCGGATTGTTGAGAATGCCATGGACGATGTCAGGGAGCTTTCCAGAGAACGGGGGATCGAATTGATATTCAACACGGCTGGCAAACGCATGCTGGTGGTGTGTGACAAACTCCGTATTGGACAGGTTGTTACCAACCTGCTTTCAAATTCCCTCAAGTTCACTTCGGACTCTGGAAATGTTGTGATTGATCTGGCGTCGGGGGAATTTCAACCGGTCGCTGACGGTGATGGCACGAACCCCGGTCTCAAACTCTCTGTGACCGATACCGGGGTCGGTATTCCCGAAGATGAGCTGGAAGCTGTTTTCAGCAGGTTTGTGCAAAGCAGTAAAACGAAGACCGGAGCCGGCGGTACCGGTCTGGGATTGGCGATTTGCCGACAAATCATTGAGGGACACCAGGGGAAAATCTGGGCTGAAAACAACCCCGAAGGGGGGGCCATCTTCACTTTCCTGATTCCCGCCAGCGACAGACCATCAGGTGTCCTGGTCCCACGGGAAGCTCGGCAGATAAATAGTTCTGATCTCTGAAAACGGAGCAGGGGAATCCAGTTTTCATTTTTATAGAACGCCCAGAATCAGATCTTTCAATCCCTGTATCTCTCCCAACATTGGCGCTACTTCAAAGGTCACACCAGCATAAAGCCGTTTCGCCTCCTTGACGAGTTCAGGAATATCGGAAGTCACATGGCTACCCTCGGACAGGAAATAGGGGAAGAGTACGATCTGGGTAGCACCTTCTGCAACCAGTTCGGCTATGGTGTCGATCACAAATGGTCCGTTGAACTGCAAAAAGGCACACTGCACTTT
The DNA here is from genome assembly GCA_029940215.1 of bacterium. Taxonomy (GTDB): domain Bacteria; phylum SAR324; class SAR324; order XYD2-FULL-50-16; family XYD2-FULL-50-16; genus JAHJRI01. The sequence goes on along the minus strand of JAOZRE010000002.1, from coordinate 22,469 downwards.
GTCAAATCGCCCTTCTACACCGGCTCCGATATCAGCTGTCAAACGTTTTAAATGCTGATTTGCAAACTCCTGGCGGCTGCCATGTGCTACGATTAGAAGTATTTTCATTGGGTTGCTGCTCCATTGCATCGGCTTGGTTGAAGCTGTTTGGATTTTTCTTGTATGCTGGCTCTCTTCTTACTGTCATATCTATTTTATCAGTCTGCAGTCATCATGAAAAGTAGAAATCGGTTTTTCAGGGGATATTAGCCGGATCGACCATAAGGGCCAATATCCCTTGACACAAACTGTCAGGCTGCTGGAAACTGTAATCCGGATAGTAGCGGTTTATCAGGGCTGCTCCCACTGTCTTCCTTCTCAATTGGCTCTGTTTTGATATCCCTTTTTTGCCACGATTTCCATTAATTTGCCCGCCGTCAGGAAACAGCATGTTGAAAGGATTGATTACGGCCTTGCGTACGTTGACCATACTGCCCGTGCCTGGAAAGAATGCCCCTGATTTTTCAAGGGCACTCTACGGTTTTGTCTGGGTTGGCCTGCTGCTGGGTGCTGTTTTATACGGGGGGACTTGGCTTTGGGTGGACACGATAGGGCATGAGGGATTGGAAGTGGCAGCCTTTCTGGTTCTTGGCGCAGCTGTTTTCCTGACCCGGGGATTGCATCTGGACGGCCTGGCGGATTGTGCCGATGGCTTTTGGGGGGGACACGAGCGAGGTAGAATTCTGGAGATTATGAAGGATTCACAACTGGGGACCTTCGGTGTACTTTCTCTGGTTCTGATCCTGCTGGGGAATTGGGTATTTCTGGTGAGATTATTGGAAACCGGCAGGGGTGTCTGGTTGATAGCCGCATTTGTGATATCCCGTGTTCTGATGGTGGATCTGGCAGTCAGGTTACCTTACGCCCGCGAGTCCGGAACAGCCTCAGCTTTTGTCAAAGGAGCTACATGGCGGCACTGGCTGGCCAACTTTCTGCCAGCGGGCCTTATAGTGTTCTTTTTGCTGGAATGGCCTGGCGTCCTGGTACTGTGCGGCGGGTGGGGTTTCAGCCTTCTGCTGGGACGTTTTGCACAGGTCCGCATTGGCGGAGTGACCGGCGATCTGCTCGGCGCCTGTTGTGTGCTGGCTGAATCAGCGATCCTTCTGATTGGGAGCTTTGTATAGATGGCTAAGGTAACCCTTGTAACGGGTGGGGCTCGCAGCGGTAAAAGCGGTTATGCGCTGACCCTGGCGGATCCTTCCCTTGAAAATACGTTTATTGCTACGGCTGAAGCGATAGACGATGAAATGAAGCAGCGGATTGAACGGCATCGTGAAGAGCGGGGAGACCACTTTCGAACCATAGAGGCGCCAGTCCATCTGGCGGATGCCATCAGACCGCTGTCTGGTACCACAGAACTGATCATTATCGACTGCCTGACCGTCTGGCTGGGTAATATGCAGGTCCGAGATGAATCCGGCAGCTTATTAGCGCAGGAAGTGGATGCCCTGCTTGAACTCCTGAAACGTCCCCCCTGCTCCGTTGTTCTGGTGACAAACGAAGTGGGGATGGGAATAGTACCCATGAATGATATGGCACGTGAGTTCCGGGATCAGGCAGGTCGCCTGAACCAGCGTGTTGCTGAAATTGCTGATCATGTCATTTTAATGGTTAGCGGACTTCCTGTAATCATTAAGTCTGATATCAAATGAACCAGCAACTACAACACCTGATGAACTGTATTCAATCAGTTGACCAAACTATCCGGCCATCTGTTGAAGATCACCTCAATGATCTGACTAAACCCCCCGGCAGCCTCGGAAAACTAGAGCAAATCGCCATGAGGTACTGCCTGATGACCGGGACGGATCGTCCCCGGACCGGAAAGAAAAAGATCTTTACCTTTGGCGCTGACCACGGAGTAGCGGATGAAGGGGTCTCTGCCTTCCCTAAAGTCGTCACACAGCAGATGGTGATGAATATGCTTTCCGGTGGAGCGGCCATCAATGTTCTGGCCCGTCACGTCGGAGCCGACCTGGCTGTGGTGGATATGGGGGTGGACTGGCCGGTTGAAAGACGGGCGGGACTGATTGACTGCAGCGTGAGGTCAGGTACTGCGAATATGGCGACAGGCCCTGCAATGGAGGTTGCTGAAGCTGAAAAAGCCCTGCTGGCAGGCGCTGAACTGGCGGATAAAGCGGCGAATGAAGGATATACCCTGTTGGGGACCGGGGAGATGGGAATTGCCAATACAACCCCTTCAGCCGCCCTGTTTGCCTCTCTGCTGCCCTGTCCGGTTGAAGAAGTGACAGGGAGGGGGACCGGGGTGGATGATACCGTTCTCAAACACAAGATCGATATCATTAAAAAATCATTGGAAGTGAATCGGGAATGCCTGCAAACACCGCTGGATGCTCTAGCTGCAGTGGGTGGCCTGGAAATAGCCGGGATTTGCGGCCTGATCCTGGGAGCGGCAGCCCGCAAGATACCGGTGGTGGTGGACGGATTTATTTCGTCGGCGGGAGCCATGGTCGCCTGCCGGATGAACCCGGCGGTGAAGGACTACCTTTTCTTCAGCCATCTTTCACAGGAAGTTGGACACCAGACCTTCTTCAAACTTTTCGATGTTCAACCGATCCTTGACCTGGAATTCAGACTGGGTGAAGGGACCGGCGCTGCCATGGCCATGCCGGTGATCGAGGCAGCCATTCATATCTACAACGAGATGGCTACATTCAGCTCAGCTGGCATCAGCGGGAGTTAAGCCGACCCTTAGTTGCAGAGCTGTTTCTTCAGCTGGTGATAAGCAGTAAACCTGGACAGAGCGCCAGCGGTCTGGTTCAGGTCCCTGTATACCGGTATGCCTGCTGCCAGCAACGCCTTTTCAAACTGCAGCCCCTGCTTCTCAATTTTAGGATTCTGCCTCAAGGTTCGCCAGCAGACAGCTAGCGGCTTACCATTCAAATGCCGATGAGCGGTTTTGATCAGGTACTCAGTCATCCGCGGGAGATGAGCACCTGCGTCGATATCAAATAACCAGTCCAGGTGAATTGAGAGGATGAACATGTCAAAACACGCCTCGGCGCTGATGATATCCAGGGTTTTGCTCAGCAATCCGAAATCCAGCAGGATAACAAAGGCATCTATGGGGTTGCGGATCATGTTGCCCGCTGGGCCGACATACTCCCGCAATTTCTGGCGGACTGAGTCTGACAGGTCAGGCAGACCCAAACCAGCACGACTGCAGGCATCCGCAGCTTCCACGCCGACACCACCACCAACGCCCAATACCGCGACCCCATTTCCCTCAGCGGTTTTAAAGTGCTGCAGTGCAAGAACCGTGTGTGCCATTTCCTGAAGGGATTGCACCTGAATAGCACCGGTCTGCCTGAAAAAAGCATCCCAGATATGGGTTTTACCAGCCAGTGATCCGGTATGCGATGCCACGGCCCTTGTGCCTGATTCTGTCAGGCCGGCCTTTAGAATCACCACAGGCTTAAGCTGATTCACCTTCCTGACTGTCTCCAGTAGCCTTCTTCCATCAGACGCCCCTTCAAGGTACATGGCGATGATATCGGTGTCAGGATCCTCTGCCAGATACTCAAGAAAATCGGGCGCGTCCAGGGTCAACGCGTTTCCGTAGCTGACGACCTTACTGTATCCAAGGCCAAGCTTGGCTCCATAATTGGTGAAGTCCTGGGCATGTCCGCCGCTCTGGCTCAGAAAAGCCACCCGGCCGATGGCGTCCGGTGGGTCGACCCAGGTGGCCATTTTTATTTTGGGGACGAACACTCCCATGCAGTTGGGGCCGATAACTCGAAGCTCGTGCTCACGAGCGATGGTTTCGATCTCTTCCTGCAGTTGGAGCCCTTCCGGCTCGCCTGTCTCCTTAAATCCAGCGGTAAAAATATGGATGTTTTTGTGACCAGTGGCGGCACACTCCCTCAGGATATCAGGAACGAAGGGAGCCGGAACGGAGAGAATTACCAGGTCCGCTACTACGGGGAGCGAGGTCAGGTTCGGATAGGCTTTCCTGCTGCCAACCTCGGTAGCCTTTGGGTTGATGGGATAAAGGGTTCCGGTGTAGCCGTTTTCAACAATACAACCATACATGCCAGGCCACTTCCCCTTCGGGGTCTCGCTGGGGGTGCCAACAACGGCGATGGATTTTGGGTGGAAAAAAATATCAAGGTTCAATGGGTTCGACATTAAGATTCCTTTCTGTGTTTAATTACTTTCATACCAGATACGTGTTGCACAGGCTTTGACCGTTTCAAAGGGATTCGGGACCTGACTGGTCGCTATTTTTGACTATTTGCGTCTCCGGTTATTATAGCCGGCAGGGTATCATGGATCTATGTCTAAAATGAATAAGGTTTATATAAATCAACATCCGGAGCAAACATCCAGGAGCCGGTATTGATAATCGGTTGCGTTTTCTCGTAGGGAGGAGGAGCCATATAACATCGAAAAGGTGAAATATCGCACAAGTAACTTTACAGGCTTCAGGCAGGAATGTTACGTTTTGATGAATTTACCGACAATCAGACCGGCCCTGTTTCAGGGATTCATCTCATTGGGAACTATACAAAACCATGTCAGAAAAAAAGTTGTTGGAGATCATGGCCTGTTTTAAGGGGGAGTTTTCCCTGGACTGGCTGCTTGAATTGACCTCGTCGAAGGCGACGGAACTGCTGAAGAAGATTAACTACACCATTCATGAGGGCCTGCTGGAAGAGGTTGAGTCGGGTATCTACCGATTCAAAAATGAAGGTGCACGCCTGGAAATCGAACAGGGTCTGCCTGAAGAGGAAAGGGAGGCGAATCGGGAAAGCATTATTGAACTGCTGAAGAGCGATATCTCTGATGATTCGACCCGTCAGATGGAGCTTTCCCGTCATCTGCTGACCATCAGTAACGACAGGGAAGGGTGTCGTTGGTTGGCGGTAGCGGGGGACGCTTACGGGAGATCCGCGAATTTTGTTTCAGCCATTGCCTGCTATACAAAGGTTATCAAGGATCTTCAGTCTGAAGAGGATGATGAGTCAAGGCTGCTTTATATCGAAACGGTCAACAAGTTTCTGAATATTCTGGTTGCCAGACAGGACAGTGACTGGGCCACGACCATTATCGAAAATGCACTGGAAAAGGCTATACGTATCAGACATCTGGCTTTTCAGACCTTGATGAAAATGCATCTGGCCATCAACCAGTGGCAGAGAGGTGAGCAAAAGCTGGCGATTCAAACGTCTGATGAAGCCTGGCTTAAAGCAAAGAAGATTGAGGACCCCCGTTTTATCAAACCTATCACCACCATCAGCGCGTTCATGTCCTACTGGCAGGGAAATTTCCACCGGACGATCGAGATTTATGAGCACTCGGTTCAGGATGTGGATACCTTCCCAAGGGGTATGTTTCCGCTTTATGCCGCGACGACCGTCGCCCACTCCTATGCCATTATTGGACAGGTGTCCCATGGACTGGGGATGCTGGATGCGATATACAGCCATGCTATGGAGATCGGTCGATACAATATTGCCGGATATGCCGTATGCAGCATCGGTCAGATCATGACCATGATTGGAAGAGTCGATGAGGTTTACGACTCCCTCCTCTCCACAAAGGATGATGAATTGCCGAAGTATGATGAGCGCCTTAAGGCTGAAATTACCCTCCTGCTGGCCTTTGTGTATTACATGAAAGGGGAGAACAATGCCTCCATCGCCGTTCTTCGGGATTATTTTAATATTCTGGAGAGTGCGGGGATTCCGCGAACCATCAATATCTACCTGTTGTATCTTTGCTGGGATGCTGAAATGGGGATTTACCCAGCCATTGAGGGTCTGTCTTTGCAGGAGGAACTTGAGTCGGCTGTCAATGGGGAACAGATTCTTTACCGGGGAATTGGGCTTCGCTTCAAGGCCTTGTTAGCGAAACAAAAGGGGGAATCCCCCGAGATGGTGCTGGACCTTCTGGATCGATCCGAGACCTCACTCAGGGAGTCGGGAATTGTGGCGGAAGTTGCTCGAACGCAGCTTGAAAGGGCGCGACAACTCCTGGAGATGAACAGGGAGTCAGAGGCTCGTGAAGCCGCCCGGAAAGCGGCAGACTTATACGATCGGTTCAGCGAGTTGGAATTTCCGGAGGATCTGAAGCCACTGGTGAGTTCGACGCAGCATCGGGATAATCTGCTGGAAGAGATCCTGAAGCTGGGGCAGGATGTGGTGACCATTCGTAGCAAACGGGAGCTCGCACGGTACATTATTTCGACGGTTACACGGATTGCCGGGGCTGAACGGGGGGCAATTTTCCTGGTCAAGCCCGGTTTCTCTCCGGTTGAATTTACGTTTCGTGCAGCCAAGAATCTGACACCTGAGGACATCAACCGCCCGGATTTTGGGCCGAATATGACTTTAATCCGGGAGGTGTTTGCATCTGCAAAGGGGATCATTCGTAAGGTCGCCATTGAAGATCCGGAGAGTTACACATCCTTTGGCAAAGTCCGCTCCTGTATCTGTGTACCTATGATGATCCAGGATCGGATTGTCGGCGTGTTGTATAACGACAACCGGTTTCTGCACTCTGCCTTTAAGGAGTCAGATCTGCCAACCTTCACCTATTTTGCAGCGTTGACAGCCATCGCTATGGATAATGCCGAAGCCTATGATGAAATTCAGCGTCTGAACCGGAAGATGGGAGAAGAAAAACAGTACTATCGCGAACAGCACCTGGAGAGCATGCAGTATGACAACTTCGTTGGAAAAAGCCGATTGATTTTGAACATGCTGGACAAGGTCCGGCAGGTGGCTGAGGCGGATACCACTGTCCTGATTATGGGGGAAACCGGGGTTGGAAAGGAGGTGGTTTCCGGCATTATTCTGGACAATAGTCCCCGCAGGGACAAACCGTTTATCTGTGTTAACTGCAGCGCCTTCTCCGAGACCCTGATTGCCAGCGAGCTCTTTGGCCATGAGAAAGGGGCCTTTACCGGGGCAAATGAGCGCCGCATTGGTCGATTTGAACTGGCTGATGGGGGCACGTTGTTCCTGGATGAAATAGGAGATATCCCCATGGAGGTTCAGGTTCGACTGCTGCGGGTATTGCAAACAAAAGATTTTGAGAGGGTCGGCGGGACCAAGACCCTGAAATCGGATTTTCGCCTGATTGCGGCCACCAACCAGGACCTGAAAGCCCTGGTGAAGTCGGGACAGTTTCGAGAAGACCTCTACTACCGGTTGAATGTCTTTCCCATCAAGGTTCCACCCTTAAGAAAGCGGTCGGAGGATATCCCGTTGCTGGCACTCTACTTTCTGAGAAAGTTTGCCATGAAAACGGGTAAGCCCTTTACTCAGATTTCGGAAGCGGATATGAAGATGCTGAAAAGCTACCACTGGCCCGGGAACGTGCGGGAACTGGAAAATATAATGGAACGGGCCGTGGTGATGAGTTGTGAGGATCGGTTTCACATTCCGGAGCTGGAAGCCAGAGAGTCACTTTCGCCTGAAAGAGATGGTGCTGTTACTATGGCAGAGGTGGAACAGCAGCACATTATCTGGGCGTTAAATAAAACCAACTGGAAAATACGGGGGTCGGGGGGAGCAGCCGAACTGCTGGGAATGCACTACAGTACATTGCGATCACGCATCAAAAAACATGGGATTAAAAAGCAATTGGTGGCTATTTCTTGACAATCGAATCCGGATAGGGTGCGTTACTGCCGCTTGCCAGCTCCATTCTCAAGAATTCAGGGACATTTTTCAGGCAAACCCTATCCTGTATCTCCCTTAGATAGTTCTTCCCTTCGATGCTGATGCCGCTCAGCGAGCGGATCTCAATGGTCACTGTCCTTTTCGGATTCGAATCGAAGTGCCGCTGGCAGACCTCTTGCAGAGTCGGTAAGGTCAGCCGATCTAGTTTTCCCTCTATCAGGACCGTGACTGCTTGCAATGTTGGATAAGACTCTTCGATATGTATCATGGTTGTGTGTCGATTATTTGTTTAGTCGATTACTCGGAATACGACGGAAATATTCTGCAAGGGTAATACCAACTGCTCCCGGGAAGGATCAGAATCAGGGAGGATGGCTTGAATTTAGCGGGCATCTGTTGTTGATAACGTTTGACAGCCTCAGGAAGCAGATAGCATTTTGGATATCACTCGTTTATTTCAGCTGGAATCCTAAAACGGGATGTTGAATTACGCTTGGAAAAGAGTCAAATGTCACACAAGCATTTAATTTTGACATTTTCGGCCTGACAATTTCGAGCGATAACATGACTTTCATACAGAAATTCAGCTATTTCCGCTCCATTGCACTCTGGTATAGTAGTTGCTGTAAAATAGAATCGAAACGGTTTTACACGAGCCTGGAGTCAGTTTATAGGTTATGGTTGACTGAGTTCAACGAATGGTGTTCAATCGGAGCATGTCGATGGTGTGTCAACAATACGGAATAGTGACCCCGAGACCTGTTTACGTCAACCGCTGACTGAATAGCAGCGGTTTTTCTGTTTACCTCAGGGCGGATGCCAGAGGTTCTTTTTTGTCACTCTTTGAAGAGGGAATTATGAGAGAGAGAATGTTACGTCGTATGAGTTGGGTTGTAGGCCTTCTGGTTGGTGTTACACTGCTTATATCCTGTGCCCCGGCCGCCAAGAAAATGGATGCACCGGAACCGGAAGGGGATATCATCTCCAGGGATGGGTTTTATCAGGATAAGAAGGTTGGTTTTTCACTCGCATGGCCAGCATCTGTTTTTACAGTGAAAGATGACCTGCAGGCCAAAGGTGAAGTTGTTCGGGTCAAGCATTCAGCAAACATTCCGGTTATCACTATTTCTGTAGGTCCTAAAACAGATGAGACACCCGCTCTTGAAGGTGCGGCTAAGGCGTTTAAAAAAGGTCTGAAAGCATCTCAGAAGGGATCCAAGCGTTTCAAGCTGAGAGATGGCAAGATTATAACTCTGGCGAATGGTGTGAAGGCTTCCTATGCCATGGTAACCTGGAAGTATGGTGGCTCCTTTGGGCTGGTGACGGTAGGTCTCACAGTTTACAAAGGTAACGATGTGATCATCGTTTCCATTACAGCAGCTCCGGGACAACCGGCAGTTGAGGTGTTGGACAAGTGGCTTTTGGCATTGAAGGTTGATCCTTAGAAAGAAACAAGCCAAATTGATATTGCAAAGGGGGCTTAGGCCCCCGGTGATCTTACGCAGGAAATCCCCGTTTTAACTCGAAAAGTGGATGCGATACCGCATCCGACTCCCCTCGGTTTGAAAATCAATTGATCTGATTCAGGAAGAACCTGGCTGGCTGGATGTCTAACTACTGAAGTTCAGGCAGGAGACAAAATGTCCTGGTGTGATCTCATGCATCTTGTGCTCCCGGGACTTGCATTCCGGCTTACAGTCGGGGCAGCGGGGATGAAAGGTGCAGCCGGTGGGTGGGTTCATCGGGCTGGGGACCTCGCCCTCCAGTACGGCCTTCAGTTTAACATCCGGATCTGCCACTGGTGATGCTGCCAGTAGCGCTCGGGTATAGGGATGCAGCGGATTTTTATACAGCTCTGCTGCAGGTGACAACTCTACGATTCGTCCCAGGTACATGACGCCGATATGGGTACTGACATGTTCCACCACCGCCAGATCGTGAGAGATAATCAAAAAGGTCAGCGAGAATTTCTCCCTCAGGTCCATCAGCAGATTCAGGATCTGGGCCTGGATTGAAACATCCAGAGCAGAAACAGGTTCGTCCAGGATGATGATGCTGGGGTTCAACGAGAGCGCTCTGGCTATGGCGATCCGCTGCCGCTGTCCTCCGCTGAACTCGTGGGGGTACAGGTCTGCCCGCTGGGGATTGATGCCTACCAGTTCCAGCAGTTCCAACGCTTTCTGCTTAATCTGCCATGACGACCCAACCTTGTGTACCATCAGCGGTTCGCTGACTATATGCCTGATCTTCTTTCGGGGGTTCAGCGAGCGGAAGGGATCCTGGAAAACGGCCTGGACCTTTCTGCGAAACTTGAAAAGGCTTTCCCCTTTCAATTTGGCGACATCCTCTCCTTGCACGATGATCTGTCCTGAGGTTGGCTTATCCAGTCCCAAAACCAGGTTCGCAGTTGTTGACTTCCCGCAGCCGGATTCCCCAACGATTCCCAGGGTTTCACCATGGTTGATACTGAAACTGATGTTATCCACCGCCTTGACGACACCAACAGTTTTGGAAAAAATCACCCCTGATGTGACCGGGAAATGCTTGGACAGGCCTTTAACTTCGATACTGATCTCTTTTGTCATTCTACTGTTCTCCCTTTTCGGCAAAAAGCCAGCATGATACCTGATGGTCGGCTTCCAGGGAAACCTCTGGTGGATACTCTTGTGTGCAGATTGGCATTGCCTGCTCGCACCTGGCAGCAAATCGGCAGCCTGTGGGTGGGTTGAGCAGGTTCGGAGGCTGTCCTTCAATGGAATAAAGACGATCGCTTTTGCGTCCCAGAACCGGCACCGATTTAATCAATCCGATGGCATACGGATGAGACGGATTCTTGTAAAATGTATTCACCGGTGCCTTTTCGATGATCCGTCCAGCGTACATGACCAGTACGCGGGTGCACAATTGTGCAACCGTGCCCAAATCATGGGTAATCATCAGAATAGCGGCATTTGTCTCTTCCTGAACCTGCTTCATCAGCTGCAGCACCTGGGCCTGTATGGTCACGTCCAGAGCGGTTGTCGGTTCGTCAGCGATCAACAGATCCGGTCCGTTTGCGATACCCATCCCGATAATAGTTCGCTGGCACATTCCACCACTGAATTGAAACGGGTAGTCGTTAACCCGCAATTCAGGGGACGGGACCTTGACTTTTTTGAGAACCCCGATGCACATCTCTTTCAGGGAACCAAGAATGCTTTTATCGTGATACCGAAAGACTTCGCCGATCTGGTACTTGACCGATAGAATCTGGTTCAGGGAGACCATGGGGTCTTGCAGAATCATGGATATTTTGTCTCCTCGAATCTGCCGCATCTGTTCATCGTTTTTTTTCAAGAGATCTTCACCGTGGAACAGGATTTCCCCTGCGACTGTCTTACCGGCAGGTTGAGGTACCAGTCCCATGATGGAGAGACTGGTCATGCTCTTTCCGCTGCCGGACTCGCCGACCAATCCGACGATTTCGCCGCGTCCGATGGAAAAAGAAATATCATCAACAGCCTTTACAACGCCTTTTGTGGTGGAGAAATAGGTCTTGACGCCTTTCAATTCCAGAATATTTTCGCTGGTTTGCATATTTTTTTTCAGGCTTATCTGAGTTTCTGCTTTGGATCGAGAACGTCTCTCAGCCAATCCCCGACGAGATTAAAACCGAGTACGGCAAACATAATGGCAACACCTGGGAATACGATCAGCCACCAGGCATAGGTGATATACTGTCGGCCCTCATTCATCATCAGACCCCAGTCCGGTGATGGGGGTTGCGTCCCCAGTCCCAGAAAGCTCAATGTGGCGGTGAGAATAATCAGGCCGCCGATATCCAGCGTGATCAGGATGGTCAGTGTGTTTACAATGTTCGGGAAAATATGGGAGGTGATGATTCGAAATTTGCTGCAGCCAGCCACCCGCGCCAGCCGGATGAAATCGTTCTGGGCAAGGCTCATGGTTTCCCCCCGGACAATCCGGGTATAGCCAGGCCATCCTGAAAGTCCGATGTATACAATAATCGCGAGTGATGACGGTCCCATGACCGATACGACCAGGATGGCCGTGATAATTGGCGGCAGACCCATCCAGAGATCACAAAGCCGCATGATCCCCATGTCGACATTTCCCCCCAGGAAACCTGAGATCAGCCCCAGGATAATACCGATGGTGCCATAGACGGCAATACAGGAGAGCGCAATGGCCAGTGAATACCGGGATCCGTGAATAATACGGCTGAGCACATCCCTGCCCAGGGGATCGGTGCCAAGTATATGCTCCCAGGATCCACCTTCCAGCCAGACTGGCGGTTGTGTGATATTGGCCATGTCCCAGTAGTCATAATCATATGGGGCAACCCATTGTCCAAATATAACGACAAACAGAAAAATAGAGATAAAGCCCAATCCGATATAGGGGATTCTGTTCCGAGCCCTGCTTTTGGCTTCGACACTGCCTTCTGCTTCCAGTGTATCCATTGATGATTCAGGCATGTTTCTTATTTAATAATGTTAGGGTCAACCAATCCGCTTGGATACCTCTGGTCTATTGATAGCGGATTCTCGGGTCAAGATATGCGTATAGAATGTCCACCATCAGGTTGGACATGACAATCAGGATGGAAATAAAAATGACGATGACTTGTACCACCGGATAATCCCTTGCAAAGATGGAGACCATCACCAGGTTTCCCACTCCGGGCCAGGAGAAAATGGTTTCGATCACAACCGATCCCATGACCAATCCGGGTATGACAAGTCCAAGGATGGTTATCACGGGAATACAGCCGTTTTTCAATGCGTGCACCAGTATTATCTTGATTTTCGGGACCCCTTTGATATGGGCCATGACGACATACTCACTCTTCAATACCTCGATCATCGAGGAGCGGCTCAGTCGTATGAACGCGGCGATCCCGTACAAGGACATGGAGACCACCGGCAGGACAAAGTGATCGAGTCCCCCCCGTCCTGATATCGGAAATATGCGCCACATTACCCCGAAGGTCAGGATAAAGAAGAGGGCGATGGCAAAAGAGGGTACTGCCATTCCTATCAGCGAGAGTTGCCTGCCTACTCGGTCAAAGAGGCTGTCCCGTTTGACCCCGGATGTAATGCCAACGATCATGCCGATCAGAACAGAGAAAAACAGGGAGCTGACTGTCAGCTGCAGCGTTGCCGGTATCCTCTCGACGACAAGATCCAGAGCCGGCTCGCTGTAACGGAAGGACTCGCCGAAATCGCCGACAATCCCGTTTTTGAGATAGATGCCGTATTGCTGGATCAACGGCTTATCCAGGCCGAATTTGACTTTCAGCCGCTGCTGCAGTTCAGGGGTAGCGTCAGGCGGCAACATGATTGCTGTTGGGTCCGCTGGATTTAAACCCCGCATTACAAAAAACACAACAGTAATGGTGGAAAAAATCGTCAGGAGGCCAAAAAGAAAACGCTTGATGATATATCGTTGCATTTGGTTTATTTCATTCCAGGGTTCAAAACCATCTAAATAGCGGGAGGTGCCCAGAAAATTGAATCATTAACCGGAGTATTACTGCAATTCCAGTTCCAATCGCAATGCTGACTAAATCAGGTGGAAAAGTAAAGGATAATATTTAAAGGCGATGGCAAGAGTGATCATAATAGCGTGGGTTTCCACTCGTATGGGCAGAGGGATGATTGGACTGGCGTTCGTGGAGGAACGGTTCAGAATTGGTTGGGATGAGTGACATTTGGCTCAAGAATCAATTTTTAGCTCAATCCGCTCCGTGATTCGCTTCTTTTTCAGTGATGCCTCTGAGATAGGAGTCCGGTACCAGCGTTACTCGAGGACGTGATTTTACCGGGCTGATATCCATCAGCAGGTGACATTCGTAGGCATCCTCCAGTATATCATAGGTCAGGACTGTGTCCGGGGTACCTTGTTTGACCGTTTGTCCCCCTTTTACCAACAGAAGAGTATCAGCGTACAGTGAGGCCAGGTTGATATCATGGGAAATCATCACAATGGTTGTCCCTTTTTCCACTTTCAGTTTTTCCATCAGGTCCATAATACGGGTCTGGTGGGCAAGGTCCAAGGCGGCTGTTGGTTCGTCCAGTAACATGATTTGCGGATCCTGACAGATGGCTCGTGCGATGAAGACACGCTGGCACTCTCCTCCACTGAGTTGGTGGATGTTCCGATTGGCCAGGTCCTGCAGATCTGTGAACAACAGCGCCTCATCGACAGCAGCCTGGTCTATGCTGTTCTCCAGTCCAAGCAGACCCTGGTGTGGCGTCCGCCCCATCATTACGATTTCGCGTACGGTAAAGGGAAAGTCTATGCTGGCTTGCTGGCGCACAACGGCAACAGTGCGGGCCAGAACCTTTCGCGGGTAGTCCGCCAGTGGCCGGTTTCTGATCAGAACATCCCCGCCGGAAGAAGGAGACAGGCCGGCAACGGTGTTCATCAGGGTAGACTTCCCGGATCCGTTTGGACCAATGATGATAAAGAACTCACCCTCTCTGACAGAAAAGGAGATCCTGTCCACGACGGCCCGGTGGTCGTAACGACAAGTCAGGTTGTTGACCTCGATGGCGGTTTTCATGATTTCGCCCTCTTCAAAAAATAGATAAACAGGGGGGCACCGATCAATGCCGTGATGACACCGGTGGGCATTTCACCCTGTTCCGGCAGGGTGCGTGCGAGGATATCGCAGAGGACCATGTAAGAGCCGCCACCCAGAATACAGGCTGGAATCAGGACCCGGTGGTCAGGACCCAGTCGAATTCTCATCAGATGTGGTACCACGAGTCCGACAAATCCCAGCAGCCCACAATAACCGACCACCAAGCTTACCATAAACGAGGTGGTTACGAGCTGTACCAATACGATTACCCGGGTCTGGATTCCAGCTGACTGGGCGCTCTCCTTGCCCATGCTCAGCAGATTCAGGGTATGAGACAGGAAAAAAATCAGGATGAAGCAGGGGATAAGCATGACCAGTAGCAGGGAGGCCTGCACTGTGTTGATGGCTGAGAAGTCCCCCATTAGCCAGAACATGATATTGTGCAGGCGGGCGTCCCGGGTGATGGAAACCAGGAACATGATCACAGCTGAGCAGAAAGCGTTGACCATCACGCCGGAGAGCAGCAACCGGTCTTTCTGAAAAAGTGTCTGCCCGCTCGACAGGTAGAGAATCAGTATCAGGCTGAGGATACTGCCGGCAAATGCGGTGAAGCCGACGCCGGGAAATCGTGCGAACCCCATGATAATACCGAGAATAGCGCCGATGGCGGCCCCACCGGAAATTCCAAGGATGTATGGTTCTGCCAATGGATTTCGCAGGATAGACTGGAAGACAACGCCGCCCAGTGAGAGAACCGCTCCAGCAATGACAGCCAGCAACACTCTTGGAAACCGGATCTTGTATACGATGGCCGATAGAACCGGCTCCCGTTCCGGGTGTATGATTGCATTCAGCGTGTGCATCATATTCCGGTCGGATGATCCGACGGATATCCCCAACAGCATAGTCAGCAGCAGAACAGCTGTCAGGATGATCGAGATGAGTGCAATGCGTTTAATCATGGTTACCTGCAATTGAACTGCTTGACGTTAAAACGGTCCGGGTGAATGGCGGCGGCGATACACTCCAGGCCATCCAGCAAGCGGGGTGATGGGCGATCGGTCAGGTCCGAGTTGATCAGATAGATCCGGTTGTTGCGGACGGCCGGCATTTGCGGCCACTGTTGCCACTCCTGCCTGATATCCTCAAAAATTTTCTCCCGGGCCATGGAGGTGATAATATAGATGTCTGGTGCCAGCCCGAGAATCTGCTCTTTTGAGAACACCGGATACTGGTTTTCACCTTCAACCACGTTCCTGCCGCCAGCCAGGGTTATCATTTCATCTGCCAGGGTGTTCGGTCCAACCGAAACCATCGGAGAAATGCCGATTTGCAGGAACACGCGTGGTTTTTTGCTGACGGAGGCAACCCGGCTTTGAACCCTGTCGATTCGGCCCTGCATCTGATCCAGCAGTCTGCGGCTTGTCTGACCGGCATCGAGCAGTTCCCCGATTGCCTGAACGGTCTCCATCACCGCTGTGACATTATGGGGGTCCACTGCATAAACCGGAATACCCAGCTCCATCAGCCGCCGGACGACGACGATGGGATTACCGTCCTTAACCGCAATACACATGTCGGGACGCAGGGCGAGGATCCGTTCGAGATCCAACCGGATATAAGATCCAACACGTGGCAATCTGGAAGCAGCTTCAGGATAATTGCTGTAGCGTGTGGCGCCGACCAGTCGATGTTGCTGTTCCAGCGAAAAGATAATCTCGGTGATGCTTGGAGCCAGTGAAATAATCCGCACGGGATGATCAGGAATCGTCATTGTGCGCCCGATGGGGTCGGTTACCGTTTTTTCGGCAAAGCTATTGGTGCCAATCAGGCTTGCCATGATGAAAAACAGCATGAATGAGAGCGGTCGTTTTTTCAATGGTTGTCCATCTGTTTCAGGATTGCGCGGGCGAATGACCTCTGTTCGTTGAAAGTGCCTGCTTGGGTGAGCGCCTTGCGGGCAGTGACTGGTTCTTCATGCATCCAGGCAGAGTAACCCCACATCAACCACGCCTGTCCCATGTCTGGGTATGACATGACCAACTGCTCGTAACTGTTGCTGGCGGCCTCGAACTGTTCCTGCTCAAAGTGCAGGTTGGCCTTCAGATGCAGCAGGTCCTTGTCCGTGTATTGCTGTACACCATACTCAAGCCACTTCTGCGCAGCTTTGATGTCGTCCAGTTTCAGGTAACTGTGAACCAGTGCTTTGACGGCTCCAGGTGTCATCTCTGACAGGGGCAGTCCTTCATAGACCTGGGCTGACTGGATCGGAATATCGAGAAACAGGTTCAGTGATGCCACCAGTTTTTTCTCTTCTGTTGTCAGGGGGGTTAATTGACGGACAACTATCATGGCCATCAACGCTTTTTCATGGTTTTTTTCGGAGAGGTGGACACTGGCCACCCCTTTCCACCATGAAGGTTCCAGCGGTTCTTCATTGATCAGCTCCTCTGCAAAGCGGAGGGCTGCCTGCCGCATATTCAATGCCATATACTGATGAAGCAATATCTCACGCCACTTTTTCAAGCGGGTGCCATTGCTTACCGAAATAATCTCCCGAATGACGGGTAGTGCCTCCCGGTTTCGATTCAGGGCAAACAAAATACGGACCTGTGTCTCCAGTTCCGATGTCCCGATGGCGTCGGGGTGCTCTCTTGCCAGCAGTTGCATTTTTTCGAGCGCCGAGGCGGGCAATCCGGCTGACAACAAACTGACTGCTGTGAGATAGAGTAGCCGGGACTTTTGCTTTCTGGACATCTCATAAGCCCGGCTGAAGGTCTCAGCTGCCTGTTCAAACCGTCCCAGCTGATACCAGGTTTTCCCCAGATTGGATCCGGCCGGAACATAGTCCGGCCGGTCATTCAAGACCAGCTGGTACGCCTTCACGGCGTCCTCAGGCCGGTTTGCCCCCAGGTAACTGTTTCCAAGAGCGAAGGTGATGAGGAAATGATGGTTCCCTCCCTTTTTGGATTGTCTGCTCTTTTCAGGCGCCAGGCTTTGAAAGGATTCAAGCTGGTGAATCGCCTCCTCGTATTGACGGTTCGACAGAAGCCGTGAAACTTCCGTCAGCACCCGGTGAGCTTTTCCGGGAATCTTATCGGCGGCGGAAGCAGATGGAGCAGCGACCACCCCGGTCAGGTACAAACAGATCAGAATGAACAGCAGGCCCTTGCTATTTTTCATGACCCAACCTGAACTGCAGTCTTTGCCTGATCCGGATGTTGACGGGCTTGCCGCTGACGGTTCCCGGGCTGAAGCGCCAGCTGGAGATGGCGCGGATTACACTCTGATCGTATATCCCTGGTGGTTTTGCCTGGATGATGGTGACAGTTTCGACCCTGCCTGAAACGTTGACAATAAACTCGACATCTACCCACCCCTGAATGCCCCTTCTTTGAGCTTGCCTGGGGTAAAGAGGTGGCGTTCGTACCAGTGGCAGCAATGGGCTGTCGATCTCATCCAGGGAGTAGAGCGCTGCGCCTGGGGTTGGCAGGTCGAAATTCAACTTAACCTTCAGCTCCCGGCTGTAGGTAGGAGCTGGCATATCGGTTTTCAAATCCAGTGTCAGGTTGGGTTGGCCACTGTCCGCCATCAAAGGGTTTTCCAGTAGTGATTGTTTCTCAGGTGATGTGATCATCCGTTTTTCCGGGAAGATCTGTTCTTTGTTTTTCGGTACAGGGGATTTAATACGCACCATCCTGAAGCCCTGAATTGACTCAATATCCAGTTTTCTTTCTGAAATAGGATCCATCAGCCCTGGGATGAAGCTTATTAGAAGGCCATTTAGCAGCAGGGCTGCCAGAATGGGGATTCCCCATGCGCGGAATTTATTGATAAATATTGATTGCTGGGCGCTGTCCATCTCTGATCCTATTCAGCTGTTGAAGGATGACTGGCGGCAATGGAGACGTTATCGGCGCCTGCCAATTTGCAGGCGTCCATGGCCGTGATCACAGCACGGGTGGAACTGTCCATATCTGCCACGATGACGACCTCTCCCTCGGGGTTCTCTGCCAGAGCTCGCTCTACGTTGCCCCTGACTGCTCGAAAATCAATTTCTCTTGAGTTCATGAAAATCCGATTATCACTGGTGATGCCGATCATAATGCTGGACCGGGTTTTGGCGATGGCAGTTGAAGCGGTCGGTCGATTGATCTTAATACCGGTCTCCTTGACGAAACTGGTGGTGACAATAAAGAAGATCAGCAGAATGAATACCATATCGATCAGAGGCGCCATATTCAATTCCAGCGGCTGTTTCTTTCCCTTTCTGGCAGCAGTAATGTTCAGCATGGGTTGACTCAGATATGGTTTAAAAGATACAGCCCGACAGATGCCAGCCGTTGTTTCAGGTTTTCCGCCCGTTTTTTCAGGAACCCGGCCATATAAAGGCCGGGAATAGCAACCAGCAGCCCTGATTGTGTCGTAATCAGGGCCTCGGAAATACCGCCGGCCATGGCCCGTGCGTTTCCTGTTCCGTATCCGGCGATGACATTGAAGGTGGTGATCATGCCGGTGACAGTTCCCAGGAGGCCCAGAAGTGGTGCCATGCCGGCCAGCACCTGGATGACTGCCAGGTAGTTGTCCAGGGAGGAAACGGTGTGCATGACCGTCTCGTCCAGTATGTGTCTGTCCACAGCCCGGTTGCCTGTCTTCTTCCTGAGGAAGCGTCTCACCAGTAGGCTGGTGATGCCCCTGTATTGATCGAGATCCGGTTCTCTACCTGTCCGGATACACTGTCCAGCTTCTACCCGGCTCATGTTTTTCCGGTGCAGCCGCCTGAAGAACAGGACCCGGTTGAGGATCAGTGTCCACATTACAACTGAGATCAGGATAATGGGTACAATGACCACCCCGCCGCCCAACACGTAGCCCTCTGCCTGCAGATAAACCTCTCTAAGCTGCAGGATCATACTCCTCCTTGACCTTCTCGATGGTGTTGACGAAGGCCACTGCTTTCTCCTCCATCTGTGCGATCAGGTTCTCCACAAATCGGGAGAGCAGAGTGTGGGAAAACATGATGGGGATAGCCACCGCTAGGCCCAGCATAGTGGTAACCAAGGCTTCAGATATGCCTCCTGACATCATCTTGGCGTCACCGGTGCCGAAGTAGGTGATGGCGTGAAAGGTGTTGATCATCCCCGTAACAGTTCCCAGCAGACCCAGCAGGGGAGCGATGGATGCGATCATGCCCAGCGTGGAAAGAAATCGCTCCAGAGGAGGGATCTGGCCCAGAATGGTTTCCTGCAATGCGTTTTCAATGTCCTCCCGTTTCATCTGCCGGTGTTTCAATGCGGTACTGAGCACTACTGCCAAGGGTTTGCCCCGGTAGGACTTGAGTAGAGTTGCACACGCCTGCCACTGGCTGTTCAGGGCCAGTGTGTTAAGCTGTTCGCTCAGTTTCTCTGCGTTAATGTGGCGACGCAACAGGAAAAACAGCCGCTCCATCACAATCAATAGTCCAAAAAGGAAAATCCCGACAATGGGCCAGACGACGGGGCCGCCAGCGGCAATCTGCTCAACGAAATTGAGCCCGCTTGAAATCTGGCGTAGGGCGCTGCCCTGGGAGATATCGATGGGAACGGTGATGGATTCCCCTTTCATGTAGCGTTCGATGCGACTTTGAACGCTGCCGGCTGGTGTTCGGGAGAGGGCAAAGAGCCTCCGGCTTTTTTCGGAATACAAAGCGAAGCCAGTTTCCTCATCTGTCCGGTAGGCGGTTGTGAAATTGCCAAGTACCAGTATGGGGGTGATCACTGCTTCTCCTGACCTGCTCACCAGGGAATGCTCCTGAATTCTGACCTCGCCGGAAAGTTGAATCTCTTCCAGCAGAAGGGTAGTCATGTTGCGAACATCCGTCATGTCCGGATAATTTTCGCTTTTCAGCAGGCGCTGAATAAATGTGCCCCGATCCTGAATAAATGCACTCTGCTGGCTTTGACTGATGAGGGCATCCAGGTCCTTTGCATTGACCCGCATGAATCCGATCAGTTCTCTGGAAACTGCGTCGATCTGTTCCTGCTGTTTCTGCAGCTTCTTTCTGCCGGCTTCCAGTCGTTGCAGTTCAGCCCTCTTTTTCTTGTTCGCTGTCTGAGCCGCGCTGTTTTGTCTTTTCAACTTTCGGATGTCGCTTAGCAGGGATAGCCGCTCAGTGTCCAACTTCTGTCTGCTTTTCAGGGCCTCTTTACCAGCCTCCTGTTTTTCCGCCCGGACCTGATTCAGTAGCTCCGTCTTTCGGGTTGCAACTGCTTGCTCTGTAACTCGCATATCTGCAGCAGTCAAGGTGGATGGGGCTAAAAACAGGAGCAGGCAAACCAGGCAGTGATATAGGGTGTGTTTGCTTATCATGGAATGGCCAGCCTCCCCAGTGGAAGGTTGACGATTTTGACCGGGCGACGCTTGCCGGCAATTTCAAAGGCGATGTTGATATCACGAATATAACTGTCAGGAAACACTTTCCAAGCTTTCTCACGGAGGTCATAGTAGCCTGTCAGGTTTTTGTCAGGACTCTGGAAGAAGAGTGAGATCCGCCCCAACCTGAATATACTGGCTGTCAACTCCTGCCCGCCGGTGTTGATTGTCTGGCTGTATACTTCGATGGTGCTGCCGTACTCAGCCTCTATGAACAGAGCTTCCATGCTACGGCGATATTTTTCGCTGATGGTCAGATCGGGATTATCCAGTACCCGGCGCAGGGCGTTTATCCGGTTGATGCGTTCATCCTTGAGGAAAGGGGTGTCGTCTGCGACCAGATTTGAAAGCCTTCGATGGACTGTTTCCAGGAAAGGTCCGATCTCCCGGGTTAGAGACGCACTGTTTTCGATCTGTTGCTTTAACAAAGCCGTTTTGCGGCGTGCGCTGTCAGTTTTTTTCTGAAGGGATTGCTGTTCGTCCAGCAGTTGTCGATTGACAGCTTGCAGCGCTGCCAATTGTGCCTTCAAGTTCGCGCGCTCCGTCATCCACTGCTCCTGCTCTTTCTGGGTCTGCTGTCGGATGTTGATGGACTGAATGACAGGCTTTTGAACCCGGTCAACATAGTCACTTCCCAGACTGGGACCTGTCATCAGCAACAGAGCTATTAGGACAAGCAAAAAAACTGGAATATAAGGGACAAAAATACGTCGCAATTGAACCTCTTCTCAACAGGGTTTAGATCGATAGGTGAACAACAGCATACCCTTTTTTTCAGGTTATTGAAATTGAGCATCGGAACACCCCGGCCCGCGAGCCGGGGCGGCAATCTGGTCCACTAAAAAGTGGCCTTAGCACCTACATAATATGATCTTCCGGCTGTGGCATATGACCAGGCATCCTCGTAGAAGGTGTCGGTCAGGTTGTCGATTCTACCGTACAGGTCGAGACTGTCCGTCAGGGCATAGGATCCTGCCAGGTTGATCAGCGTGTAAGCCGGCAGTTCATCAATCGCATTCCCTTCTTTGTCCTTCGCGCTGGAAACAGCGGATCGGGTTCCGACATTGTAAATGCTGTATGACACCTGGGCTTTTTCCAGAAATCGGGTGGACCCACTGATAACGGTTTTGCCCTCGGGTCGGCGCAGAAGAGGTTCTCCATCTGCGTCTTCAGTCTTCAGTGCCACATGGTTGACCGTCAGGTCGGTGTGTTTGCCGAATGCTGTGCTGAAAAAAGCTTCCCAGCCGGATGTTTTGCTTTTTCCCTCCAACTGACCATACTTGAAGGTGGCCATGTCGAAACCAATGGCATCGGTGAATTCACTGGTAAAGAAAGTGACCCCGAATCGAATGTCGCTGCTGTCCATGGACTGTTCAAATCCGACATCCGTCGTGACACTTTTGGCGGGGTCGAGGTCCTCGTTGCCGTAATCACTGTATAGCTCATACAGGGATGGTGCCTGAAAGCCAGTGCCGTAAGAAGCCTTGATCATGGTTCCACTTTCTTCGATTCTATACGATGGTGCCAGTCGATACGTGACGGCGGATCCGAATTTGTCATGGTTGTCGCTGCGGGCACCTGCCACGATGATGAGTGACTCATCCATCAGGAAGACATGCTCCTGAACCCAGTAACTGGTCGTGGTGGCAGACTCGTCGATGCCGGTGGTGGCACTGCCCCCGGAAAAGGTCTTCTCTGTCATCACTTCTGTGGCGCTGCTGACACCGAAGGTAAGTTCCTTGATATCACCAAAAAACCAAGTACCCTGCCAGGAGAGTTCG
>JAOZRE010000216.1 GCA_029940215.1 bacterium | reverse complement strand
AATTCACAGGCTGCTTATATTGCAACTCTTCAGTATCTTCAATGATATCAATTGGTTTTCTAGATTATGATACTGTAATCGTTAACATTTATATACGATTTCTGGTTGACATTTTAGACATTCATGAATAAAGTGAGCGCTCAAGAAAGCCAGAATTGAGTTGAATCGAGCAAGGACAATTGATGAAAAAATCCCTCAAAATTTCCGGAATTGTTTTTCTGATCCTCAGCCTACTGGTTCCAGCGACATATGGACAGAAATCCGGAAATTCTCAAGCTGCTTCGCAAGACCCCGATATTTTAATTTTCAGCACAACCCACCCCTCGGAAAGTTATACCCGAAAAAAAACAGGGGTGATCAAGGTGGAAATCGTTTCCTTTAATCCGATAAGGACAGTGGACCTTAATGGCGACCCCGTCACTGTCACCGATGATCGCCAGGTGAAAATTGATGCACCCTACAACCTATCAGGACAGGCAGGCGAAATGATTGAATTCGCTGTCTCGGTACTCACGAATGTTGGGAAGGCGCAGAAACGATTCGTTGTCCATTTCGGTTCAAAACCAAAACTGAAGGTGCCCCCCTTTCAATTGGTAGCTATTTTGGGTATAACCAACAATGATAACATTAACAGCGTAACTGCTGATCAAGATGCTGCGACAAAGGGGGTTTTAACCGTTGTGCCCAGGTACAATATTTCGTTTGGGAAAAATTCGACCCTGCAGTTCAAGGGGATCATCCTGCGGGAGAAATACAGCGACGACGACTATCAGGGTAAAGAGATCGGGTATACACGGCTGGCTGTTGGCTGGATTGAGAAGAAGACCCTATGGGGTGACCTTTTCAGTGAGTTTGGTTTTAACGATATCCGGATGGACAACGCCAATATTCTGGTGGGAGAGGAAGAGAGCAGCCAGGAAATGTTTATCTCCGGAAAAGTTGTTCGTGAAATAACCAAAAAATCCAAGTGGGACCTGGCCCTGAATTTCAAGGTGAAAGACACCAATTTAACACCGGCAAATATAAACTATGAATCAGATGCCAATGAACTGATTCTGACTGCCGGGCTGGCGGAACCCCACCTCCTGGTGCAACCCGGGATAAAAGATTTGAAAACAACTGTCCAGGCCAGCCTCTCCATGAACGATGCCAAAGGAAAGTACATGGACAGCGCAACCCTATGGATGAGCCTGAAAGCCAGTTACACAATTGATAAGTGGCTTCCACAGGTAAAATTCAAGACCCAGTTGAAAACAATGGCCATTGAGGATCCCCTCAAGGAAGACAAGATCCCGACCTACACGACTAATACCTTTTCGGCCAAACTCACGTATAAACTGTTCAAGAAAACCCGACTTGGGCTTGAATTCAAGAACAGGGATGGATCGTCCAATATTGATGCTTCCAACTACCAGCAGAACCTGATCACCCTGTCTGCGACACAGATTTTTTAATGGAACCGAATGATACAATTTGAGCAGGAATTTTCTCTATGAAAACAACTCGGATAGTCCTGGTGCTTTTGTTGGTGTTGTGGTTCGGAACAATGGTGCACGCGAAACCCGTAGGGATACTTAGCCTGGAAAAAGGCAAGGTCCGTATCAGAAGCAAAGGGCTGGATAATACTTACAAAACACCTGGAAAACAGGTTCAGGTGCACAGCGGTGATGAGATTCAGACCGGTACCGATACCCGTGCGGTCATAAAACTGTCTGCCAGAGGTGACCATATTGAGCTGTTTTCAATCACCTTCTTCCGACTGACAGATGTATCTGCGGTTAAACAGGAGCTCTCCATGCCCACTGGCAAGTTGCGGTTCCAGGTTACAAAAAGCCTGAAGAAAAGGACCAGGAGACGATTTAAACTCAGAACCGCCAATGCCATTATTGGTGTAAAAGGAACCGGAGGCACCGTTGCCTCACTAGATGGTGATACCAGCGTACTTTGCGAGTCGGGTGTTTGCACTGTGGCCAGTGACGCCTATCCAGATGTGCCTGTTGATGTTGAAGCTGACCAGGTTACACGACTTCGTCGGGCGCGCCCTCCTACACTGCCATTGGTTGCGCCACCCGCAGTCAGGCGGAGAATTATAGCGGCAGATAATGCTGCACAGGGTTTTCAAGGGGTTAAGTTCGGTGCCGTGATTAAGGTTGATCCCATTAAAAGGGCGCCAAAGAAAAAACCGGGTCCTCAGAAGCCTGGCACAAAACCAGGAGGACAGCCTAAACCACAATTACAACCGGGAACAGGTGCCACCCCCCAACCTTCTGGACCAGTCGGACCAACTGGTGGCGGCGTAACGGTTGAATTGGATGTGGAACCAGATGATCCGGAACTTGAAGGACCCGACATAGACAACGTAATAGAGCAGATCGAAGCAGAAATTGATGTGCTAGAGGATGACATTGACGTGATCGGAGCGACCGAAGCCCTGATCAGGTTGATCATCTCCAATTGATTGGTAAGAAAACCGAAAATTTTGAAGCCTATAGTTTAATCAAACAAGGTGAATCATGAAAAATCACAATCGACTCTTTTGGAAACGACTACTGACCCTGACCGGATTCGTTGTTCTGTCAATGTGGCTGTTTTCCTGTAAGCCCAATGAAAATGAAGGTGGGAAAGACTGGGCGACCGTTTCGCTTGATGTCGGACAATCCAGGTCTTCGAACCAGGTCAACGCTGCTACTGCTGTTTTACCCAACGGTTTTTCCGCCATGATCGTAGCCGTGCCGGAGAGCGTGACATCAGTGACGTCTACCTCCTATATCACTGAGTTTTATGCGCGGGCAATGCTATCCGCTGATGGTTCAGTCGAGATGACACTTCCCCTCGACACCCCCATGCGGGTGGTGCAGGTATCCTTCCCTGTCAGCTACTCACTGGCCGACATACTCGCCAGCACGCCCCCCGCTCTCTTTTACGGTGTGTCCGGTGACACTATCACTGTGTCCGGTGGGGCCCAGACCGTTGAAGTGACGATTGGCCTGACATCGATGGACTTTTATCTGTTTGTCGCATCCGCCGGAGTATTATCTCTGGGTCTTGAACTACAGAACAATGGTGTGGACAATCTTCCCATTCTGACCAACGGAACTTTCGCATTCCCGACATCACTGGCCTACGGGGCAAGCTACAACGTGACGGTCGCCTCGCAACCAACCCTGGGAAAATGCGTGGTTGCAGACGGCAGCGGGACGATCTCTGTTGACAACACCCCGATTGCCAAAGTCTTCTGCCTGATGGGCGGCGCTGTGATGGGAACTGAGGCTGGCTCGCTGGACCTGATCGCACTTTCTGGCTTGGATGATACTAATGCTACTGTCTCGACTGTTGCTGGAAATGGTAATGCTTCGACGACTAACGGTACCGGGTCTGCTGCTGAATTTTCATCGATGGATAAGATAACAACAGATGGCAAACACCTTTATGTTGCAGAATATTCAAGTCATGTTATTCGTAAAATAGATATTGCTACAACTCAGGTAACAACGCTTGCCGGTATTGCCGGGTCCAGTGGGTATGTGGATGATACAGGAACTGCGGCAAAGTTTAACGCTCCGACCGGAATCACCACCGATGGGACCCATCTGTATGTGGCTGACAAAAGCAACAACCGGATCCGAAAAATCGTCATCAGCACCCGCGTTGTCACTACTCTGGCTGGTAACGCAACTACCGCCTTTCAGAACGGAGAAGGAATAGCGGCTGGTTTCAACCTGCCGGAGGGTATAACCACCGATGGCACCAACCTGTTTGTTGCTGACACCGGGCATAATGCTATTCGAAAGATTGACTTGACGAATAACAACCTGGTTTCGACACTGGCAGGGGACAACACGAGCGGTATAACGGATGAAACCGGATCACTAGCCCGCTTTAATCTCCCGAGAGGCATTACTACAGATGGAACCAGTCTGTTTGTCGCGGACTACTATAATCATACGATTCGAAAGATAACAAACATCACCACTGCCAGTTCGGGTGTTGTGACAACGCTGGCTGGATATGCTAATTCGGCTGGCACTCCAGATGGAACCGGCAGCTCAGCGAAGTTCAATTACCCAATCGGCATAACGACCGATGGAACCAGTCTTTTCATAGGTGATACCAATAATAATACGATTCGAAAGATAACAAATATAACAAGTACAAATGCAGGAGTTGTTGAGACAATAGCCGGACAGGGCGGGTCTTCCGGATATGTTGAAGGAACTGGAACAACAGCGCGTTTTGATCAACCCAGGGGCATTGTCTCCAACGGGAGAGATCTGTTTATTAGCGATACCAATAATAACCGAATCCGCAAAATAACAAATTCCGATTGATGGCGAAGATTAAAACCGTCTATGAAGTTGCAAGCGTCTTATCCGGCGGGGAAGAGTGGACGTTCTGATCATTAAGCCTGAGTTTAAAAATGAGATTGCTCTGATCCCCCCTCTCGGTCTTTGTTCCATCGCGGCAACAGTGAGAGAAAAAGGGTATTCAGTTGAGATGCGGGATTACTGCCTTTTTCCGACTTCTGACGATCAGATCATCAAAGAGATTGGATACCGGGAGCCCCGTGTGATCGGTATCGGATCAACTACCCCCTCTGTCAGTGAAGCCTGTCGGCTGGCTAAATTGATCAAATCCTTCTACCCTGATGTTCACCTCTGCGCTGGTGGCGTTCATGCCAGCAACCTTCCGGGAGAAATGCTGAACAGCGGGTTTGACTCTGTTTGCATTGGAGAGGCTGAACACAGTTTTGCGGTGTTAGTGAAGGCTGTCATCAGGGGTTTTGATATTGATAGTGTTACGGGTGTTGTGACAGCCCGATCAGATCTAGGCCAAGTCCAGGGTCAATGGCAGCATATTCAAGACCTGGATGCTCTGCCGACACCGGCCTATGATCTTCTGCCCATGGAGGCCTATTTCAGGCGTGGCAAGACCTATGGTGTGATGACACGATCTTCCAGGACCATGCCGATACTTTCCACCCGTGGTTGCCCGGCGGCCTGTACCTTCTGCCACAGTGTGACCGGCAAGCAGGTAAGGTTTCGTTCTCCCCGCAAGGTGGTGGAAGAGATCGAGACCTGGGTCCAGCAATATGGTATTCGTGAGATTCAGTTTCTGGATGACAACTTTACACTAATGAAGTCATATGCACTTGATATATGCCGAGAGATTCAAGACAGAAAACTCAATATCCGTTTCTGGTTCCCCAATGGGGTTCGTGAAGATAACCTGGATGACGAATTGTTGATAGCCCTGAAACAGGCAGGTTGCTATGCCCTGTTTTTTGGGCTGGAAAGCGGTTCTCAGCGTGTGCTGGACCTGATGAAAAAGAACAAGCGGCCGGATAAGATGCAGGAAAAAGTCATGCTTTGCAAACGATATGGATTTAAAATCGCTGCTGCCTTTCTTTTCGGGACCCCCGGAGAAACGTTATCAGAGATGCAGGAGACCATCCGTTTTGCCTGCAGCCTGCCACTGGACAGCGTTAATTTCCTCGTGGTTAATCCATACCCCGGAACAGAAATTCGCACCATAGCTGAAGAGATGGGCTATCTGAAACACTCGGAATGGGACGTTTACGATGCGACGATCACACCGCTTGAGCCGGCTATTGAAACTCCCGATTTTTCAGCATCCGACCTGCGACGAATTCAAAAACAGGCCTATCGACAGTTCTACCTGAGACCGAGAGTGATCTTGAAGTCGTTGCCCAACATGCTCAAATGGGAGAAATTCAGGAAGTACGTCTCCTATATTAATAAATATGTGTTGACTCGATTCTAATTTTGCAGGAGTGGATGCCTATTGCTGTGAAATCAAATTACCGGCTGTGAACAGCTTTTTTGCCATTTGTCATACTCAAGCCGATAGGACTAAGGATGTTTCAGGATACAGTGGTTATCATACCCGCTTATAACGAGCTTGATACTATTTTCGATGTAGTGTCCGGTCTCAGGAATCTGTATCCTGAACTTCCGGTAGTCGTCATCAATGATGGTTCAACTGACGATACGGCACTGGAAGCTGGTCGAGCGGGGGCCATTGTGATCAACCATTCCTTCAATCTTGGTTATGGAGCCACTATCCAGACCGGGTATAAATATGCGTTGTGCAAGGGATTTAAATTTCTGATACAGATGGATGGTGACGGGCAGCATGGTCCGGAAGACATACCTGCACTGATAGTCATGGTGAAAAAAGGGGAGTGCGATATTGCGCTGGGTTCACGCTTTCTTGGATTCGGTGACTACCAGTCATCTTTTGTTCGCAGCGCAGGTGTGCTGTTTTTCAGGCAGTTGATCCGGCTCCTGACAGCAATAAAAATCACGGATCCTACTACCGGATTTCAGGCTTTGAATCGCGAGGTTTTTTCTCTATTTACCAGGGATTTCTTCCCTTCCGATTTCCCGGATGCGGATGTGATCACGGTTCTTTCACGGTTGAAGTTCGAGATTAAAGAGGTGCCCGTCCGAATGTACCCATCAAGTGGTCGATCTATGCATCATCCGTTTAATGTGGTTTATTATCTTTTTAAGCAGCTGCTTTCAGCTTTTCTTATACCGATCCGCAGCCACCAGACTTATCTCAAGGAGTAGCTATGACAACCAGGCAGAAGGTTTTTGCCATTGTGATTGCCGTATCCATATTTCTGTTGATACTGGAGCTGGTCCGCCGTGGTAAGCTGAAGGAGGAGTATTCATGGCTGTGGCTGTTGGCCGGTGTGATTATTATATTACCTGTTATCAAATATGAAATACTGGCCTGGCTAACCCAGACCATAGGTGCTGTGGTACATACAACGGCACTGTTTCTGTTCGCCATTCTCTTCCTGATTCTGGTAGGTATCTTTTTCTCGATCCGCTTGAGCTCACTTTCCACTCAGGTTAAAAATCTGATCCAGGAACTGGCCATTGCTAGGTTGGAAATCGACGAATTGAAGCGGGGCAAAGCTGATACATGAAACAGTTGGTCTAAACGATGCCATTTGATATTTCGGTTGTGGTTGTCTGTCGCAATGAAGAGCAAACGATCGGTCCCTGCCTGGAGTCTTTGCTGAGACAGGATTATGATGGAGGTGAGGTTGAAATTATAATCGTCAATGATGGATCAACGGACGGAACATGGGATCGGATTCAGCTGTTGGCTTCCGGGAATCCTCAGATTCATCCGATTAACAGCAAGGCGCTGGGGATTGCATCTGCCAGAAACAGGGGAATTGCCGCCGCTCGACATGAATACGTTGCCTTTCTGGATGCAGACTGTATGGCGCCAGTCTCTTGGTTGACCATTCTGAGCACCGCCTTTGAACAGGAGAAAACTGAATGTGAATATCTGGTGGCAGTTGGGGGCGCCAACGTTCCGCCTGAAGACAGCACACCATTTGTCAGGGCGATCGGTATCGCCTTGGATTCTTTTACCGGCAGTTTCAATAGTCCGCAAGGAAGACGTTTCCACCGACCCCAGTATGCTAAAAGCCTCTCCTGCCTGAATGTCCTTTATGAAAAAAAACCGTTACTCGCGGTTGGTGGTTTTGACGAATCGTTTGCCAACTGTGGCGAGGATGCTGACTTGAATTATCGTTTACAACTGAGCGGACTAAGGTTGCTGGTGATCCCTGATTCGTATGTTTGGCATCAGATGCGGAGTACTCCTGGCAAATGGCTGGCCAACATGTTTCGATATGGTGCTGCTAGAGCCAGACTGCTAAGACGACATCCTGGAATGTGGCACTGCAATTATGTGTTGCCACTTCTTTTTTTTATATTAATGCTGCTTCCTATATTGGGTGTTCTTTTTTCCCCTTTGTTTCTGCCCCTGCTCTATTTTCCCCTGATGTTTTTATATTCCGTTATTATATCTGCAGGCAAAGGAGCGCCTGAGCTAATGTTTCATGTCTGGCTGGTTTACGTAGTTCAGCACTTTGGATATA
>JAOZRE010000593.1 GCA_029940215.1 bacterium | reverse complement strand
CCAAAAGGATACCGCTTTGCCATTGGTTATAATTTCTAAAATATCTGCCCCATATTTCTGGAGGGGAAGTGTTCTTTCCCCTTTGGTCCCTCCTAGAGAAGATCGATCCGCTCCACTGATATCTCTTCCAGCAGTTCATCCAACTGTTCGTCTTCCTGCCCCTCAACCTTGAACAGGCAAAGAGCGCAACGGGTTCCCCTGATCAATCTAAAAAGGTGGTTTTTCAGGTCTGACTCAAGATCGGTCTGCAGCAGCTCACTGACCAGGATCAGTCCAGTTTCCTGGAAGGTCAAGGCAAGCAGCGCAAACTTGAGACGGTCTTCGCCTCTGAGCTTGTATATGGGAAAGTGCCGGATGTGACGTGCCTTGAGATCCAGGAGGAAGTTCTGCTTGACGCGCCGTTTATCATCGAAGAAGAAGTGCTGTTCTGTCAATTTCAGAAAGTTTCCTGCATTTTTGTCGTAGACCTTTTCTCCCAGCAATAGCCGGTCGCTTTGGATAAAGACTTTCTCATAGCGGTGCACGACGCCGGAATCCGGACGGAACCGGCCTTCAATCAGTCCCAGCAGGGTTTGTAGCTTTTCGGGGGACGGGAGGGTGAAGAGGTACTTTCTTCGTTTTTGGACGTCAAAACCGATGCCGTTGATCCCAAATTTCTGGTCTTTATACAGAGAGACATTTAGAAATTTGATCAGCGGTGGCATCGGCATCAGGCATAGGAGATACTTTTGATGTCATCAGTGTTGCCGAGCAGGTTAACCCGGGTAAACAGCTGAGAAGCGGGTGTGGCGTTGGCGAGAGCGTCCCCTGCCAATAAGACGGCGCCTGCTGTCCAGGTGGGTTTCTCCACCGGCCAGAGTTCGTCTTTTGGATAAACATATCCGGTCCAGTAAGACCCATCCTTTTCCCTGAAGTTGTGCAACCAGCTATATAGTTGAGATGCTTTTTTGTGGTCTCCGGCAGCGATCAGGGCCATGGTCAGTTCGCAGGACTCGGCTATGGTTACCCAAGGTTCATCCGAAACACAGAGACAGCCCAGATCCTCTCTGACAAAGGTATCCCATTTGGCGTTAATTCGGGAACGGGCAGCAGGACCAGATAGTACTCCGGTCAGAACGGGATAAAACCAGTCCCTTGAGTAACGGCTTTTGCTTTACCACGTACGATCAAATCGTTCGGGATGATTCCTCAGGGTGTGGCCGAGTCTGTTTCGTGCTTCGATCCAATGGGGCCTTTTCCGGTTCATTATAACAGCGAGGTTAATGGCGCACTCCAGGCTCTTGTAAATGGAACAGCACCCGGTCACCAGCGCATCTTCCCTTATCCCTTGTTCTTCATCCACTGCCCAGGAGATCTCCCCGTGTTCAGTCTGTAAAGAGAGGACGAATTCGATGGCAGCATCCACTACCGGCCAAAGTCGGTAGAGGAAAGAAAAATTCTTTGTTATGAGAAAGTGATGCCAGACACCGGTTGCCACGTAAGCGACAAAATTGGACTCGGTTCGGGTCTTGTCCTCAACCTTGCCGTCCTTATAAGCATTCCACCAGCCACCATTGTCACGTTGTGTTTCCTTCAACCAGTTGTAAGCCTTTTCCGCCTCCCGGTGTTTTCCGCAAATACTCAATCCCATGGCTGATTCAACATGATCCCAGGGGTCGGTGTATCCGCCCTCAAACCAGGGAATGGAACCATCTGGTTCCTGTACATTTGCGATGTAGTCAGCTGTTTGCTGAAAATATTCGTTCGGAAAAGCGCCTTTCAGGAAGTATAGCTTGGACATGTCAATGTTCCTATTTGAAATACATTACGATGCTTTTTCCCATGACGGGATTCAAAATCTTGTCGATGACCTGGGTAATCCATGGTTTATTCAACAGGTCCCAAACAAGTAGCTTGTGGTATGCTTTAACTATTTTAGAACTTTCCCGTTTTGCCCAGAAAAGACATTGGAGCCACCAGTAGGGAACATGCAGCGCATGTGCACCGTGTCCTCCGAAACAGGTCATTCCTTCATCCTCAATGGCATTGCGGAATTCATCAAGTGAAGCTGTACAGGCCACTGTCGCAATTGAGATCTAAGATCAGGCATTGAAGATGCTGCCTCAGTTTTTTCAATCTCAATTGTATGTGCAGCAACTCCCGG
>JAOZRE010000017.1:2575-25542 GCA_029940215.1 bacterium | reverse complement strand
GCGGCTACCCGGGAACGCCTTCCTCGGAGATCATTGAGAATCTGGCCGGAGTTGCCTCTCAGCGAAGGCTGTATGTGGAATGGTCAGTGAATGAGAAGGTAGCGGCCGAGGTGACAGCAGCCGCTTCGTTTTCCGGTTTAAGATCGATGTGTGTGATGAAGCAGGTGGGAGTGAACGTTGCTTCCGATTTTCTGTTACACCTGTCTGAATACGGCACCCGCGGTGGAATGATTCTGGTTTCCTGCGAGGATCCCGGCGCGCTTTCCAGCACGAACGAGGGGGAGTCGCGACCCTACGCCAAGATGATGGAGTTTCCCCTTCTGGAGCCGGGCGATTTTCAGGAAGCCCTGGAGATAACTCGCTGGGCCTTTGAGTTGTCCGAGGCGATCAACAATATCGTGATGGTTCGCAGTGTCACCCGTCTGTCTCACGCCAGCGGCAACGTTGTTCTGGGCGAGCTGCCGCAACCGTCAGGCTCCGCCCGCTTTGAATATGAGGGAACCTTCATGGACCAGATGAAAGGCCCTGTCATTACCGTCCCCGGCATCACTGATCAGCTGCATCAGCGTCAGCAGGGCAAGCTGAAGCAGGCGGTAGAACTGTTTGAGACATCGCCCTTCAACACCTACCAGGGGCCTGATCAACCGGAACTGCTGATCATCACCAGTTCAGCCTGTAACCTGTATTGCCGGGAAGCGATCAATATTCTGGCCATCGAGGGGCGAGTTGGTCTGTTGAAGCTGGGCACCACCTGGCCCCTGCCACCACGGCTGCTCGAAAAGCATATGTCCAGCACGGAGAACATCCTGGTGGTGGAAGAGGTACAGCCCTTCATGGAGGACAATATTAAGGCACTGGCAGTGGAGTTGGGGGAGAGGATCCGACTGAAGCGATTTTACGGAAAGAAGGACGGCACCCTTCCCAGTACCAACGAGCTGAATCCGGACCGGATTGTCGATGCCCTGGCAGGGATCCTGGACCTGGAAGTCCAGAACGATTCTGAATCGTACCTGGAGAAAGCAGCCCCCATTCTGCTCGAAGGCGCCCCCAAGCGGGACCTGACGTTCTGCCCCGGTTGTCCGCACCGGGCATCCTTCTGGATAATCAACAACGCCTTGAAGTTGGACAACCGCAAGGGGTTTATCTGTGGTGACATCGGCTGTTACACCCTCGGGATTCTACCCACGGGATTCAACACCCTCAAAACCGGTCATGCCATGGGATCCGGGCTGGGTGTTGCCAGCGGATTCGGGAAGCTCGGGATGTTCGATATGAATCAGCCGGTCATGGCCATTTGCGGTGATTCCACCTTTTTCCACGCCACCATCCCGGCGCTGATCAACGCAGTTCACAACAGCTCAGATGTTATCCTCGTCGTCGTGGACAATTCAGGCACTGCCATGACTGGCTTTCAGCCTCATCCGGGCCTTAATCGTGACACCTTAGGTAACGAGGCACCCCGGGTGGATATTCCCACGCTTTGCGAAGCCATCGGGGCGAAGGTTGAGATCTGCGATCCCTTTGAGATAGACAAGACCCGGCAGACCCTTCTCCGGATGATGGATGACAAACAGGGGGTGCGGGTCGCCGTGATGCGACAGAGTTGTGCCCTGAGCCCGGAGAAAAAAGCGGGCAGGCTTTATAACATGACCATTGATGAATCGCTTTGCAAGGGGGACAACTGTGGTTGTGCTCGTTTATGTACACGGGTATTCAAGTGCCCGGGTCTGAACTGGGATGCTGAGAATGAGGTCACGCGTATTGATGAGGTGATCTGCACCGGATGCGGGGTCTGTGCTTCCATTTGTCCGGCCGGCGCCATTCAGGCAACCCCGGCTTAACAGATAGCGTTCTAGTGTCATGTTATGGGTCAAATGACGCAAACACCTGCTCCATTTGCCTGGTTGGGGTGTGGCTCGTGCTCAAGGCTGTCGCTTAACTTCGCTCGAACCAAACCCCAACCAGGCTTCCGACCCTCTAGAATTGACACGGTACTAGCAGTCCTTAAAGGCGGCGGCTCGTTTTTCCATAAAAGCAGCGACGCCTTCCACTTTGTCCTGGGTTTCACACAATCCGCCAAAGAGTTCCCGTTCCAGCTTCATGCCGTCTTCAAGCGACATGTCCATTCCCTGGTTAACTGCCTTGAGGGCGGCGCGGATATTCATCCGGCTCTTTTCCGCAATGGTTTTGGCCAGCTTGAGCGCTTCGTCCACGACTGTTCCGGCCGGAACCACCCGGTTGACGATTCCGTAGTCGGCAGCCTGGCTTCCGCTGAGAAAGTTCCCGGAGAGAATCAGCTCCAGTGCCCGGCCTTTGCCAATTAAGCGGGGAGTCCGTTGAGTGCCAGCGTAGCCCGGAATAATGCCCAGTTTGATCTCAGGTAGTCCGATCTGGGCTTTTTCGTCAGCCAGTCGTATATGGCAGGCAAGTGCGAATTCCATCCCACCTCCCAGGCAGAAGCCGCTGACAGCCGCAATAAATGGCTTGTCCGCATCTGCGATCAGGTTTGTAATATCCTGACCATATTTCAGCATTTCAGCGCCTTTCTCCTTGTTTTCCAGTTCGACAAACTCTGATATATCGGCACCTGCGATAAAGGCCTTATCACCAGCTCCGGTAAAAACCACCACGCGAACCGCGTCATCTGCCAGCACCTGTTTAACGGACGCTTCTATATCAGCCAGTACCGGCGCGCTCAACGCATTGACCGGGGGGTTATTGACACTCATCACTGCGACACCATCAGTTACACTGTACGAACATTTCTTTTCAGACATGATATTTTCCTCGATCATTGTTCCCTGGAACCGGTTTTCAGGCTGCAGCGGGAATTTGGTTTATTTAAACAGCTGTTCTCTCTTTACTGCATGGTAGGAAAAAACCGGACAGGCTGTCAAACAATTGACAACGGTAAAATTTCTACTGATTTTGCGTTTCCTGTTTACGAAATAGCATCTTATCACTAGGATAAGGCTGTTATGCTCGGGAGTCAGGGCTCTGTTCGACTGTTGATCGACGCTGATAACCGACACAAAAAACCGGGAGGGGTAATAATATGGCAAACGATCACAACACCATTCTAACCGAAAGCATCAAGCGGCTCCTGAGACGAGGGGCTACCTCCCATCTGGCCAAGATCGTCAATAAGGCACATGTTGCTGACCTTGCACTGGTCTTTCGGTCAATGACCCTGGGTAACCAGAAGAAGCTCTTCGCCATGATCGAGGATACTGAGCAGAAAGGGGATCTTTTTTCAGCTCTCGAAGAGAACGTGCTACTCGACTTCATCGACAGCATGCGCGTCGATGATATTGTAGAGGTCATGCAGAACATGCCCTCTGACGATGTCGCCGACCTGCTGGGCAAGATCCCGCAGAAGAAGGCGGACGCCATCCTGGAACAGATGGAGACCGAAGATTCAGAGGAGGTGGAGGAGTTG
Source organism: bacterium (assembly GCA_029940215.1). Lineage (GTDB taxonomy): Bacteria > SAR324 > SAR324 > XYD2-FULL-50-16 > XYD2-FULL-50-16 > JAHJRI01. The sequence goes on along the minus strand of JAOZRE010000017.1, from coordinate 22,103 downwards.
TTGCGCTACGGTGACGATACAGCCGGGGGGATCATGATCCCGGACTTTATCGCCCTGCCCGAAGACATGACCTCCCAGAAGGCGATTGAGTCCATCCAGAAAGACTACCACGATGTCGAGATGCCCTTTTACATCTATGTGGTAGACGAAAATTACAAACTGCTGGGAGTTATCTCATTGAGGCAGCTGGTAGTGGAAAAGCCTCAGGCCCAGTTGAAGGATTTCATGGCCACCGATATCTTTTCCGTCCGCACCGACATGGACCAGGAAGAGGTCGCCCGAATTGTTGCCCGCTATGATATTCTTGCCGTTCCGGTCATTGATGAAACCCACCAGCTTGTCGGTATCGTCACCGTGGATGACGTCATCGATATCATCCGCCTGGAAGCCACCGAGGATATGCTGAAAATGGCCGGTGCCGGCGAGGTGTTTGTGGAAACGCAATCCGTCCTGAAAAGCACCCGCATCCGGCTGCCCTGGCTGTTTGCCGCTGCTGTTGGGGGCCTGCTCTCGGTTTTCATTATCGGTCAATTTGAAGAAAGCCTGCAGAAACTGGCCTACCTGGCCGCTTTCATCCCAATCATTATGGCCATGGGGGGTAATATCGGTACCCAGTCATCGACAATCGTCGTGCGGGGGCTGGCAACCGGACGCCTGCATGTCACAGATCTCTGGAAGATCGTCATCAAGGAGCTCTCAATCGGAATAATCCTGGGCCTGTTCTATGGACTGTTGATCGCCATTGTCGCCCAGGTGGTGTTTCATGAGACCCAGAGTTCGGGGGCCTTTGCTCTCTCCGTCGGACTGGCGGTTCTGATCTCCATGTTTATAGCAGCCCTGGTCGGATCTCTGGTGCCAATGCTTATGGCCCGTATCAACATCGACCCGGCACTGGCCACCGGCCCCTTCGTCACCACATCCATTGATATGGCCAGCGTCTTTTTCTACTTCATTATTGCCACCGCCCTGCTAGGTTTATAGCTTTTCCTGTCTGAAGTTTCGGCAGGAGAAAAGCCCTGGTTTCGGCCTCATGCCGAAGAGATTGAACGGATCATTAAAGATGTGCAGCCATGAATGATCAACACACAAACCGATTAAGCACCATCCTCACACTCGTTTTTCTGCTTGTTTGTCTTAAGCCGATTCAAGGCACCAGCGCTGATATGGACTGGTCTTTTCGGGGGGAGGCCGCTCTCTGGTCAGTCGCTGAAGATGAGCCTTCCGACAAGCGGGAATTGGGCTACCGGTATCTGCCCGAACTGAACCTGTCCCTGCCTCTTTCTGACGGGCTGCTGCTGGATGGCATGATCATGGGCAACCTTTCCGGCACGGCTTATACTATTGATGGTTCTGATAGTGAAACAACCCATAAAGAGAAGCCATATCGCCTCTGGGCGAGGTTATCAACGGATCAGGCGGGGATCCGACTGGGTCTGCAGGAGATCAGTTTCGGACCGGGCAAGATTCTGCGGTCGCTGAGATGGTTCGACCAGAAAGACAGTCGGGATCCCACAGGGTTTACAGATGGGGTTAATGCCCTGCTCTTCCGATACTATTTTGAAAGTAACGCCAACGTCTGGGCCTGGTCCATGGCCGGTAACCAGGATCCCATGGGGATTTCACTCCTGAACACGGTAGATAACAGCTATGAGTATGGTGGTCGCGTTCAGATTCCCGCCGGCTCGGCGGAAATAGGGGTATCGCTGCATCGCCGACAGGCAGAACCCTTCGCCTATCCGGGTGTTCCGACCCCTGATGCGGACGGGTTGCAGGAAAACCGAATCGGCTTCGATCTTACCTGGGATTTGGGAGTAGGGCTCTACCTGGAGAGCACCTACCTTAAGCTGGAAGAAAATGGATTTATTCCGGAGTCCCAGTTGTTTTTCACGCTGGGATGTGATTACACTTTTGATATCGGCAACGGGCTGGGCAGCATTGTGGAATTAATGGGGGTGGACCTGCGATATAACAACCAGGAGATGCGGGACGGTACCGTCTGGCTGCTGGCTGTTTCCGAGCAAATCTCGTTGAACCTGCTTGATCAGGTCGGGGTACTGGCACTTCGAAATTTCGATACAGACATAACGACCCTGCAGGCCTCCTGGGCACGAACAACGGATAACTGGGTTTTCACCCTGCTGGCATATGCCAGTGACACCGGCTCAGGCGAAACGGAGTCAAGCCCGTTTTCTTTCAGCAGTAATTCCGGTCAGCAGGGTATTCGGCTGCTGGTGCAGTTTAATCATTGACCTTTACACCCTGACAGACCCGACAAATGGAGTGGCTCCGTGTCTGACATAAACCTGTTGCAATTGCGGATCCGGTTCTAGATGTTCTAGACTCGTTTCGCTGAAAACCCAACTCGCTATCGCTCAAACAACGGGGTTTCGGCCGCTCAAATTCGTCAAGATCATCTACGAAACTCCTCCCAGCACATGCAACAGGTTTATGACAGACACTTTGTATCATCAGCATTCCTCAGTGACCTCCGTGTCTCTGTGGTGAATATTTTTCACGCAAACCTCTTATCGAGTTAACACCATGGAACCCGTGATAGCGGTCAGCAACCTCGACAAGACCTTTCCGGTTGCCAACGAGGATTTCTTTGCCCTGCAGAATATCGACCTTCAATTTGCACCGGGGGAGTTCTCGGGTATTGTCGGTCCCAGCGGATCGGGTAAGACCACCCTTCTGAATATCATGGGATCGTTGGACAAAGCGACGAATGGAAAGGTCTATTTCATGGGGGATGAGATCACTTCACTCAGCGCCAAAGAGAGTGCCCAGTTGCGTAGCCGTAAGATCGGTTTTATCTTCCAAACCTACAACCTGCTTCCGGTCTATACGGTTTACGAAAACCTGGAGCTGCCTTTGATCCTGCTGGGCATGTCCACCGCTGATAAAAAGCAGGCGATCATGGAAAGCCTGGAATGGGTCGGACTGACAGACAAGGTTAACAGCAAACCAGCACAGCTCTCAGGCGGACAATGTCAGCGTGTGGCCATTGCACGCGCCATGGTCAAGAAACCAACGGTGATCCTGGCTGATGAACCCACAGCCAATCTGGATTCAGAGAACTCCCACATCATCCTGAAGACCATGAAGAAAATCAATGACGCATCCGGGTCCACCTTTATCTTCTCAACTCATGACGACAAGGTGATCGGATATCTGAAACGCAAAATCACTCTGGTCGACGGTGGCATTCAACAGGATGAAACCTTTTAGGGGAGGGGACCATGATATTCAAGATCGCTTTTAAAAATGTCCTCTCGGCAGGAATTCGAACCTGGCTGAACACCTTTATCATCTCTATCACCCTGACTTGTATCATCCTGATACAGGGCATGAACAACGGTCTGCTGAAAGAGCTGACAACCAACCGGATAGCCCAGGAGGTTGGCAATGGCCAGATTTGGCACCGAAACTATGACCCCTTTGATCCTTTGACGCTGGATATCAGCCACGATGTCATATCCCCTGGAATCTCCAAAGCAGTCAAGAGACGGGAGGCGATTCCGATTCTGATGGTCGCCGGATCGGCTTACCCCCAGGGACGGATTTTCCCGGCAATTCTCAAGGGAATTCCGCCTGACCAGGATATTTTAAAACTGCCCTTTGACCAGCTGAATGGAAACAGCCCGAAGGGTACCATTCCCGCTATGATTGGTAAGGGGATGGCCAAACGAAGCAATCTCAGTCAGGGGGATGTGATCACCGTCCGCTGGCGCAACAGCCTGGGGGCCTTCAATGCCGCGGATCTGACCATCGTTAAGGTTTTCGACAGTAAGGTCCCGGCCATGGACCAGGGACAGATCTGGCTGCAGCTCGAAAAGCTGCAGGAGATGAATCTCTCTCCCAACCATGCCACCATTATCATTTCATCCCGCCCGGTGGATGAGCTGGAAAGCTCGCCGGAATGGATTCACCAAACGGTTGATGACCTTCTGGCTGACACGTACCAGCTGGTCAAGAACAAATCAGTGGGGGCCGGGGTTTTCTACCTGATCCTGATCTTCCTGGCCATGATTGCCATTTTCGACACCCAGGCCCTTTCGATCTTCAAACGTCGCAAGGAGATCGGAACCCTGATGGCGCTGGGGATGACCAATCGCGCTATTGTATTCACCTTTACCATTGAGGGTCTGCTTTACGGGTTTTTTGCCGCCCTGCTGACCGTTGCTTATGGCGGACCACTCTTCTGGTACCTCCAGACACGGGGCTACGATATTCCGGTCTCAGGTGAGCAGTATGGCATTGCCATCAGCGAACACCTCTATCCCGATTTCAGCCTGGGGCTGATCCTGGGAACACTGATCATCGTTATGTTGTTGCTGACTATCGTCAGCTACCTGCCGGCACGTAAGATCACCCATTTGCAACCGTTTGAGGCATTAAGGGGGAAATGGTCATGATTGCCTTTCTATTCAAGGGATTGCTACGAGATCGATCACGAAGCCTTTTTCCGATATTAATCACAGGCTCAGGGGTTGCCATCACCGTGCTGACGTTTGCATGGGTCAGCGGCATCCTGAACGAAACCATCGAAACAACAGCCCGTTTCAGGGCCGGACACCTGAAGGTCCGGACCAATGCCCTGAACGAACAGCAGTATCCCAACATTATGGAACTGGTCCTGACCGATGCCGGAAAGATTAAAAACCAGCTGGAAGCAGAGTTTCCCCATCTGACCTGGAAATCCAGAATCCAGTTTGGCGGTTTGATGGATGTCCCGGATAAAAACGGGGAAACCATAGCCCAGGCGCCGGTTGCCGGTCTTGGAATCGACCTGATGTCCAAGGATCGTTCGGAAATCAAACACCTAAACCTGGGCAAGGCCCTGGCAAAAGGTAACCTGCCACAAAAATCAGGCGAAATCCTGCTCAGCGACGACCTGTTTGAAAAGCTGGGGCTCCGACTGGGGCAGTCGGTTACCTATATCGGGTCCGATATGAACGGGTCCATGGTCTTTTACAACTTCAAAATCTCAGGAACCGTGCGCTTCGGTATTAAGGCCATGGACCGCGGAGCCATGATCGCATCCCTTGAGGACATGCAGGACACACTGGATATGCAGGATGCGACAACCGAAATATTCGGTTTTTTCAAGGATGGCTTTTATCACGCTGAACAGGCCTCCCGGATCAGAGCATCCTTTAATGATTCGCAAAAAGCAACCGGACCATTCGCACCAGTGATGGTCCGTCTGGAGGATCAGGATAACATGGGCGAGATGCTCTCCTATATGAATGCTATGTTCTCAGCCATACTGATCATCTTTATCTTTGTCATCAGCCTCGTTCTCTGGAACGCCGGGCTGATGAACGGCATCCGCCGCTACGGTGAAATCGGAGTCCGCCTGGCCATCGGGGAATCCAAGTCCCACCTGTACTGGAGCCTGATTATCGAGGCACTGATCCTGGGCATTGTCAGCTATATTCTGGGGACTGCAGCAGGTCTGATACCGTCCTACTACCTCCAGGTCCACGGGGTTGATTTCAGCGCCTTCACCCAGAATGCAGACTTCATGATGTCCAATGTGATGCGGGCCCGAATTACACCTATTAATTTCTGGATCGGCATTGTTCCCGGGGTGATCGCCCCCTTTATCGGGGCTGCCATTTCAGGTATCGGTATCTTCAAAAGGGAGACCGCAGAACTTTTCAAGGAGTTGGAGGTATGAAACGATCACTGTTATTTATGTTATGTCTGATTGTGTCTCTTCCCGCTCATGGCGAAGGAGACCAGGCAGCAGCCATCCTGCGGCAAATAGATCAGAACCAGAATGTTGAGCGGCAGATCGTTGTCAGCTCGATGATTATTCACGGACTGAGGGGGACCCGTGAAATCCGTTACAAATCCTGGATTATTGGCCAGGAGCAATCCTTCACCGAGTCCCTGGCCCCCCGCCGGGAAAAGGGAAACAAGATGCTGAAGCTCAAGCAGAACCTGTGGATTTTCAATCCCCGTACTGACCGGATCCTCAAAATTGCCGGACACATGCTGCGTCAGTCCATGGCAGGCTCCGATTTGTCCTACGAGGATATGATGGAGAAGGGGAAACTGCTTGATAGCTACCACGCTGAAATGGCCGGTGAAGACCAGATCGATGGTCGGGAGATGTGGGTTCTGGACCTGAAAGCCCGGAACAGTGGTATCGCCTACCAACGCAGAAAAATATGGGTGGACAAACAGCTCTACCTTGGTATCCGTGAGGAGCTATATGCCGCCAGCGGAAAACTGTTGAAACGACTGGAGATATTGGAAACCTTCAAAACCTCCAGGGGCTGGTATCCAAAACGGATGCAGTTTAAGGATATCCTGAAAAAAGGAGGTGGAACCGAATGGATTATCCACAGCGTGGATTTCGATACCCCCATTCCAAAATCTAAATTTTCAAAGGCTGCCCTTAGGCGATAAGAAGCTTGAGAGCAGCATTCCGCCTACAGGATCTCAAATGGCAACCACTATCGACCCCAAAAAATTTGGCCTTCATGTGTCAACCCGGATTGAAATGCCGGAGGATCATACTTACACCATCGTGATGAAACGAAAAAGTCGCGTCATCATGAAAGACGGTCACCAGATCCTCTCCAAGGTGGAAAAAATCAAGGCTGAGGACGAAAATGCCACTATCAGCATCCGTACAACCGCCCCGATCTGCAGTAAAACCAAAGCGTTTCTGGAAGATCAGGGCATATCCATCACCTCCGAAAACGCCTGAAAGAGGACCTGAACCCTGATCAGACCGGCAGTCTCATAATAGGTACCCTATTTTATGATAGACACGGGTCCGCTGATTGAGGTATTTATTGAGTGAGTTTTTTCCAACCGCACCCGGTTTGAAAAATCCATGCACCAGGCAACGGGTTCCAGAACCACATAACGAACAGTAGTAACTTGTGGACGATTGTCCAACAGTAATATTCTGATAAGGAGCACCTGATAGATAGCAAACAAGTGTTTGCCGGGAGGTCCGTATAACATTCGCTGAGAATCGCTATGAATATTTACGTTGGTAACCTGCCATATCTCGTCAATGAATCGGAACTGGAAAGACTCTTTCAGGAATATGGCGAAGTATCCAAAACCATTATTATCATGGACCGGGAAACCGGAAAGTCCAAAGGCTTCGGGTTTATTGAAATGCCGAACCCGACCCAGGCGGAAGCAGCCATCGAGGCATTGAACGACAGCCCGCTTAAGGGCCGAAACGTCAAGGTCAGCAAGGCTAAACCCAAAGGCGACCGGTCGAAAAGCACTCCGGAAAACCGACCGAGAAACCGGGCGACATCTCCTCCGGCCGTTATCAATATGGACGCAGATGCTATTATCCAATTCTGGTTCAACGAGATTGATTCGGATTCCTGGTGGAAAAAGGACAAGGCCTTCGACCAGTTGATTTTCGATCGGTTTGCTGCCATTCATGCAGCTGCCAACCAGTGCGACCTGTTTTCATGGCGCCAGACACAGCAGGGCAGGCTGGCAGAGATCATTGTCCTGGACCAGTTTTCAAGGAACATGTACCGGGACACCCCGGACGCTTTCTCATCCGACCCGTTGGCACTTGCACTCTCCCAGGAAGCCGTCTCTCAGGGGGTTCACGAGGAACTGGAGGATGCCCAGCGGATGTTTCTCCTGATGCCCTATATGCACAGCGAGTCCAGGGCCATCCACGAAATGGCGGCCCAACTGTTCAGCGCGCCCGGCCTTGAACAGAATCTTGAGTTTGAGCTTAAACATAAGGCAATCATCGACCGGTTCGGGCGATACCCGCACCGTAACCGTATCCTGGGTAGAGTGACTACCGAGGAGGAGGAGCTCTTTCTCAAGGAACCGGATTCATCATTTTAGCAAAACCGGCTGTACCAGCCGGTCCTCAACCAGGGCAGAGCTGCCGCCAGGAGGCTGACAACTTCGCCCTCCTTTTCGATAGAATAACAATCACTGACACGATGGAGAACGTCAATGGAACTGGCTCGTCAAAAACTCATCTATTTTTCGCCCACCCAAACCACTCAAAAGGTTCTTGCAGCTATAGCCGAAGGGACCGGTATCGGACAGACCGACCAGGTTGATCTGACCCTGCCGCCAGCTGAAACCCTTGGGAAAAATGAAATAAGCCAGGAACTGGCCATCATCGGCGCACCGGTTTATTCAGGCAGAGTTGCGCTCACCGCTGCCAATCGCCTGCTGCAGATCAAAGGAAACGGAACCCCGGCTGTACTGATCGTTGTCTACGGCAACCGCGCCTTTGAAGATGCTTTGATTGAACTGCGGGACATCGCCACCGAAGCTGGATTTGTCCCGATTGCCGCAGCCGCCTTCATCGGGGAGCACTCATTTGCCACCGTTAACAAACCGGTGGCCAACGGTCGACCGGATACCGACGATCTCGGTACCGCCAGGGTTTTTGGCGTAGATGTTCAGAAAAAACTGGCGCAACTCCAGGCCCTGGACTCCGGTACACCACTGCAGGTACCCGGTAACACACCTTACAAAGATCGCAAGCCCGGTGGCGGGATTTCGCCCAATACCCTTGAGGAGACCTGCACACTCTGCGGAACCTGCGCTGATGTCTGCCCAACCGGAGCCATCACCGTCAGTGAAAATGTGGAAACAAACAAGGACCTCTGCATACTCTGCTGTGCCTGTATCAAGAACTGTCCCTCCGGGGCACGCGTCATGGAAGAACCGGTCATGCTGAAAATCACTGATTGGCTGCACACAGAATTCAGTGCACGCAGGGAACCTGAGATGTTTCTATAAAGGGTGATCGTATTCGTTCCGTTTCTTCCATGACCCTGTTTGATTTAGTTAACTCTGTGGATTCAGTGTCTCTGTGGTGATTCATTTGTTTTAATTCAAACACTTTAACCGGGCAACGATTTGGCAGCCAAAAAAAAGAAGCTTTTTATTCTGGATACCAACGTCATTCTCCATGACCCCTCCTGCATCAAACAGTTCACCAATCACGATATTATTATTCCCATCACTGTGATTGAGGAGCTGGATTCGTTTAAGAAGGGAAATGAGACTATTAACTTCCACGCCCGGGAGTTCGCCCGAACGCTGGATTCCTTCAGCGAAGAGAAGCCCTTTCACGGAGGTTTCAAGATAGGACCTCGAAAGGGCCGGATTTTCATCAAGCTGGAAAAGGAGTTTCATCCGAACCTGATCAACAGCTTCTCCACCGACAAGCCAGACCATCGCATTCTCAACATCGCCTATCACGCCGTCGAGGAGAACCCTGATAAACATGTCATGGTTGTGACCAAGGACGTCAACCTCCGCATGAAAGCCAAATCGGTGGGACTGCAAGCGATGGACTATACAACGGACCACGTCAAGGACATATCAACCTTGTACAAGGGACGCCGCATCGAGGAGAATGTTCCGGATGAGGTCATTGACGCGCTGTACAATAAACCTTACGAGGTTGATACCGCTTTCCTGGGCAAGAAAAACAACCTGAAGGCCCATGAGTACCTGATATTGAAAGGCAGCAAGAAATCCGCACTGGGAAGTGTCGATCCCTTCACCGGTAATATCCGCCATGTAAGTAAATTCAACGCATATGGAATCAAGCCCCGCAATGCGGAGCAGACCTTTGCGCTGGATGCCCTGACCAATAACAATGTCAGTCTGGTCAGCATCGCCGGAAAAGCCGGAACCGGTAAGACGTTGCTGGCGCTGGCTGCCGGCCTGGAAACCCGCAAATCCTATCGACAGATTTTCATGGCCCGTCCCATTGTCCCTCTCAGCAACAAGGACATTGGCTACCTGCCTGGTGATGTCAAGTCAAAGCTTGATCCTTACATGCAACCGCTTTATGACAACCTCGGCGTCATCCAGAACCAGTTTAGCGATAAGAGTTCAAATCATACAAATATCCGTCGTTACCTGGATGAGGAAAAACTGGTGATCTCCCCACTGGCCTATATCAGGGGAAGGAGCCTGGTGAAGGTTTATTTCATCGTGGACGAGGCACAGAACCTCACGCCCCACGAGGTCAAGACCATTATCACCCGGGCTGGGGAGGGAACCAAGATGATCTTTACCGGCGATATTTTTCAAATCGACCACCCCTACCTCGACAGTCACTCCAACGGATTGAGCTACCTGATCGAACGCATGCAGGGGCAGGAAATTTACGCCCATGTCAACCTGGAAAAGGGCGAACGTTCTGAACTGGCTGAGATTGCCAGTAATCTGCTCTAACATCCTCCGATCCATACTCCACACCCCGGCCCACAAGCCGGGGGTCCAGAAGTGACCCTTTCATAGCAGAGCCACTCCCCAGTTCCGTGATGTCAGTTTTGTCAGTTATTGGGCTTCGGTCAGCTTTGTCAGTCCCGGTAATTATCTATTATATTGTTTTTATGTTTCTTTTGAAATGGCACGCTAATTGGAATAAAGGAGGGTATGGTTTTGAATACATAAAGACCTCTTTCAATTCCCGTCATTTCAGGTAACAAAAATTCAACCGAGTTCCCAAAATCAAGCGATGGAATTTAAAATGAAAAAGCATATTGTTTTAACAGTCCTGATTCTGGGCTGGTTTGCCCTGCCCGCATTCGGGCTGGAAGGAAAAATTGACGGCAAAGCGGTTCCGGCTATCAATTATGCACTGGACACCATCTGGGTTCTCGTGGCAGCCGTACTGGTTTTCTTCATGCAGGCCGGCTTCGCACTGGTTGAGTCCGGATTCACACGGGCCAAAAACGCGGTCAATATCATGATGAAAAACATGATTGACCTCTCAGTCGGCACCATCAGCTTCTGGTTGTTCGGTTTTGCCATCATGTTCGGAACCGGTAACGCTTTTTTCGGCACCTCCGGATTTTTTGTCAGTGCAGATCAAGTTGATGCTTATGCTTCCCTCTCCTGGACCTCTGTTCCCGTTATGGCGGCCTTTATCTTCCAGGCTGTTTTCGCAGCCACCGCTGCCACCATTATCTCCGGTGCCGTGGCCGAACGGATCAAATTCAGTATCTATATGATGATATCAGCTGCTGTCACCATTGTTATCTATCCTGTTTCCGGACATTGGGGATGGGGTGGTGGATGGCTGGGTGATCTTGGTTTCAGCGATTTTGCCGGTTCAACCATCGTTCACGCCGTAGGCGGTTTTGCAGCGCTCGCCGCCGTACTCGTCCTGGGCCCCAGAAAGGGGAAATTCAGAAGCAATGGCGAAGCGATTCCGATTCCGGGTCACAATATCCCGCTGGCCACCCTTGGTGTTTTAATTCTCTGGATGGGATGGTTCGGTTTTAACCCTGGTTCAACCATGGCTGCAGACGTTTCTGTTGGTCATATAGCGGTTACCACCACACTTTCTGCTTCAGCCGCCTCCCTGACCGCCTTTTTTGTCACCTTCCTGCTTTATAAGAAAGCGGACGTTGGTATGACGCTCAACGGCGCCCTTGCCGGCCTGGTTGGTATCACGGCCGGTTGTGCCGGCGTCACAGGTGTCGGTGCTCTGATCATCGGGATTATCAGTGGTGTCGTCGTTGTCTTCTCTGTTCTGGCACTGGATAAAATGAAGATCGACGATCCGGTTGGTGCCATCTCCGTTCATGGCGTCTGTGGCGTAGTCGGAACCCTTCTGCTTGGTTTTCTGGATTCATCCAGTGGTGTATTTTATGCTGAAAAAACCGCTGATGGCCTATTATTCCTTGGCGTTCAGGCAGTAGGCGTTGTTTCCATTGTTGCATGGGCCTTCATTGCCACATTTATTTTCGTCAAGATTATCGACACCTTGTTTAAGTTGAGAGTCACTGAAGAAGAAGAATTTCAAGGACTGGACTTCTCAGAGCATGGCGCTTCTGCTTATGCCGATTTCAATATTCGTCAGTCAGGTGGATTTTAATCTGCCGGTTCAACAGTTAAATCTCTTGGAATTCCGTGCCTCTGTGGTGAACAAAGCAACCTCTTAAAACAAAGCCAACCCATAATCAGACATGAAAAAAATAGAAGCGATTATCAAACCGTTTAAGCTCGAAGCCATCAAGGATGCCCTGAATGACATGAACGTCCTGGGGATGACCGTGATGGAAGTGAAGGGATTCGGGCAGCAGAAGGGACATACCGAGCTTTATCGTGGGGCAGAGTACCAGATTAATTTCGTGCCCAAGGTCAAGGTCGAAATTGTAGCAGCTGAAGACAACGTAGAGCTCATTGTGGAAACCATCATCCGGATTGCCAAAACGGGAAAGGTGGGTGACGGCAAAATATTCATCTCACCCGTTGATGACGTGGTCCGCATTCGGACCGGCGAGAGAAGCTCCTCAGCAATTTAATCGAGGTCACAACTGTTAGGGAACGTTAAAAAATAATATCACATAATCTGTTTGTAAAAGTCCTAAAACCTGGGCATTTTGCAAACAGAATGTGAATTAATTTATGAGCCGACCCGTAGCCCTGTGGATCTTACCTTTTAGCATTTTAAGCAGTATTTGATTACAGCTCCACGCCTATGTTGTCAATCAAACGTGTTTTACCAAATTTGACGGCCAATGCTATCAATACGCCTCCTGAAATCTCATTAACCTGATTGAGGTTCTTGCCATTGACGATTTCAACATAGTCAATTATTGCATTCTTTGCTGAACTGATGCGATCAATCAGAAATTCTTTTATTTTTTTGGAATCAAGCTTTCTTTGGTAAATCAATTTTTCAGCTTCAAAGAGTGATTGAGAGAGTATCTTTGCCTCTTTTCTTTGTTCAGAAGACAGGTAGGTGTTCCGGGAACTAAGTGCCAGACCATCATGGTCTCGAATAATAGGGCAGGGAACGATCCCCACGTCGATATTCAGGTCACGAACCATCTTATCTATGACAGCAACCTGCTGGGCATCCTTTTTTCCAAAATAAGCATAATCGGGTGTGACAATATTCAATAGTTTCGACACAACCGTAGTCACTCCTCTGAAATGTCCGGGTCGATTTTTTCCGCAAAGCTGTCGGGTAATATCCCCTTCCACATCAACATAGGTGACATAGTTTTCGGGATAGATCTCTTCAACGGACGGGGTAAAAAGATAATCTACGCCGCACTCTTCTGTCATAAGTGCATCTCTTTGCATATCCCTTGGGTAAGCTTCAAAATCTTCATTGGGACCGAATTGGGTTGGATTCACAAATATACTGGCAACTACTACATCGGTTTCCAGCCGGGCTTTTCTCATCAATGACAGATGACCTTCATGTAAAAATCCCATTGTGGGAACAAATCCTATTTTCTTCCCTTTTCGTTTGGCTTGTTTAATATTGGCTCTTAATTCTTTTATCGTTTCAACCGTTTTCATTTCTCCCGCTCCTGCTTTTCGATTATACGTTTTATCCGGTCTTTTTTGTGTTTGTTAATACAGTTTTTCCAAAATCTGATCTTCCATGACAAATGCATGCTTTTCTTCAGGAAAACGGGACTTCTCCACATCTTCTTTGTAAGACCTGACGGCTTGCACAATTCCGTCGCCCATTTCAGCATATTTTTTAACGAACTTCGGTGACATATCTTTATACATGCCCAATAAGTCTTGAATCACCAAAACCTGCCCATCACAGTACCTGCCTGCACCAATCCCTATAGTCGGAATGGAGAGTTTTGCGCTGATGAGTTTTGACAGTTGTTCCGGCACGCATTCCAAAACCAGCCCGAAAACCCCAGCGTCCTGCAACCTGAGGGCTTCTTCCAGTAGAAATGCCGCCTGGTCCTGACTACGGCCTTGAACCTTGAAACCTCCCATGACATTAACGGATTGTGGTGTTAGCCCAATATGACCGAGCACTGGAATCTGGGCTTTGATTATTGCCCTTATCTTTTCAATAACCTCACTACCCCGTTCAAGTTTCACGGCCTGGGCACCTGCTTCCTGAACAAAACGTCCTGCATTCTTAACGGCTTCATGGGTACTCGTGTGGTATGACAGAAAAGGCATGTCTCCTATCAGAAAAGCGTTTTTTACGCCTCTTGATACCGCTCGGGTATGATGAATCATGTCATCCATTGTCACCTGCAGAGTCGTATCATAGCCCAGCATGACCATTCCCAGTGAATCGCCTACCAGGATACTATCTGTCCCTGCATCATCCACTAATTTTGCCATGGTATAGTCATAGGCGGTTAACATTGAAATCTTATGCCCCTCTTTTTTTGACTTTGTAAAAGAGTCAATTGTAAATCTTTTGTTCTCCATGTTTTGATTTTATATTAAAATTTAGACAGAATTTGTTTTAACTGCGCAATCTTCCGGTCATCAGTCAGCCTGTCTTTCATAGCCAAGTCCAGTGTCAGCCTGCCCAAAAAACCATATACAGAGGCTTGTTCGGTCTCTTCTGCCCCGAATATCCTCATTTGTTTCTGAATGGTTTGTGTGTCGCCTCTGGCAATCGGTCCAGTCAATGCCTTTTCAGTTCCCAACTGGCCGATATTTTCAACTGTGCCCCTGATCATTGGCATTAAGGCTTGCAGCCCCATTTCCGTATCAATTCCTATGGTGCCAAATATCTCCAAACCATAGTCGATCAAGGCGACCAAATAATTGGAAACCACACAGGCAACAATGTGGTAGCGGGTTTTTTGTTCCGGTAATAGCTTTAAAAATGGATTCCCCGTTTGATTTAGAATGTCTTCTAAAATCTCCGATTGCTCTTGTCCTTCAATCCCAAAATAACAGCTCTTCAGATCAGCGACTGATTTATCCACATCAGCAAACGCTTGCAGCGGATGCAGCGAAAATGTGACTGCTCCTTTTTTCCGGGCGATTTCCAAAGCGCTCGAAGACAATGCCCCACTCATATGCGCCACAAACTTGTTCTTCAGTGTTACAACCGCATCTGCCAATTGGCGGCACGCGGTTTCAATTTGATCATCATTCGTGGTGATAAAGATTCCGTCCGAATTCGAAACCAGCTCATTGATATTATCAAAGCTTTTAGTGCCTGTTTTCATTGAGGCTGTTTGAGCAGATTGAAAGCTCCGGCTAAAGTATCCCGTCACAGTGAAATGGTTTTGCTGCAGATATAAGCCAAAGCATAACCCCACTTTGCCGGCTCCAATGAAACCAATTTTCATATTGCTATCTCAATTGACGTTTTTATCCTGATGAAGTTGCTCTATTTGAAGTCAATTCAAGCACAGAGATGCTGGCTTTGATTAAATCCCGAGTGAGAAAGTGGGTAGAAATCCGAAGATGAAACAGTCATCACCTACAATTATTGGGTATAGAAGCATACTATTTAGGCAGGCAGTAGTTGTAAATATGTAAATTGCCGGGATCGATGTTTAGGTAGCAGTTTCATGGAAATAGCATGACATCAATTTTGACAGGTTGGGTTCATATCCGGATACGGCGAGGGCAGATCAAGGTTAATGCTTTTTTTGTATCCGGGAATTTTCATATCATAGCGAGTCAGGTTTAAATCTTTCTCTTCAAGCACGTTTTCCCCAAAGGTGTAAAACGGTTTTGTATTGCCCTTGATGGCTGCATGGTCGTACTCATTTGCGTTGTTGACGACAACGCTATTGCGGTTATCGTAATCCATTAGTTTTTTGCGGCCATGTTTTTCTTCCAGCATTTTGCGGGTTGTCAGGGGTGACAAGATAACCCCGGTTCCATTGTTTCCACCAAAGCCTTTCGCATTGATCAACGCCGCACACTGGTTCCTGATATCGACATCAATGTGCGCCTGACTGAAGTGGAGGTTGCTTTGATGAACATCGTCTGCCACCTCATCAAGCGTTGAAATCCCCGGAATCAACCCATACTGCCATGTGCCCAGAACAGTTGCCAGTTGGTCCCCGGAAGCCGGTCCCAAAGAGTGTCCGACATAACACTTTATGGCAGAGACCGGCCATTTTTCGATACCAAACGCTTTGGCAATTTCGTTAAGACTAAACGATTCCGTTGTCCGATTCTGTGGCGTCCCGGTGCCGTGGGCAGAGATGAAAGTCTGCTGCTGCAGTGCCTGCTCTCCAATGACGGAGCGAGTGAACCCCGCTGCTTTTGACAGGGAAACATTATTGCCGAATCCGGGCGATGAGATCGATTTTTTAAATCCATCCGCATGAATAAAAATATCCCCGACAGCACCAAATATCTGCGCTCCCAGTTCAACAGCCAGATCGTCGGCAAAGAGGATAAAATACTGAGCTGATTCCCCGAGGACAAAGCCGCAGTTATTACTGAACGGACGGCAGGCTCTGTGATAATCCGGCGTATCCATTTCGTCCCTGCCATCCAGCTTGAGAATCTTGGCATCATCTCCCAAGGCACTCATAGCCCTGTATCCTTCAATAATTTCCGGAATCAGCGGTGCTTCACTGCTTCCGACAATGGCCACCTTTCTTCTGCCTGTCTGAATGTCCTTGACCGCTGCATAAAAATTATACAGTTGGGTAGCACAAGCACCGACCTGGGCACTGGTGTGTCCCAGGTTTCCGAGCACATATGCATTAATGAAATCCGAAGGCATCTGCACCAGACCCATGGCAAGCTGCTTGGAAGACGTTCTCTGGCCCAGGGATCCCGCCTTCATCATGCCGCCTGTTCCCGTTACATCGAGCTGTCCCATGGCACTGGATGCGTAAACGCCAATTTGGTCCGGTGCCACACAGTCCAACACCGACTGCCACTCAATGCCCATAGACCTGATGGCATCAGTAGCCGCATAGACTGCCATTTGCAAGCCGCGGGGGTGATGCTTTGACACATACTGACTGGCCGGGTCAAAACCTGTAGGCAGCTGCCCTACTGTTTGAGCCTTAAGTTTTCGACTATCGGGCAGGTAGACTTCCTGGGATTCCTGAAGGATGATCCTGACCCCTTCCGGATCTCCGTTGATCTCTTCCACCTTCCAGCTCAGCGGAATTTGAGACGGCAGCTCTTTTTTTGTCATCCTGAACGAAACCGTTTCACCTTTGCAGGGTTCTAACTGCACTCTTTTATTATATGACACACGATCTGCCTCGAACAAATCGCTGTCGACCCGTCTGAGCAAGGTGTTTTTGAGAATAGCCGGCCCGAAGTTTTCTGCGATCATTTCGGGTTTGTGTGCTGTACCCGCCCGATCTCTAAATGTGTGATCGGAATAACTGACTTGCCCCATCAGGGTCGCCAAATCCAGATAGGTTTCAGCTTGAACAGGACCTGCGAGTTTATCGATAACCAGTCGGCGATATCCATGATGAAAAGAGGTTCTGCCGGCGCTGTTGATACCGCCAAAACCGACTATTACGGGTAAGTGTGACAAAGTGACTCCTTTGAGTTTTTCAGGCCCGCTGTCTATTCAACAGAACCATTGGACCAGTTTTAATATTTTGATTTTTTTGCCTGAAAAAAATGAGCAGTCCGGGCAGGTCGAATTCCAGAATATTGTGATTTAAATGGTAGGCCCCTTCATACTACAAAAGACATGCCACTTGGTGGATTGAATAGCAGTGTGAATAATCCCGATTATATTAGATGGTTGGAGATTCTAAATTGCAGGCGCAAGATAGAAATCAGATCAGCAGGTGTGACATGTCACATATTTGTGGCGTCACGTTACTGTGACATGTCACGCTTATGCGTTATCTGGGTGGGAAATATTATACTTGTGGATTCTTCGGTAAATGGTTCTGCGGTTAACGCCAAGAAACCGAGCAGCTTTTGTTTTGTTCCAGCCCGATTTTTCTAGTGCGGCCAGCAAGTCCTCGGGTGAATCAGTATTTTTCAATTTCTGAGAAGCAGGGCGATTACCTGCAGGTGATTGGATTTCTGGTGGGATATGAGCCAATTCAATAATTTCACCACGGCAGAGAACAAAAGCCCGTTCGAGAGCATGTTCGAGTTCGCGAATATTTCCAGGCCAGGCATAGTTCAAAAAGTAGTGCAGGACCTCATCGGACACCTGGCTTATATCTCTGGAGAATTTCTGATTGAAAGCTTTAATAAAATGATTAACCAGGAGCTGGATATCTTCTGAGCGTTCTCTTAGGGGCGGCAGTTCAATTTCGACGACCTTCAGGCGGTAGTAGAGATCTTCACGGAACTGTCCCGCTTCAACCAGCGACCTTAAATCCTTATTGGTACTGGTGATAACCCTGATATCCACCTTAATGGAATCAGGATGACCCACCTTTTCAAATTCTTTTTCCTGTAGCACCCGTAGCAGTTTAAGTTGAATTCCAGGTGAAATGTCGCCGATTTCATCGAGCAGGATTGTCCCTCCGTTGGCAGTCTGAAATCGGCCTTGGGTATCCCGGATGGCACCTGTAAACGCGCCTTTGACGTGGCCGAACAGTTCGCTTTCCAGCAGATTTTCAGAGAGAGCTGAACAGTTGACCGTCACAAAAGGGTTAAACGCCCGAGAGCCACTGTAATGAATGGCCCTGGCTGCCAGTTCTTTTCCTGTGCCACTCTCTCCAGTGAGCAGAACAGTTGTTTCCACGTTCGAAAGGTCTTCCAGCAGACAGAATATATCTTGAATTTGCCGACTTTTCCCGACAATACGTTGGAACTGATGCCGGTTTTTCAGTTCTCGTTCCAGATCACTTAAGCGGGTAATGTCCTTGATTACCAATACAGCGCCTAAAAAACGGTCATCCCGGTCGAGCAGGGGCGAAGTTGAAATGCTGACTTTCTGATGCGGTTGGTCATTGTGAGTACATTCGATTCGGTAGTCCCTGATCGCTTTTTTGTCTTTCAGTGTTTTTTTCAGCACCTCATGGCACCTTCCGCCACATTTTTGTTCACCAGTTGATAGTATATTCCCAACCAGATGATCCACTTTTATCCCACAAATTGAGCGAGTAGCCGCATTGGCTTCAATCACAGTCATTTCGGTGTCTACGGTGATGATGGCGTCGTTAACGCTTCTGAAGATAGCCTCCAGTCTACTGCGGTGGGTCTCCAATTCACGCTCTACAATTTTTCGCTTAGTGATATCTCGTACGATACAGCGAAAACCGATCGGCAATCCGGCTGCATCTTTTTTAAGTGAAATCGATAACTCACCAATACACACAGCGCCGTCTGCCCTGATAATCTCATAGTCAAATGCTTTATTGGATTGGCCGGTTTTGAAGACACGATTAAACGCCTGGAATACTCTCGAAATGTTATCCGCCTTGATATACTCTTTATAACTCATGCCTTTCAGGGTTTGTGCTGTATAACCGAGAAAGATGGAGAAAGCTGAGTTAAAAAACGTCAGATGACCTGCTAGATCCAATTCGATATATCCGTCTTCTATCTCTTCAAGAAAGGACTGGTATTTCTCCTCAGCTTCCTTGAGGGCTTTGTTTAAAAGGGTAATATCAGATAAGGAACCAGATGAGTGTTGATCTTGTTTTTTTGAGTCTGATATTTCTTTGACAGATTTTTTAGGGATGGTTTCGCTCATGTCGTCCCGATCGATATATGGCCGTCCATTGTTTTCGTGCTGATGTTCTGTTGATAATGGTCTCTTTAGATTTGGTCAATTTAATCTGTTTCAGGAATATCTGACCCCATAAAATATGTCCAATTATCCTGGTACAGT
>JAOZRE010000017.1:0-2565 GCA_029940215.1 bacterium | reverse complement strand
GGTTTGCAAAAGTCCCAAAAGATGAACATTTTATAAACAGAATGTGACCTAATTTTAAGCCGACCCTCACCGGAGCATAATCGACAACTTGCGAACTGCAATTTGATACTTCTTGATGCGATATCGCAACTGCCGGATACTGATCCCGAGTATACGCGCTGCTTTCACCTGGATACCACCACACTCATTTAGAGCCTGCTGGATGGCTGCAATTTCCTCTTCCTCCAGCGAGCTCCCGTCGGCCGGACGCCCAATCAACTCCACCGGCTGCACATCCTGATGTAGACGTTCCAGGTGGAGTGGCACATTCAATGATCCCTGAAGCACCTCGCCAAAATACAGGTGGTTATCCTGCTCCATCAGAAAGGCTGAATGGATCACATTTTCGAGTTCACGGACATTTCCAGTCCAACGCAATTCCTGCAGGCGGTCCATATCCCGTGACAAAATGGAAACCGATTTCCGGGCTTCCCGATTCAGGTTTTCCAGGAAGTAGGATACCATCAACGGAATGTCCATGGGGCGGTCACGAAGGGCTGGCACTTCCAGTTTGACAACATTGAGCCGGTAATAGAGATCCTCTCGGAACCGATTCTCCGCAACCGCCCGTTCAAGGTTGATATTGGTGGCGCAGACAATTCTGACATCCACGCGAATCGTGCGGTTTCCCCCCAGTCTTTCGAACTCTCCCTCTTGCAGAACCCGCAGGATTTTCGTTTGAAAATTGAGGGTGGTGTCCCCAATCTCATCAAGGAACAGGGTGCCGCCATCTGCCAGTTCAAAACGACCCTTGCGGGCCATGGTCGCGCCGGTAAATGCCCCCTTTTCATGACCGAACAGCTCGCTCTCCAGCAGATTGTCAGTCAGCGCCGCACAGTTAACGCCAATAAAGGGTGCCTTGCGGTGAAAGCCGTTGTTGTGGATCGCACGGGCCAACAGCTCTTTTCCGGTCCCGCTCTCTCCATAGATCATTACGCTGGCCTTGCTGGAAGAGACCTTTTTAATCACATCGGCCACCCTCCTCATGGAATCGCTGCATCCGACCACATCATCAATAATGCGGGGAATAGCGTCCCCATCGGACTGGGATTCCAGAATCCGGGAAACAGGAAATCCCCTCGCAATCTTAGCGACGGCAATCATATCACCCAGGCTGCGGATAATCCGGCAGACCGTATTTATGTGTTCAACATCCATCACCACGATACTCAAAATTCCCAGGGGCAGCCCTTGTCGTTGAAAAACCACCGGCTGAATGACCCGGGCGACGTAGTTCAGCCTGACATCCTCCAGGCAAGGAAGTTTGAGCGTGTCAGGCTCTTCAGGATAGAGAACCATTTCCTGAAAATAGTCGAGGGGGGATCGCCCCTTTGCTTCTGAAACCTTCCGATTCCAGAGATTTTTCTCGTCCTCGGATATCTCCGGGGCCAGATCGATAAAGTAACGATTCACCACATGGTCGTTAATAAGCAGGCAGGGATTTCGAATTGGCAGATACTCTTTCAACATGATCAGCACCATGTTCAGGTTCCGCATCAGGTCGCCGGAGGAGTTCAAAACCCGGGATATCTGGTTCATGAGGGTAAGTATCTGAATCCTTTCCGGTTTCTTTTCAAGTTCCATGGTACTTGATGGTCAAAAGGATTAGTCGTCGGCAACTCACTGGTAAAACTATGAATTCAATGATCACTGCAAAGCATAGGCTAGGCATAGACAGCCCATTATTTCAATATAATAATACGATCGCCCTCCAATATCTCACGGTTCATACCCCAGTACAGCGTCAAAAGTGACAATTTTCCCCATGGGAAATAGTAAATATTTCATAAATACAATTAACTATAAAATAAGCCCCTGCCAAAAATGACAAAAACAACCCATTTCATTCGCTTATTTTTAATCAATGTTAACCTGAACATCAAATCCCGTGTCTGTCATAAAACCTTTTTACCTACGGATCCGTCTCAAGATGATCTATAACTCTCTTCGCCGAAACCCCAACTCGCTAACGTTCAAACAGAGGGGGGTTTCGGCCGCTCAGATTCGTTAAGATTATCTAAGAGACTTTCCCAAGCAATAAAAAGGCTATACAATAGACACTCCATAGCAGCTTATTCACCTCCGTGTGTTCTGTGTCTCCGTGGTAAGAACATTTTTCTTACCAGCAATTAGCGGTGAATGGTTATCCATGTCCAGGTAGAAAAACTGGGTGAAAATTGTTATGGATTTGTTTGATGAGTTGAACTATATGGAAGTAGTCAAATTCCTCAGTTTCATGATAATGTTCTATCCACTGATGGAACTTGGTTAAACTGTAGATTCTTTTTGGAATAAAGATCCGGGCCCAGAGGACCCGGTTTTCACTGATGAATAAACTACACCTAGTAAATCATGAAGAAGGTAAGAATACTGATCGTCGAAGATGAATCCATCATCTCATTGAAAACTGAAAGTATACTGACTGGACTGGGATACGAAGTTATATCGATTGTCGATACCGGTGAAAAAGCTGTCATCAGGATTTAATTTCTAGGTCGATTTCAAGTATTTGATTCTGGGTCATTT
>JAOZRE010000592.1 GCA_029940215.1 bacterium | reverse complement strand
AGAATTTTGAATCTTTGGCAATGTAATCATGTATCTGCTTTAAATCATTTCTCGCAGGGACAGACCATTTTACCATGACCTAATTTCTTTCTTTAGATCTTCAATTGATACGACTTCACCCTTTTGTACAGCTTCTCTGCCCTTTCGAACTTTATCAATCTATATATCGAATCTGGTTTTCAATCCAAGATCGGCAAATACCTCAATGAGTCTGAGGTTTAGCCGCCTCCGGTGGGTTTATTCGCCTTAGGAGAGCGGTCTAGCCCTGCTCTTTACCCGTAAATTTAACTGGACTTTTGAATCCATATCGAATACATTATCGACATGGAAACTCAAAATCAAATCAAACGGACACTATCAGAACCAGAGGCCATCGAGCAGATCAACAGCATACTCGATACAACTAATAACATAAAAAGAACAAAACTGGCAGACTTGCTTTGCGATCAATACAGTTTTTTTGATCCCCGCGGAGAGAAGCAACGCAGTGGATGCTTAAAAGCGTTACGCGACCTGGAACAAGCTGGGTTGATTATTTTGCCGCCCTCCAGTAAAACTCCGGTCAAAAAAAATCCGCGGCGTCTCACAGAACCAGTGCCGGAGCCACAAGGAGTTCCGGATGATGCCGGAAAGATATGCGAATTAAGGTTAGTTACTGTTAAGGCTGAAGAGCATATGCGTATCTGGAATGAATTGATGATTCAGGATCATCCGCGAGGTGCGGGACCGCTGGTTGGACGTCAACTCCGCTATCTGGTACAAACAGAACATGGCTGGTTGGGAGGAATAAGCTTCAGCTCTGCTGCTCTACATTTGGCGGATCGTGATAAATGGATTGGATGGGATTGGAATATACGACAGGCCAACTTGCACCATGTTGTAAATATGAGCAGGTTTTTGATTCGTTGCTGCGTATCATGTAAAAACCTTGCTTCTCGTGTGCTCGGTTTGGCCATTCGGATGTTTCCGGAAGATTTTGAAATCAGGTATGGCCACCGGCCTTTGCTTTTAGAAAGCTTTGTGGATATCACCCATTACAATGGGACATGCTATAAGGCAGCCAACTGGCAGTGGATTGGTCGCACCAAAGGCAGGGGAAGGCAAGACCGGTTTAACAAACAAGAGGAAACCGTAAAGGATATTTATGTTTACCCGCTTGACAACGATTTTCGAATTAAGATGGGACTGTCAGCTAACTGCGGATTAGGTGCGGTTGATTTATATGCTGGTATCGATAATGAAAACTGGGCGGAAAATGAATTTGGTGGTGCTCCTCTTGGAGATAAACGATTGAGTAATCGGCTTGTTGAAATTGGAACTGATAAAGCTATGAATCCTGGTGGTGCATATAGTAGTGCGGTAGGAGGTGACTGGCCGAAAGTTAAAGCTTACTACCGTTTAATTGACAAACCCGATGATTCAGCAGTTAGCATGTCTAATATTTTGTTGCCTCACCGTGAACAAACGATCCGGCGAATGAAAGCAGAAAATACCGTATTATGTATTCAAGACGGAAGTTCACTCAATTACAACAGCCTCGACCAATGTGAAGGCCTTGGGGTAATTGGTTCGAATCAGACCGGGGCAATCAGTCGTGGATTACATATGCATTCTATGCTTGCAGTCACCACTGCAGGACTCCCCCTGGGTGTACTGCGATCTGAATGTACAGCACCTGAACCAAAACCAAAGGACGATGATAGACCAGCATCGGCAATCCCTATTGAAGAAAAGAAAAATTTATGCTGGATTGAGGGAGTGCGTGATTGTATGGATATAAAAGCTCAGATGCCGCATACTTCTTTAATCAACGTCATGGATCGGGAGGGGGATTTTTTTGAAATGTTTGATGATCAACGCTGTAATAGTTCAAGTGTTGATCTGCTTGTACGTGCCAAACATGACCGTAGCACCACTGGAGAGTACAAGTTGTTTGAAACAGCGAGACAATCGCCAATTCAGACTCAAATTAAAATCAAAATCCCCCGGCAAAGCGCCCGATCAAAAAAGAGTAAACAAAAAGCACGAGCCAAAAGACCCATGCGCATTGCACAGGTTTCAGTTCGTTTTACACATGTAGAGCTTAAGCCACCGCCATATTATAAGGATAAGGATACGATTGCAATTGGGATTGTTCATGTAAGCGAAGACA
>JAOZRE010000591.1 GCA_029940215.1 bacterium | reverse complement strand
CCGGTCTTTATGGGACTTTTGTGGACAGCTTATGCCAAGTTATTTTTGTACGGTCCCTTAAGCTGGCCAGGGTTCCTAAGGGGCGATACTCCTGTTTACTCGATGTGATCACTCGTAGCGTAACCGCCGTTTGCCAAGTGCTCATCCTTGTGGGCTTCCTTCAGGTCGAACTGAACCATTTCTTTGACCAGATCCTCAAGGCTATATTTCAGTTCCCACCCAAGTTTCTCTTTTGCTTTTGACGGATCGCCAATTAAGAGCTCGACTTCAGTCGGGCGAAAATACCGGGGGTCCACTTCAATCATCACCTCACCGGTTTGCTTGTTTCGCCCCACCTCATCCACACCTGTTCCGTCCCACTCTATTTTGATACCCACCTCATCGAACGCCAGTCTGACAAATTCCCTGACGCTTGTGGTTTTGCCTGAGGCCAGCACAAAGTCTTCAGGTTGTTCCGCTTGCACGATCATCCACATGCCAATGACATAATCCTTTGCATGCCCCCAGTCACGCTGCGCATCCATATTTCCCAGATACAGCTTTTTTTGCAACCCCATAGAGATGCGGGCAGCAGCCCGCGTTATCTTACGGGTCACAAAGGTCTCGCCCCGAATAGGAGATTCATGATTAAACAGGATACCATTAGCGGCAAACATACCATAGGCCTCCCTGTAATTGACCGTAATCCAGTATGAATACAGTTTCGCAACAGCATAGGGCGATCGGGGATAGAAGGGTGTTTTCTCATTCTGAGGTGATTCCTGAATCAATCCGTACAACTCGCTCGTAGAGGCCTGATAAAATTTCGTCTTCTCCACCAACCCCAGGATCCGAATCGCTTCAAGTAACCTGAGGGTTCCCAGGGCATCGGCATCCGCTGTAAACTCGGGGTTTTCAAAAGAGACTTGAACATGACTTTGTGCTGCCAGATTATAGATCTCGTCCGGTTGAATCTCCTGGACTTTTCTGATCAGGTTGGTGGAATCGGTCAGCTCACCATAGTGAAGATGAAAATTACAATCCGTTTCATGGGGATCCTGGTACAAATGGTCAATTCTTTCTGTATTGAACGAGGAACTTCTCCTCTTTATACCATGAACATCATACCCCTTTGAGAGGAGAAATTCAGCCAGATACGCGCCATCCTGCCCGGTTATACCAGTAATTAATGCTGTTTTACGACTCATACATCCTCTATTGTGCAGATCATTTTTTGAAGACAATACACCTGACTGCCTTTAGAAAGAGACAATCATCCGCTGCGGAAAAAGTACCGCACGAATATGCGAACCATTCAGCAAAGCAGGAAACAAGCCAAACCAAAGGAAGAAGCCCAAGGATTCACAGCTGTTTGGCTAACAAATCACATAGTTACTTCACTGTTGTTTATATTCTTTTCTGTTATGGCTGTATTTTTCACCCACAAACCCATATGCTGGATATAAGGGAATACACACATCATCAATCAGATACAATCGATGCTGACTGTGCAAATACTGCTTCCAATCAATCCCATTTAATTTACATTCTTGAAAGAACCATGTCCAAGTCAAATTGCTGACGATTACCTGAAAATACCTTGATGGCTTTCGTTCACCTGATTCAACCTGATAATTTTTGAAATGAAAAAACTGACTGATATCGTAGTAAAACTCAGATCGCCGAATGGCTGTTCCTGGGATAAAAAACAGACCCATGCATCCCTGATTCCTTACCTTCTTGAGGAGACCTGGGAGGTTATTGATGAAATCCAGCAGGAAAGAACCAGTTCGTCGCTCAAGGAAGAGTTGGGAGATCTGCTTCTTCAAATCGCACTGCACTCACAGATTGCCAGCGAAAATGGCAAGTTTACAATGGATGATGTCATAGATGCCATATCGGACAAGATGGTTTCTCGCCATCCACACGTCTTTGAGAGCAATGACAATGATCTCTCTGATAAAGAGCTGACACAGCAATGGAACAGAATTAAATCTGCTGAAAAAAACCGGAAGTCCATTCATGAGGGCATTCCGATCGGGGCTCCGGCGTTAATGAATGCCCTGACCATCAGCAAGCGTGCGGCATCTTTGGGGTTTGACTGGGAAACACCCGGGGATGTATTATTAAAGGTAGAAGAAGAGCTGGAAGAGGTCCGTCAGGAGATGAAATCCGG
>JAOZRE010000590.1 GCA_029940215.1 bacterium | reverse complement strand
TCACAAGTATCGGAGCGAATTTTGCTGCGTTTACCAATGAAACCTATTTTTCGGAAAATGCCTTCTGGGTTAACAACAAAAGAACTCGCGTTTCAAGAGTTATATACGATTTCAACGCACTGGAACCCTACGAAAAATGGCATGTTTACGACGAAGCCGGTACTGTGGACCTTATTTTCTCCCCTGAAGGTGAGCGGAATGACAAAATTAATGGAGGCCCATTGGTCAAGACAATCTTCCGGCAGTTTGTGGGATCAATCGATGGATTTTTCAAGCCGGTGCACGGGGACAAAACAGAGTTCAAGGATGTGAGAGGATTCTGCGAAATCCATCGGGCTATCTGGTAATCGAAAGCGGCACTGCTCAGGGGCAGAAGTCCTGAGCAACCCCCGTCAGCTTCCTGAAAAGAGCCTCTTCCACTTCACTGAAGGGGCTGTCGTCCTGCCGATAGATATCATGGAACCAGTAAAAAGGGGACAGTCCCCTTTAATTCCTTTCAACTCTACATCAAAACTATTTCAGGAAATTTCCTTGACTTTGAATTCCGACTCATGAATGGTTTGGTCAACTCCTATGTAAAGATATGTGTTCCAAACAAAAATTTCCTGACTGAACTTCTAACTATTCCTGAGCTATGACCACGGCCATCACCAACACAGCCACCATCATCGGCATAGATGCTCACGTCATTGAAGTGGAAGCCGATGTCAGTATCGGACTGGGTCATTTCAGCATAGTGGGGCTGCCGGACGGGGCCATCAAGGAGAGCCGGGACCGGATCATGGCTGCCTTAAACAACGCCTGCAGCGGGTTTCCGATACGGAAGGTCGTGGTCAATCTGGCCCCAGCCGATATCCGCAAGATGGGTACCGGCTTTGACCTGCCCATCGCCATGGCCATTCTGGAAGCCAGTAAAACCATCCCTGAAAACGTATTGCGGAACACCCTGATCATTGGGGAACTCTCCTTGGAAGGTCTGATCCGGCCCATCGACGGAATGCTTGCGGTGGCCCTGGCGGCGCGTAAAGCTGGCATCAACACCCTGATCGTTCCGGAAGAGAATGGCCCGGCTGCAGCCCTGGTGGACCGACTGACGATTCTGACTGCCGACTCCATCAAGGAGGTGGTAGCCCACTTCAGCAAAGAAACGCCATTACCTGAATACGTCGCCGATCTGGAGGAGGCCCTGCATCCCCAAGTCACTGATCACCTCGACTTCTCCGACGTCAGGGGCCAGGAAACGGCCAAGCGGGCGCTGGAAATTGCCGCGGCCGGATCTCATAATGTCTTGTTCACAGGTCCTCCTGGTTCAGGTAAGAGTATGCTTTCCAAGCGAATGCCCGGGATTCTGCCTCCTCTTTCCTTTGAGGAAGCGCTTGAGGTGTCCAGAATTCACTCCATTGCCGGCACACTTGCCAAAGGCCATCAAATCATTCGGGAAAGACCGTTCCGGAGTCCTCATCACTCTATATCCGGTGCCGGCATGGTGGGTGGGGGAAGTTATCCCAAGCCTGGTGAGATCTCCCTGGCACACAACGGGGTCCTCTTCCTGGACGAACTGCCCGAGTTCCCCAGGAATATTATCGACCTGCTAAGACAGCCCGTTGAGGAAAAACGTATTATCATCTCCCGCGCAAAAACCACGCTGGCTTTTCCAGCCAATTTTGTTTTGCTGGCAGCCATGAATCCCTGTCCGTGCGGCTACCTGGGTGACAGCAATCGGGAGTGTCACTGCTCTGCTGCCGGCATTATCAAATATCGTTCAAAAATCTCGGGTCCCATGATGGACCGGATCGATCTGCAGGTGGAGATGCCGAATCTTTCGTATAACGATATGAATTTTTCAAGCAAGGGGGAGAACAGCCGGCAGATTCGCGCCAGGGTGGTTATTGCCAGAATGATGCAGGCGGAACGTTTCAGGGATAGACCTGATCAATATAACAGCGGGATGCATCACCGGGAGGTTGAGACATATTGTGAGCTGAGGGGGGACGGTCACCGAATGCTGTCGAATATCACTGAGAAATTCAGGCTCAGCGGCAGAGCTCATGACAGTGTACTCAAGGTAGCCAGGACTATAGCCGACCTGGAGCAGTCAGACAGCATTGAAACCCGGCACCTGGCTGAAGCGGCCAATTACAGGTGCCTTGATAAGGA
>JAOZRE010000215.1 GCA_029940215.1 bacterium | reverse complement strand
TCGGCGACGAAACACTCCGGAGACCTCTTTGAGGAATTGGGAACCGGCCTGTTCTGGATGGATGCGGATCTCAAAAAAGAGACACTGGCCGCCATGAAATCCGGAAAGACATTCAAGCCGGAAACCCTTGTCGATAAAACCTTCAAGGCGGACTAAGAGGTTCATCCACTATGACTGATTCGAAACTACTGGATGTCAGAAACCTTGTGACGACATTTGATACAGAGATGGGAACACTGCGGGCTGTTGACCGGGTCAGCTTTTCCGTCAACCGCGGGCAGTCGCTGGGAATCGTCGGGGAATCGGGATGTGGAAAAAGCGTGACCTCCCTCTCCATCATGCGCCTGCTGCCGAAACCTTCCGGAAATATCCAGGCGGGTGAGATCCACTTTGATGGACAGGACCTGGTTCAATTGCCGCCTGAAGAGATGCGCCGCATCCGTGGGCGCAGAATCTCCATGATCTTCCAGGAACCCATGACCGCTCTGAATCCGGTGCACCGTATCGATAAACAGCTGGGAGAGATCTATTCCCTTCATTTTCCGGAAATGCGTCAGCGTGAGATCAGACAGGCATCGATTGATCTGTTGAACAAGGTGGGTATTTCCGATCCGGAGCAGCGGTTGCGGGAATATCCACACCAGCTGTCCGGGGGCATGCGACAGCGGGTGATGATTGCCATGGCGCTGGCCTGTCGTCCTGAAATCCTGATAGCGGACGAGCCGACAACGGCACTTGATGTGACCATCCAAGCGCAGATCCTGGACCTGATGAAGCAGCTTCAGCAGGAAACGGAAATGGCCATCGTCTTTATTACCCACGACCTGGGTGTGATTGCCGAAACCTGCGATGATGTGGTGGTCATGTATGCCGGTGTGGTGGTTGAGCGGGCATCGGTTGTCGAACTGTTTCAATCCCCCAGGCATCCCTACACCCGGGGACTGCTGGAATCGATCCCACGGCTTGATATTCCCCCCAAGCAGAAACTTTCGACCATAGAGGGAATGGTGCCGGACCTGCAGGATATTCCGGAGGGGTGCCGTTTTCAGAACCGCTGCCGGTATGTGGAGGAACGGTGCAAAACAGCTCCACCACCCGAAGAGATGGTTTCAGATCAACATGGCGTCGCCTGCTTTCGGTGGCGGGAAATTGAATAGTGGAGAAAACAGGTTCATGTCAACTGAGATCCTGAGAGTCGAACATTTAAAGCAGCATTTTCCAGTGCATGGCGGCATCCTGTTCCGCGAGATCGGGAGGGTGTTGGCCCTGGACGGGGTCTCGTTTGCGGTAAATAGAGGGGAAACCCTGGGGCTGGTCGGAGAATCTGGATGCGGCAAGACCACATTGGGAAGATCGTTGATGCGGCTCTATCAACCCACAGCCGGGAACATTGTTTTCAACGGAATCGATATTACCCGTAAGCGACAGAGAGAGATTCGTCATCTGAGGCGGGAGATGCAGATGATCTTTCAGGATCCCTTTGAGTCCCTGAATGCCCGTCATACGGTGGGTGAGATTCTGGAGGAACCCTTTATAATCCATAAAATTGGTGACCGCATGGAGCGGCAGCAGCGAGTAGCCGAATTGCTGGATCGTGTTGGGCTTTCACCCACTGCCGGCCAGCGATACCCCCATGAGTTTTCAGGGGGACAGCGGCAGCGGATCGGTATCGCACGAGCCATTGCCCTGAAGCCAAGCCTGATAGTCTGCGATGAGCCGGTTTCGGCCCTGGATGTGTCCATCCAGTCCCAGATTCTGAACCTGCTGATCGAACTTCAGGAAGAGATGGGACTGACCTATCTCTTCATCGCCCATGATCTGGCAGTGGTTAAACACATGTCAGATCGCATTGCAGTGATGTATTTGGGGAAGATTGTTGAGATGACCACGTCTGAACGGATCAATGCCAGCCCGATACACCCTTACACGCAGGCCCTGATTTCCGCTATTCCGGTTCCTGATCCCACGAGAAGTCGGGAAAAGATCATTCTCAGTGGAGATGTCCCCTCACCCCTGAATCCACCGACGGGATGTGCCTTTCATACAAGATGTCCGGTTGCAAAGGATATTTGTCGCACTGCGGTCCCCTCCCTCGAGAACCAACCGGGTGATGAAGAGCATTTGGTTGCCTGCCATTTTGCCGGTGAAGTGCAGTTGCTCCAGGACTGAAATTGTCCCGTGACTCTTGGGGGTCGTACAAAAATAACTTGGCATAAGCTGTCTGCAAAAGTCCTATAAAGACCGGACATTTTGCAGGCATAATGCCAAGTAGTTTTTGAGCCGACCTATAGGGAATTTGGAAATGGATTGTAGGCTGAGGTGGAAAAGTAAATGGTTACATATTCATGTGAAAGGGTTCCATCATGGATCGCTGCAGGAGAATTTTCCACTCATAATCCACCCGTTGTTGAATGTGAGCGATATCCGCTTTGCTGAGATGGCTGAAGCGCCCCTGCATGCTCAGATAGGCTTCGACGGGCAGGTTTTTAGGTTCAAAATTGATATGATAGGATTCGCCGTTAATGACTTCATAAAGAGGAAATACCTTTGTATGAGTGGCCAGGCGGGCGACCTCTATACTTTTTTCGGATGATATTTTCCAGCCCGGAGGGCAGGGGGAGAGAGCATGGATGAATGTGGTGCCCTTGGTTTCTGCTGCTCGTCGGACTTTTGCAATCAGGTCCATGGGCCATGCGACGTTGGCTGTTGCACAATAGGGAATTTTGTGTCCGGTCAGGATCTGGATGATATTTTTTTTGGGTCCAACCTTTGGAAAAGTCGCAGGCGTGGTTGTTGTCCAGGCCATTTCAGGCGTGGCGGATGAGCGCTGAATACCGGTGTTCATGTAGGCTTCGTTGTCATAACAGATATAAATGATATTTTCGTTGCGCTCAGCTGCACCAGATAGAGACTGCAGGCCGATATCGAAGGTTCCGCCATCGCCGGCGAAGGCCAAAACGTGGGTTTCGGGTTTGCCCTTCAGGTCAAGCGCAGCACGGACACCGGATGCGGCGGCACCAGCTGTCTCAAAGGCGGTGTGCATGATTGGAATATTCAGTGAACTGTAAGGCCAGTTACCGGCGATGATGGACCAGCAGGATGCCGGGATGACACAGACAGTATCAGGACCCAGGGCTTTCAGAGCGTGTCTCATGATCATGGAGCCTCCGCAACCCTGGCATGAAAGATATCCGGACTGCAGGTACTCCTCCTGTGGGTAAGGTTTATCTGTAAAACTGTCCTGATGGGTTGTCATGAGTACTCCATTAATTAAATGGTTTCAGTCCGATCCACTCGGATGATGTCGCTGGTGACTCGCTGTTTTCAACCTGTTTAACAATATCTTCAATCAGGTCTGGCGTAATTCCTCTGCCGCCCAGGCCGGCAATAAAGCTGTAAACCATGGGTCTGTTTGAAAGATTGTTGATTGCACCCTTGATCTCATCTGCGAAGATACCCCCTTTTCCCCAACTGCAGTTGCGGTCAATGACAATGGCTGTTTTTTTATTGCCCAGGATCTCCTGCACAATTTCTGTGGGAAAGGGTCTGAAAACCCTCATCTTGAGCAGACCGATTTTCCGTCCGGCGTCTCTAAGCTTGTCGACAACCAGCCGGGCAGGGCTGGTGGCACTGCTGCTGGTGATGAGCACTGTTTCCGCATCGTCACAGTGAATTGTCTCTACCAGGTCATAGGGTCGTCCAAAGTGGTTACCAAAGGAATTTCCAACCTCAGAGACAACTCTTTTTGCGGCTTCATGAGCTTGCTGCAGGCGATACCGCATCTCCATGTAGTTGTCGGGCATGACCAGGCCGTAGTATGCTTTCGGGTTTTCCGGATCGAGAAAGTTGTCCGGCTCGAATGATGGTAGCCAGCTGTCGACAGATTCCTGATCAGGGATATCGACGGGTTCGTATGTGTGGCTTAGAAAAAAAGCGTCATAGCAGACCATGACTGGCAGGTTGACCTGCTCTGCGATTCGGTAACCCTGTATGACGGAATCCAGCACCTCCTGGTTGTCCTCTACGTATATCTGAATCCAACCGGTGTCGCGTTGGGCAAGAGAATCGCCCTGGTCGGCCCAGATGTTCCATCCCGGGGCCAGCGCACGGTTGACATTGACCATGACGATGGGCAGGCGGGCGCCAGCGGCCCAGTGAAGCATCTCATGCATCAGAGCCAGCCCGTTGGACGAACTGGCCGTGAAAGAGCGGACACCTGTTGTTTCAGAAGCAATCACCGAGGCCATGGCTGAATGCTCCGATTCGACTTTCAGAAATTTGGCGTCCAGCCGCCCATCGCTGCACATCTCCGATAGTTCCTCGACGATGTGGGTCTGAGGGGTGATGGGGTATGCGGCGATCATCCTGACCCGGGAGAGTTTAGCTCCCCAACTGGCCGCGTGGTTTCCCATGAGGACTTTTTTCATTGTTCTTTCTCCATTATCATGGCGGCCCGGGGGCATTCATTTACACAGATACCGCACCCTTTGCAGTAGTCCATATTTATCCGGTATCCCTCCTCACCAGGTCCCTTTTTCAGGATCGCGATGTCCGGGCAGAACATATAGCAGTTATCACAATCGGTGCAGACCCCACAGTGGAAACACCGTTTTGCTTCAATGACTGTAACCTCGCCGCTTAGTCCGTTGTTGACCTCTTCAAAACTGGAGCTTCGATTGTTGAAATCCAGGGTGGTTATTTTTTGCCGGGCCGATTTCCGGAAATAGGCAAGATTCAGGTCTTCAAAGGAGACAACCTTTCCGGGGCCACCCTGTTTCTTATGGGCATCGCCATGGTTCAAGTATCGGCTGACGGATACGGCACCTGTCTCTCCGATAGTGATTCGAGGCATGATGCCGGTGAAATCCTGGTTATGAAGGAAGGCATCAATGGCACAGGCTGCCAGTTTCCCGGAACCTATGGCCGTAGTGACATTGTGCTCGGTCAGCGCGGCATCACCCCCGGCAAATACCTTTTCAAGGCTGGTTTGCCCGAACAGATTAATGGTGATCCGGTTGTTTTCATGAGAGATCTCTGGTGGAAGCCAGTCAAGATCAGCCGTTTCGCCGATAGCGGTGATGATTGTATTGACTGGGATATCAAACTCACTGCCCGGAACGGGTTCCGGTCTTCGACGTCCTGACTCATCCGGGCTGCCCAGCCGGGTTTCCCTGAGCTGAATTCCGGCCAGATGCTGATTGTCTGTCAGAAACTGAACCGGTTGTGTCAGAAAGTGGATTTTTACGCCCTCTTTCAGGGCTTCGTTGACCTCTTCCTCAAAGGCCGGCATTTCGTCCCGGGACCGGTGGTAGTAGATTGATACGTCGCTTCCCAACCGCAAGGCACATCGTGCGGAGTCGATTGCCGTGTTACCGCCGCCAATGACGATAACGTGCTGACCCAGCCTGGGGGGGGTGCCCCCGGCGACACTTTCCAGGAAGCCAAGTCCCGGCAGAATCCCAGCCGTATTCTCCGCTGGGATCTCCAGTCGTCGGTTTCGATGGACCCCTACAGTGATAAAAACAGCGTCGGATTTGTTCAGATCGCTCCAGGAAATATCTACTCCGGCCCTCTTTCCGCATATAATCTTAACACCGCAAGAGGTGATATGGTCGACCTCAGCCTTGAGAATATTTCTGGGCAGCCGATATGCGGGTATTCCGTATCTTAGAAGTCCTCCCGGTTCATCCAGTGCCTCATACACAGTGGGTTGGTGTCCCATGCGCGCCAGGTGATAGGCTGCTGTCAGTCCGGATGGGCCTGAGCCAATGATCGCAACGGTTTTTCCGCTGTCCGGCCTGCCTGTTTCAGGGGGGGTCGCGGGAAACGGTTGTTCCGCTGCCACTCTTTCAAGAGAATGAATGGCAACGGGGTCGTCAAATTGAGTGCGATTGCATCCGGTTTCGCAGGGGTGATAACAAACCCTGCCGCAGACAGCCGGGAAAGGATTTTCTTCTCGAATCAGCTGGGCCGCTTCCGCGATTGCCCCCTTTTCCATCAGGCGAATAAATCCCTCCACATCATTGCCAGCAGGGCATTGCTGATTGCAGGGAGGGGTCTGGGTCAAATACCTGGGAGCCAGGTATCGCCAAGTACCGGTCTTGTTCCAGAGCATGCTGGCTTCGGAAATGACATACTCCGGCATTTCCCCCAGGTTATGATAGGTGATCGGTTTCTCATCAGACATTTGAACACCTCCATCAGACGATGGTTGATTTGAATGCGATGGTTGCGGCTTCTGCATTTTCATCGGCTTTGACAGGCACCTCTTCTTTGATGGCATCACAAACAGACGCAAGCTCGACCAGTCCTGAACATTTGGCAAATGAGCCGCAGATGGCGGTATTGACTATGGGCGCGTTGCGGCTTCCAAGATGAAGATCGGCTGCAATATGGCTTGCGTTGACACAGGCCACTCGGAATGATCCAAGGCTATCAAAATCAGTCGGTTTAAGGTCGGTATTGATCAATATCCATCCGTTCTTTGTCAGCCCGGTGGTGATGTTGACCACATCAATCAATGTATGGTCCAGCACAAGCACATGGTCTGGCTTGTCGATATCGCTGCGGATTAGGATCTTTTTATTGTCTTGTCGCAGGAATGCTTCTACGGGGGCACCTCGTCGTTCAACCCCGAACTTGGGAAAGGCTTGTACATATTTTCCCTCGTTGAACATGGCCACTGCCAGGATTTTGGAGGCGATGACAGCGCCCTGTCCGCCCCTGCCATGCAATCTGATCTCAATCATGGGTTGCTCCCCCGGTTGTCAAGCCTGTTTTTGTTTGCCGGGCAGCAGGATGAAAATCCCTTTCGGACTGCCTGGTCCGATACCCCTGAGGACATGGGGTACATCAGAATAGTAGTAAAGTGAGTCTCCCGGCCTGAGTGTGATTCGCCTCTCGTCAGTGATGAATTCAATCTCTCCCTCCAGGCAGTAACAGAACTCTTCCCCGTCATGGGAAAGGGGAACCGGATGTTCCTCGATTCTGGAATCGAACTCCACCAGAAAGGGTTCCATCTGTTTGCCCTCTAGCCGGTATGAGAGGGCCTGGTAGTTATAGGTCAAGCGGGCGGTATCGGTTTCCCTGCTTTTGGCGACTGAAAGCCGCTCGTTGACCCGGGTCAGTTCTATTTTCTCCAGCGATGTTTCCTGGATAAAGAAATGATCTACTGTGACATTCAGAACCCGGGCAAGGTTCAGAAGCGTTGCCAGGGTGGGGGGAATGACGTCATCTTCGATCTGGGATAACAGGGTTGGGGTAATATCAACTTTCTGGGACAGGATCTCTATGGGAATTTCTTTCTCTTCGCGGAGGGATTGAATTTTCTTTCCGATACCCAGCCGTTTCAGCTCATTCAGAGTGTTGCTGTTGTTCATAATCATCCTCGAATTACACGTGCGTTTCCTGGATATTTATAAGCGTTTATCAATATCAGGGCCCGGGTGACATTACAGAGGCCAATTGTCAGCGGTGCTGGATCTTTATACTATTCATAGGTTACCATTTTGAATTCCGTTTTTCAAGTTGCAGACAGTAATATCGCTGATAGAACACAGTGACACATCTGACTATTTGGGAGCAGATGGTGTGCGCCCGGAAAAATACAATAGCGTCATATCTGAAGTTGCGTAGTCATCGGTGGTTTTGGCCTGGTTGAGGCATGGCTCGCGCTCAAGGCTGTCGCTTAACTTCGCTCGAACCATGCCTCAACCAGGCTCCCAGCTGTCGAGTGTTGACACGATGCTAGCGTTCCAGTGAATTTGTGCCTACTTGACGGCTTTTTACTGACTGAATAAAGTAAGAGGTTAACAACGGTTGGTTTTGTGTGATCCATTTACCCATAACGTGAAACAAACCGAACGAAAATAACGAGCAATTAACCTGTTTAGAGAGAATACGTGATGCCAGGTAAAATAATCATTACAGCTGCACTGTCCGGTGCGGGAACCTATCGAAATAACAATCCCGCTGTCCCTTACACACCCCAGGAATTTGCTGATGAAGCTGCGCGCTGCTAT
>JAOZRE010000214.1 GCA_029940215.1 bacterium | reverse complement strand
TTTTTGAATTGCCTCCAATGTCTGGTTACAGCAGGAACAATCATATTCGTAAATAGGCATTTTTAATCTCCCTTTGAAGTTTTTTTCCAAGTTAATTAATCATTGCATCACTTAACAGCTATTAGGTTCGGATGAACTTGCATTTTATTCTGGTCTCATCCGAACAGTTAAGTGAGCTACTTCAGGCTAGCCATCCTTAATGATGATATATTGGGTACCCCGCTGACTTCCAATAAGCATCAAAACACCTTTTCTAACATCAACTTTACGAACAGCTGCTTCAAAGCCATTTACGTCATTGATACTTTCCTGATTAATTTCCAGGACCAGCAAACCGGGTCTAAGCCCTGCCCTGGCTGCCGCTGAATTTGGAAATACATTCGTGATTAAAACCCCACTAACAGACTGTGAATATCCAAATTGTTTTGCCAGCTCAGGTGTGAAATTCTTTACCGCAAGTCCCAGCGCAGTACCGGAATCAGTGCGGCCTGCAGCAGCATAGCCCTGGGCCGGCCTGGATCCAAGCTTGACTGAAAGTACCTTCTTGTCTCCTTTGCGAATCACCTCCAGATCAATTTTGGTATCAGGGGAAGTCAATCCGACTTCATTCTTCAAATGGTCGGCATTCTTTATTAATTTGCCATTTAACTTTAATATGACATCACCTCTTCTCAGACCACCTCGGTCTGCAGGTGAATCCTTGGAAACTTCAGCAACCAGAGCCCCTCTATTTTTATCAACGTTTAAAGCCTGAGCCAGATCGGAGCTCATATCCTGAAGGAGTATACCTAACCAGCCTCTTGACACCTTCCCTTTATTGATCAGTTGATCCATGACCTTTTTCGCCATGTTAATCGGCACAGAGAATCCAATCCCCTGATATCCACCAGTTCGCGTGAATATGGCGGTATTTACACCAATGATTTTCCCTTCAAGATTAACCAAAGGGCCACCACTGTTGCCTGGATTAATAGCAGCATCTGTCTGAATAAAGTCTTCGTAGTCAGCAATGTCCATGTTAGAGCGACCCTTGGCACTGACAATTCCCATCGTGACGGTATGAGATAATCCGAATGGGTTTCCGATAGCAATAACTGTTTCACCAATACGGATTTCATCTGAGTCCCCCATTGGGAGGGTGGTTATACCATCCGCATCAATTTTTATCACGGCCAGATCCGTTAATGGGTCCGTACCGACAATCCTGGCATCGAATTCTCTTCCGTCAAACAGTCGAACCTTTATTTTATCTGCCTCCCCAACCACATGATTGTTGGTCAGGATATGGCCTTCAGAATCAACAATGGAACCACTGCCGGCACCTTCCTGTTTAAACTCCCTGGGTTGACCCGGGTATTGTCTCTGGTTTCTCAGCCCCGGAAATAACTGGTCAAAAAATCGATTGTTGAACTGGTCGAATGGATTGTTGTAAAGTTGCCCGCCAGCTTTGCTGCGAATGGTTTTTTCTACATGTATATGGACGACTGCAACCTGTGTGGCTGCAACGATATCTGCTCGAGCCTTTGACTCCTGGATCAGTTTCTGCAGTTCCGGAGACGTTTTACTGATTGCAGGGGCAGGCATCAACAAAAGCAGACAAGAAATCAGGTAAATAAAACCTCTATTCATCTCTTTCCTCTCTAGTAAGTCGAATAATCCTGACAAAGGGAGCCCTGAATTGCTGGGCTCCCATGAATGATTTAACCTGGAATTAGAATACAATCGATCTAATTCACTGTAATCATCTTTGGTTGTTTCGCGGGGACCTTTGGCAGTGTCAGAAGTAAAACACCATCATCCATCGACGCTTTTATTCCGCTCTGGTCAATTTCGTTTGACAGTTCGAAACTTCGCGAGAAGTGACCGATGTTATACTCTGTATACAAAGGTTTCAGGCTGGAATAGGGAGAAGAATCTATCTCTCCCTCGATACCGAGCACGTTTTTTTCAAGCTTAACTTTCAGTTTGTTTTTGCCAACACCAGGCATGTCCATATAAACCAAAAGCTCAGTTTCTGTTTCGACGATATCAGTATTCGGCAAATATACTTTGCCTGGAGTGGTCGGTTCAGATTTGGTCTGAACTTCTTTCTTTTCCTGAACCGTTATTTCCTTTTTTTCTTCGTTTTTCATAATAACCTCCTTTCCGATGAATAGACCTGATTGCCATAGTTATAAATTAGTTAATGTCGATCATTTTAGGCTTATCACTCTCTGCCCGGGGCATTACGATCTTCAAAATGCCGTTTTCATAGTCAGCTTTGACCTTTTCGATATCAACTTTCACCGGCAGCTTCATGGTTCTATTGAATTTGAAACCACGTCGTTCTACCCGGTGAACACTGGCCTTTTCAGGATAATCGGTTTTTCTCTCACCAGAGATAGTGATGAGATTATCTTTTATCTGCAACTGGATTTCTTCTTTTTTGACTCCTGGTACTTCAGCCATAATAACCGTGTCATCCCCATCCTGAAACAGGTTGATTGAAGGGAAAGTTCCCCGACTGGTAGTACTTCGACCAAAGTAATCAGAAGTTCTGGCTGCTTCAACCGCCTCTTGAAGAGCCAATAGCGTATCTAACGCGCTTGTAAATCTAAACATTTGGACCTCCATTTATCAATGAGTTAAAGCATTTCCGATCCACTCATAAAACCACGAGTTGGCTGATATGCCATTTCAAACTGAACGGCCTTCGTGATGAAATGCAACTTTGATTAGAGTGGATTTAGAAGGCCATCCCGTTTTCTTGACTATTTTTATAGCAGCCTGCGTGCCAAGATAAAAGAGATACATATATTCAATTATTTATCAAAGAAGATTGTATCTGAATTGGTCATTTTGGCATTCAAGTATATGTGTTTTGGCCTTTTGAGATAGGCCAATTTGACCGACCGGATCAACCTGACCTAATGCAGCAGTATGCCGAACTCTGCCACCTATCCTTTTCAAATTTTCATGTCGTCTATATTGCCTAAAAAACCACCATTGTTTTATACTATGGCGTGTGGATTTGTCAGAATATGAGCCATTACAAATACTTTTTCAGCATCGAAGATCAAAGAGATGAAAGACTACTACTTACTTCTTGGCGTCAATAATAAGGCGGACAAGAGTGAAATCAAAAAAGCGTATCGGGATTCGGTGAAAAAGTATCATCCAGATGGTCGCGAGGCGACAAGGGATACTAACCATTTCAGGGAAATTACTGAAGCTTATGAGACGCTTAGTGATAACAACAAACGGAAGAAATATGACGAGAAACTAATCGATGACATGCCGGTAGATTCAACAGGAAGTGTTGAACCTTTAAGATCGAACGTTTCGCAGTATCAAAGAGGATATGATCCCAATCCATTTATTCGCGATTGTACTGAGGACCTTTCATTTCGATTCTTCAAGCGGGTTGGTCTTAGTCAGAAGAGCTTATGCTGTGACATTTATTTAACCCATGAAGAGGTTCAAAATGATATTCAATATCCATATACGATAAACATTGTAAAACCCTGCCCTCATTGCAACAGCAGTTTTTCAGAATTCATGCTTTATTGCCCCTATTGCAACGGGTCTCAGTATATCAGAAGAAAAAAGGAGTTGATCATCAACGTTCCAAAAGGCATTAAAAGTGGCAGTCGTGTGCAACTGGATTTGGATCACGTCGGATTAAATAAAGTTAGGTTGATGGTCACAGTATTTGTTTCATCAAATTGGAGGGAATAATGAAGCCTGATTCGCCTTTTTTTCTAGGAGAGATATGCTCCTCCGATCGAGGTGTAAATTTAGATACGCTCAAAAATACTATTATACTTGCCATTGAAATAGCGAGGGAAGGGCGGGAAGGAAGAAAAGTTGGGACAATCTTTATTGTTTCGGACTCCACCAGCGTACTGAAACAATCAAAATGCCTGATTTTGGATCCCCTTAAAGGATACCCCGAGGACGAAAAAAAAATAACGGACTCAGATGTGAGAGAAACAATAAAAGAACTGGCTCAGCTTGATGGCGCTTTCATTGTGTCCGATCAGGGAATAGTTGTCTCAGCCTGTCGATATATAAATTCAACCTCCAAAAATATTGATCTTCCGCTTGGTTTAGGCAGCAGACATATGGCTGCCGCTTCAATCACAAAAGAAACAAATGCTGTAGCCGTAGTGGTTTCAGAAAGCTCGATTGTCAGGGTATTTGATGACGGCGCATTGATATCAGAAATCATTCCGGAACTATGGCTTTTGAGTAACTATAGCTTGCATCTTAATGGCCCTGTTTCAAGCAGAACTGAAAAAGAACTGACCGTGTTGAGCGCGGGGGAAGAGAATTCCAGCCGACAGAAGTAGCCCTCACTGGTAGTCTCCATAATCAGGCAATCTAGCCAGATCTGGGGACAAAATACTGCATAGTGATTTTACTGCAAATTGCCGTCGCAAAAACATTTACCTCCAAGTTTTTTCACAAACTATGATACTAATATTGTGGAATGCGAGCGCTTGTTTTGATTATAAGCCTTTACATCCCGCTGAGGAATGAAATATCGGGTGTAACACAAAAAAGTTGCAAAACCTCAGAAATCCCCTTTCATACACTTAAACGCAATTTTATCGTTAATTATTGTCGGTTTTACAATGGATTTCTTCCGTATTCTAGGCCAAAGTCCAGCGAAATCCGAGTTATTTACAAGTTGCAACTTTTTTGTGTTGCACCCGAGATAGTTGAAGGTCGTTGGGCACCAGCGCCGCTGCAACTCTGGGAGAATAAGTAGTTAGTTCCAGAGCGCTCCTTTGAGCGCTCTGGATGTTCAATAAATCCGCACCTTACCTGTATGATCTGGTTCAGTAAAAATGGACACAAAGTTAAGTACTTTTATTGAAGGCGATCTGATTTATGGGACTTGTTCTTAGGATAGTATTGAATTATGATGCAGTTAGAGATTCTCGATAAATCCGCTTCCAGCGGGACGAAAATGAAGACAAAGAATATGAGTGATGACCATGACATCTCCAATAGAGGATGAATCGTAAGAACTGAAATTGTAAAAAAAGACATAATAGGATTTTATGGCTGATCGAAGGAAGACTTTAGACATTCTGATCCGTTACAAGGATCGCTTTGCGGAGCAGTATGGAATTACCGCCTTGGGGATTTTTGGATCTACGGCTAGAAACGAAGCTCACAATGACAGCGACGTAGATATTGTTATTAAGATGAGTAAGCCCGATCTTTTCCATTTAGTCCATATCAAAGAGGAGCTGCAAGAGGCTTGTCAAGCTCAAGTTGATGTCGTCCACTATAGAGAGAAAATGAATCCCTTTCTAAAAAAGAGAATCGATAATGAGGCCGTCTATGTATGATACGGAGCTTGTTTTGGAGATTCTTTCTCAGATCAAGTCAGGAGCACAAAAAATAGAACGTCGTTTTTCTAAGATCGAAACAGCTATTTTTGAACTCGCAAATCTCCTTGGTTTCATATAAATTTGTTTTTTCAAAAGAAGATGGAAGTTGGGTTTGTAGCAACACATGACGGGGAGCAGTAAAATGGATCGACATGGAAAATGCGAATTCCAATCATTCATTCCTTTTGATGAATTCATCAAACTTGGGTACGGTAAAAGCTACAAGTCCACGTCTGGGACTATATGCCATACCTTTCTTTATGACTTCATCGCGAATCGGCGCCGCTTGTTTGACGGTAATACCAAGAATTTTCGCAACAGCAGTGGAGGCAGCCGGTGACGATCCAAAACTAGCCATCGCTCGGGCGTATTCCTGCTGACGGTAGGTAAGTCGATCAAGCCTTATCCTGAAGAAACCCTTGTCAAGAGCTTGGACAGCGGTCTTTGTGGCGTCTTTTGCGTGTTTGGCTGTAATGGGAGAGGCCGATGCTATCTCCCAAATATAAGAACCCCAAACTTGTAGAAAAAACGGATACCCGTCGGTTTCCCGCAAAATGATCGCAAGAGCATCGTCACCGTAGGTAACAGATTCCCTTTTGGCCGGTTCGATAAGTGCGAACCGGGCACTCTCGTTGTCGAGACGACCAATAGAAAGATAGTCGAATAAACGTTCGGCGTAGGTTTTCGCATCACCGGCAAGTTTCGCGAGCTGAGGCAAACCCGCTCCGAAAAATAGAAGGGGCAATTGCCGTTGCGATATTTTGTGGAGAGCCACTATCAATGCGCCAAATCCACTTCCTGTAAGGTACTGCACCTCGTCAATCATTATTACCGCCACGGTATTTCGCGATTTCGCGGCTTCACCAATGGCGACCATCAGATCGGTTAAATCGATGGTGAGATCGCCCGTTACCATCTCGTTCGAAAGGCCAAACTCAAAATCGCCGAACTTCACTTTGAAAGCGTTGGCAAAGCCGCGAAGCAGTCCGAACGCCTTTCGTACTTCCCCACTCACCCGCTTGCGTCGATCAAGCTGCAAAAGCAACCGATGCAGCTGCGGTGTCAAAAGCTCCGGTAACGTACGTTCCGGATCGGCTTCGAAAATCGCGGTTCGACAATCGACAGTCTCCGCAATCTGGTCGATTCGATTGAGAAGTACCGTTTTCCCG
Organism: bacterium; assembly: GCA_029940215.1. GTDB lineage: Bacteria > SAR324 > SAR324 > XYD2-FULL-50-16 > XYD2-FULL-50-16 > JAHJRI01. The sequence goes on along the minus strand of JAOZRE010000214.1, from coordinate 1,475 downwards.
ACGCCGCGAAGACCAAGCAGAATAAGACTTTTGGCAGCCTTTCCATTTTTTGTCCGCATTATGGCGTTTTCAGCATGGATGAGAATCTTCTCGCGACCCGCCAATTCCGGAGGAGGTACTCCCGCTCCAGGGGTATAAGGATTATTTACCGGATTCATCTTTTTGTTCTCTCATGACATTGCTATTGAAGTTAGTATAGGTTTGGAAGTTATTGCCTAACTTATACTAACTTTCATAGATGCCAAATTCTTAAAAACCGATTGAAGAAAAGCAACGGTTTAAGTTTGCTCTAAAAAACCTAACTTTATCTAACTTCGATAGATAGTAGGAAATTGTTTTTTTAAAGTCAAGCGTTTTTATGTGCGTTTGCTGAAAACTGTAATCGAAAGGATACCGACTCGGACTGATATGGTTCAGTAAAAATGGACACGAAGTTAAGCATCTTTAATGGGAAGTTTTTTTCGATTAGCAGCTTTGTTTATGAAACTCGTTCATAAAAGAGAATTACTCGATCAAATTTTAGTCAATGGCAATAGGTTTGACAGGGGACCAAAATATGGACTAAATTATAGTCAAGAAAAATGTTCATATTATTCAATCGGGGTAGACGTATGAAACTAAGTAAATCGGTTAGACCAATCAGTTATCTGAAAGCCCATGCATCAGAAATTCTAAACCATTTAGATGAGGATAAGGAGACACTTATCATTACACAGAATGGTGAAGCCAAGGCTGCCTTATTAGATATTCATGAATATGAAGAAATGATGGAGAGCATGGCCATGCTTAAGCTGGTTTCTCAAAGCAGAAAAAGCATTGAGGAGAAAAAGGTCAGGCCATTCCGGGAAGTATTCAAGAATGTGAGAGAGGAATTGGAAAACCAGGTGTTATGAAAAAATATCGGGTTTTATTTTCTGAAGAGGCTGAAAAGGATCTTAAGGACATTTCACTATATGTTGCACGTTATGATTCTCCGGAAAAAGCTGTACTTCTTTTGGAGAATTTTGAAGAAACATGCGTAAAACTAGAAAATTACCCGGATAGAGGACACATACCCAAAGAGTTGGAACGATTGGCAATGGCCCAATATCTTGAGATATATTTCAAGCCATATCGAATTATCTATGAAATAAGCAAAAGGGAGGTATTTGTTCACTGCATAATCGACGGTCGCAGAGACATTGAAAGCGTTCTGAGACAAAGGATGCTGAGAATCTAGGACTTGAATTTGAAGGTTTTTCCTAAAAAACTGTTAGAAAAAAATGTACAAAAGCTAAAAAAAAATTAGATATCAGCATCTAAACACGGATTAGGTTACTGTATCGTTCTTCCAAAAGACATTTAATCAACATCTCAAAACCCCCTCTCCTCTCTAATTCCCCCGATACAGTAGAACTACAGAGGCCCAACTCCGGTTTCTGGAACCTAAGATCCAGGTTCGAGTCCTGGTGGGGCTACCATGATATTTCAGTAAG